>NZ_JBEZOK010000076.1:0-1010 GCF_040706515.1 Streptomyces sp. NPDC047880 | reverse complement strand
CTAGGCCGTTTCTGATGGCTCTTGGTGGGCTGGGTGGATCTCGTGGTGGGCCGGGCAGGATGCCCGTATGGTGCGGCGACACGAACTCACGGACGCGCAGTGGCAGAAGATCGAACCTCTCCTGCCCGGCAACGGCAAACCGGGTGGGCAGTGGGCGGATCACCGCAAGGTGATCAACGGGGTGTTGTTCCGGGCCCGGACCGGGGTGCCCTGGCCTGACCTGCCGGAACGGTACGGCCCCTGGCAGACCGTCTACGAGCGTCATCGCCGCTGGTCGGCCGACGGCACCTGGCAGGCCGTCCTCGAGGAGTTACAGATCGAGGCGGATGCCGGCGACCCGGACGGGGCGCTCGCTGGCCGGGCGGGCCGGCAGGAGTGGGCCGTGAACATCGACTCCACTTCCTGCCGGGCGCATCAGCACGCGGCCGGAGCGCCTCGCAAGCCGCCGGCCGACCACCCGCAAAAAGGGGCGGGGCGCGTGAGGAGGCAGATGGGCGGGAGGCGTTGGGGCGCTCACGGGGCGGGCTGACCAGCAAGGTCCATCTGCTCTCCGACGACCGGGCCCGCCCGCTGCACTGGCTGACCTCGCCCGGTCAGCGCGGTGACAGCCCGATGTTCGCCCCGGTGCTGGACGGCTTACGCATCCGGCGCCGCGGACCGGGCCGCCCGCGCAGCCGGCCGGACCGGGTCCGCGGCGACAAGGCCTACTCCAGCCGCGACAACCGCGCCTACCTGCGACGGCGCGCCATCAAAGCCACCATCGCCCAGCCCGACGACCAGCGGCTCCACCGCAAGCGCCGGGGACGAGCCGGTGGCCGCCCCCCAGCCTTCGACAAGGCCCAGTACCGCCGCCGCAACGCAGTCGAACGGTGCGTGAACAAGTGGAAGCAGTTCCGCGCGGTGGCCACCCGGTACGACAAACGCGACTACATCTTCAACGGCACCCTGACCGTCACCGCGATCGTCATCTGGCTCCGAGACACCGTCCAAGAGCCATCAGAAACGGCCTA
>NZ_JBEZOK010000075.1:0-1067 GCF_040706515.1 Streptomyces sp. NPDC047880 | reverse complement strand
CCCCCTTTTCAGCTTCCGTTTCCGGCCCAACACTGGTAATGTTGTCCTTGTTGGGAGGGGGTGGCACCCCGACCGACACCACCACTCGAAACCCGAGCCACCCGGAGGTCACCATGGCCGTCATCGACGCCGCGTTCTACCCGCTGATCGTCACCAACCGGCCCACCGACTCCCTGTACCGCCAGCCCCCAGCAGGTACCGACATGGGCGGGGTCCGTCTGTGCCCGATTGCCGACGTCCGCCCCGGTGACTGGGTGCTCGGCGAGTTCGAGCGCCCCCTGAACCCGAACCGTCTCGACACCCTCATGCAGAGCGTCGCGTGCTTCCCCGCTCTGCCCGCCGCGCTGAACGGATACATCGCCCTGGATGGCCAGTCGGACGTGTGGCACGACGAGGAAACGGTGCTGATCATCCCCCGCGAGTACATCCCTGGAGACACCTACGCCGATCGCTCCGACGGATACCGCCCCGGTGACCGGGTGGAGCGCACTTTCATCTACGACCCGATGCACGACGACGCCCGGGACAAGGTGGGGAAGCCGCGCCCCGTGATCCAGCGCGGCACCGTCACCTCCGTCGAGGGCGACGCGTTCACCGTGGCGTGGTCGGGGCGCTGGGTCAACGGCCGCTCCGAAGAGGCCGCCATGCGCCTGGCCGACCCGGTGGCCATCGCGCGCGAGCGCGCCGTGTACGGCTTCGCCGTCGGCGACACCGTCACCACCGAGGGCAGCCACGCGACCGGTGTCGTGCTGGAACTGTGGTTCCACCACTGGGCCGGGGTGCCGATGGCCCGTGTCTACTGGCCGGGAAGCCCCTGGAGCAACTACTGCTCGTACGACTTCGCGCCCACCAGCCGATACAGCCACAAGGTCCCGGAGAACACCTACGACGTCACATCCCGCATGGACTACCCCATGCCCACCGCCTGACGCTCCTTCTCGCCGCGCCCGGGGGCCGCGCTCCGGGTGCGGCGGGGGCGCCGGCCTGCCGTCGGTGGCGGCCGCTCGGCGTGGCGAGGTGTTCCGGTGCGGCCGGGGGGCGACGGTCGCGCCGTGGTGGTCGAGGTC
>NZ_JBEZOK010000074.1:0-1082 GCF_040706515.1 Streptomyces sp. NPDC047880 | reverse complement strand
CACATCCCGCGCCAACGGCCCCATCGACCAGCCATCACCCGCGATGTGATGCACCACCAGCACCAGCACATGCTCATCCGCACCGACCCTGAACAACCGGGCCCGGACAGGGATCTCCTCCGCAAGGTCGAAGGCATACCGTGCCGCCTCCGCCACAGCCCCGCCGAGCTCCTCCGCGCGCACATCGGTGACCGTCAGTGCGAAGCCGCTCTCCTCGACGGGCAGGATCCGCTGGTACGGCTCGCCGTCCGTCTCCGCGAACACCGTGCGCAGTACCTCATGGCGCTCCAGCACATCCCGCAGCGCACCCTCAAGTGCGTCCCTGTCCAGCGCCCCGGTCAGTCGCACCGCGATCGGCATGTTGTAGTTCGCGCTCGGACCTTCCAGCTGCGTCAAGAACCACAGCCGGCGCTGCGCGTACGACAGCGGCACCCGCTCCGGGCGCTCCCCCGCCACCAGAGCCGGACGCGCCGTGTCCGCCTGGCCCAGCCGTGCCGCGAGGCCGGCCGGCGTGGACGCCTCGAACAGGGTTCGCAGCGCCACCTCCACCCCCAGCACCGCACGCACCCGACTCACCAGCCGGGTCGCCAGCAACGAGTGGCCGCCGAGAGCGAAGAAGTCGTCCTCGACACCCACCTCGTCCAGACCGAGGACCTGGGCGAACGCCTGGCACAGGATCTCCTCCTGCACCGACACCGCACCGCGGCCCCCGCCACTCACGTACTCCGGTGCGGGCAGCGCCTTGCGGTCCAGCTTGCCGTTCACCGTCAACGGCAACGCCTCCAGCACGACAACCGCCGAGGGCACCATGTACTCCGGCAACCGCTCCGCCGAGAAGGCGCGCACCTGGCGAGCCAGCCCCTCGGGAGCCATGTCCTCGCCAGGAACCGGAACGACGTACGCCACCAGGCGTTTGTCCCCGGGAACGTCCTCACGGGCGACCACCGCCACCTGCGCCACCGCCGGATGCGCGGCCAGCACCGCCTTGACCTCACCCGGCTCGATCCGGAACCCCCGGATCTTCACCTGCTCATCCGCACGCCCCGCGAACACCAGCCGGCCCTCAGCCGACCACCGCACCC
>NZ_JBEZOK010000073.1:0-1155 GCF_040706515.1 Streptomyces sp. NPDC047880 | reverse complement strand
TGAGCGTGGGTTGGTTTTGGGGTGGGCTGGTGGGGGTGGGGATGTGGTGTTGGGTGGGGGGTTGTCGGTGGTGGAGTTGTTTGAGGCGCAGGTGGTGCGTGATCCGGGTGCGGTGGCGGTGGTGTGTGAGGGGCGGTCGTTGTCGTATGGGGAGTTGAATGCGTGGGCGAATCGTCTGGCGCGGTGGTTGGTGGAGCGGGGGGCGGGGCCGGAGCGGTTTGTGGCGTTGGTGTTGCCGCGGTCGGTGGAGTTGGTGGTTGCGGTGCTGGCGGTGTTGAAGTCGGGTGCGGCGTATGTGCCGGTGGATCCGGAGTATCCGGCGGAGCGGGTGGAGTTTGTGCTGGGTGATGTGCGGCCGGTGGTGACTTTGGGTGTGGGGGATGTTGATGTTGATGTGGTGGGGGTGGGGGAGGGGAATCTGGGGGTGGAGGTGTTGCCGGATTCTGCGGCGTATGTGATTTATACGTCGGGTTCGACGGGGCGTCCGAAGGGTGTGGTGGTGCCGCATCGGAATGTGGTGCGGTTGTTCGGGGCGACGCGGGACTGGTTCGGTTTTGGTTCGGGTGATGTGTGGTCGTTGTTCCATTCGTATGCGTTTGATTTTTCGGTGTGGGAGTTGTGGGGTGCGTTGCTGCATGGTGGGCGGTTGGTGGTGGTGCCGTTCGGGGTGAGTCGTTCGCCGCGGGAGTTTGCGCGGTTGCTGGCGGAGGAGGGGGTGACGGTTCTGAGTCAGACGCCGTCGGCGTTTTATCAGTTGATGGCGGTGGAGCGGGATGACTGGGTGTTGCGGTGTGTGGTGTTCGGTGGTGAGGCGTTGGATGTGGCCCGGTTGGAGGGCTGGTTTGCGCGGCATGGGGATGAGGGGCCGCGGTTGGTGAACATGTATGGGATCACGGAGACGACGGTTCATGTCACGTATTCCCCTCTGGATTCGGCGGAGGGTCGTGGTGGTGGGATTGGTGTGGGGCTTTCTGATCTTCGGGTGTTTGTGCTGGATGGGGGTTTGCGTCCGGTGCCGGTGGGTGTGGCGGGGGAGTTGTATGTGGCGGGGGCGGGTCTGGCGCGGGGGTATCTGGATCGTGCGGGGCTGACGGCGGGGCGGTTCGTGGCGTGTCCGTATGGTCCGGCGGGTGCGCGGATGTACCGGACGGGAGA
>NZ_JBEZOK010000072.1:0-1158 GCF_040706515.1 Streptomyces sp. NPDC047880 | reverse complement strand
GGGTTCCTCAAGGACGGCGATGCGTCGGCCTGTGTGTCTCGGCAGTACACCGGCACCGCCGGCAAGGTCGCCAACTGCCAGGCCGGCGTGTCCCTGCACCTGGCCTCCGACACCGCCTCGGCGGCGATCGACTGGCGTCTGTTCCTGCCCAAGAGCTGGGATCCGGCCTCGCCGCAGGCCGATCCCGCGAAGGTGGCCCGCCGCGAGCGGTGCGGCATCCCGCCGGACGTGGGCCATGTCGAGAAGTGGCAGCTGGCCCTGGACATGATCGACGAGACCCGCTCCTGGAGCGTCGACGTCCCCCTCGTCGTGGCCGACGGCGGCTACGGCGACACCGCAGCCTTCCGGCTCGGCCTGGAGACACGCGGGCTGCACTACGTGGTGGGCAGCTCGACCACCGTCACAGCCCACCCGCACGACGCGGCACCGCAAACGCCGCCCCACAGCGGCCGCGGGCGCCCGCCCCAGCCTGCCTACCCCGAGGCGCCCAAGAGCGTGAAAGAGCTGGTCATCGCCGCGGGGAAGCAGGCGGCCCGGCCGGTGCAGTGGCGGGAGGGCTCCCGTCCCGGCAGCGGCCGCAGCGGGTTCAAGCGCATGTACTCACGGTTTGTGGCACTGCGGATCCGGCCCGCCGGACGCGAGATCCGCAAAGCCGTCGGCGGTCCGGAACTGCCCGCGTGCTGGCTGCTGGCCGAGTGGCCCGCCACCGAGCCGGAGCCGGTGCAGTTCTGGCTTTCCAACCTGCCCGACGACACCCCGCTGACCACGCTGGTGCGGCTGGCCAAGCTCCGCTGGCGGATCGAGCACGACTACCGCGAGATGAAACAGGCCCTGGGCCTGGCCCACTTCGAGGGCCGCACCTGGAACGGCTGGCACCACCACGTCACCCTTGTCTCCGCCGCCCACGCCTTCTGCACGCTGCAGCGACTGGCCCGGACCCCAAAAGAAGCGGCGTCGGCCTGACCCTCTACCAGGTGGTCCGCGAGATGCAGTTCCTCCTCGCCGTCTGGACCGGCGCCTGCCCGACCTGTCACCGCGACATGCCACAACCGATACCGACCTGACCAAGCACTACTAGTGCCGCGGCAGGCAACGTTCGCCCGTGAAGGAGCGGCGTCCGGTGCGTGCTCCCGGCGTGCCGGCCGGAAGCCCTCGTAC
>NZ_JBEZOK010000071.1:0-1423 GCF_040706515.1 Streptomyces sp. NPDC047880 | reverse complement strand
GGTGGTGCGTGTCCTCCGGGCCTGGTGTGGCGTTGAGGGTGTGTGACTCCGGACGAGATTGGCTTGGTGCGTGGTGAGTTGGAGGCGTTCGCGGCGGAGGTGTTCGAGCCGTTCGCGCGCAAGGACCAGCGCCGGTGGGGGCAGGTCTACCTGCGGGGATTGCTGACCGACGGGCGGCGCAAGTCCATCGAGCCGATGGCCGCCCGGCTCGGGGCTGACGGCAACCGTCAGGCTCTGGCCAACTTCATCACCACCAGCCCCTGGGACCCGGCGCATATCCGGGCCCAGCTGGCGTGGCGGATGGAGGCGGTGATCCGGCCGAAAGCCGTGGTCTTCGACGACACCGGGTTCCTGAAGGACGGGACCGCCTCGGCGTGTGTGTCGCGGCAGTACACCGGCACCGCCGGCAAGGTCACCAACTGCCAGGTGGGCGTCTCGCTCCACCTCGCGTCCGGCCACGCCTCGACGGCGGTCAACTGGCGGCTGTTCCTGCCGGCGACCTGGGACCCGGCCTCACCGAAGGCCGATCCCGGCAAGGTCGCCCGTCGCACTGCCTGCGGCATTCCCGACGACATCGGGCACGTGGAGAAGTGGCAGCTGGCCCTGGACATGCTCGATGAGACCCGCTCCTGGGGGATCGATGTGCCGCTGGCCATCGCGGACGCCGGATACGGTGACGCCGCGGCCTTCCGGCACGGGCTGCAGGCCCGCGGCCTGAATTACGTGGTGGGGATCTCCACCACCCTGTCGGCACAGCCCGCCGACGCGGTCCCGGTGCGCGAGCCGTACTCGGGCAACGGACGCCCGCCGGTGCCGAAGTACCCCGACCCTGCCCGGTCGGTGAAAGAGCTGGTCATCGCGGCGGGCCGGAAGGCCGCACGGCCGGTGCAGTGGCGGGAGGGCTCCAGGCCGGGCACCGGCCGCTCCGGCCTGAAACGGATGTACTCCCGTTTCATGGCCCTGCGGATCCGGCCCGCCGGACGCGAGATCCGGCAGGCCACCGACGGCCCGGAGCTGCCCGCGTGCTGGCTGCTGGCCGAATGGCCCGCAAGCGAGAGCGAGCCGGTCCAGTTCTGGCTGTCCGACCTGCCCGAGGACACCCCGCTGACCACCCTGGTCCGCCTCGCCAAGCTCCGCTGGCGCATCGAGCACGATTACCGGGAGATGAAGCAGGCCCTGGGCCTGGCCCACTTCGAGGGCCGGACCTGGAGCGGCTGGCACCACCACGTCACCCTCGTCTCCGTCGCGCATGCCTTCTGCACCCTGCAGCGACTGGCCCGGGCCCCAAAAGACACGGCGTCGGCCTGAGCCTCTACCAAGTCGTCCGCGAGCTGCAGACACTCCTCGCGACCTGGACCGGCGCCTGCCCCACCTGCAACCGCGACATAACCAGCCCAACACCGACCTGACCAAGCACTACTAG
>NZ_JBEZOK010000070.1:0-1427 GCF_040706515.1 Streptomyces sp. NPDC047880 | reverse complement strand
CCCCGAACCAACCCCGCCAACAACGACCCATCCGACCGCTCCGCCGCCGACGCCACCACCAACGTCCCACCCGACGACAACGTCACCGCAACATCCAAAACCGACGCATCAAAACTGAACGACGCGAACTGCAACACCCCCACACCCGGCCCCGCACCCAACACCGGACCCAACGCACCCACCAAATACGCCAACCCACCCTGCGTAGCCGCCACACCCTTCGGCCACCCCGTCGAACCCGACGTATAAATCACATACGCCAAACCCTCGGCACGAAGCACCACGCCGGAAACGCCGTCTCCCGGCAACCCGGCCAATTCCTCGGCCACAGCCTGATCGCCCAGATCGACGCCCTCCACCCCAGCCGCCGACAATTCGCCCAACAAGCCGCCCCGGCCCACCACGAGTTCAGCCCCGCTGTCCTCCACCATGAACTGCAAACGTTCCGCCGGGTATTCGGGGTCCAGCGGCACATAGGCGGCCCCCGCCCGCCACACACCCACAATCGCCGCCACCATCTCCACACCCCGAGGCAGACACAGCCCCACCACCGACTCCGCACCCACACCCCGCGCCCTCAACAACCCCGCAAACCGATTAGCCCACGCATCCAACTCCCCATACGACAACTCCACCCCCTCACACACCACCGCCACCGCACCCGGATCAACAACCGCCCACTCCGCAATCCGCTCGGGAACCAACCCCTCGACCAAGCCCACACCCGCAGACGTCGCATTCCACTCCTCCACCACCAACGCCCGCTCAGCCGCACCCAGCACATCCACCGCACCCACCCGGATGTCCGGCGCCCCCACCACCACCTCGACCACCCGCACCAACCACTCCGCAAACCGCTCAGCCGCCCCCACCCCGAACACATCCGCAGCCACGGTCACGACACCCCGCATGCCAGCGGGAGCACCTTCGGCGTCGAACACCTCGGTGGCGGTGACATCCAGATCGAACTTGGCCGTTACCGTCCCGGTGGACTTCGCCGACCCGGCCAGTGCTCCGGAGGCGCTCAGCCCGGGCAGGTCGACGACCGCCTGGGCGTTGTTCTGCAACGTCAGCATCACCTGGAACAGCGGATGCCGGGCCAGCGAACGCGCCGGCGCCAGCTCCTCCACCAGCCGCTCGAACGGCACATCCTGATGCCCGAACCCGGCCAGGCTCGTCTCCCGCACCCGCTCCAGCACCTGCGCGAACGTCGGATCACCCGACAGGTCCGTCCGGATCACCAGCGTGTTCACGAAGAACCCGACCAGCTCGTCCAGCGCCTCATCCGTACGACCCGCGACCGCCGAACCGATCGGAATGTCGGTGCCCGCGCCCACCCGCGACAACGTCACCGCCAGCGCCGCCTGCAACACCATGAACACCGTCACGCCACGCTCACGCGCCACCTCACGCAACCGCGCATGCAC
>NZ_JBEZOK010000069.1:0-1451 GCF_040706515.1 Streptomyces sp. NPDC047880 | reverse complement strand
AGACCCGCACCCGCCACATACAACTCCCCCGCCACACCCACCGGCACCGGCCGCAACAAACCATCCAGCACAAACACCCGCGTATTCGCAATCGGAGAGCCGATCGGCACGGACTGTGCGTCCTCGGGCAGCTCCGGGATGGCGTAGGTGCAGGCGAACGTGGTGGTCTCGGTGGGCCCGTACCCGTTCACCACCCGCAGTCCGGGCACCGCAGTCTGCGCTTCCCGCACGTGCCGTGCCGACAACGCCTCGCCGCCGACCAGCACGCGCGCCAGTCCCGCCAGCACGCTCGGGTCCTCATCGACGACCGTGTTGAAGAGCGCAGCGGTCAACCACAGGTTGCGGATGCCCTTCTCGGAGATCAGCGACCGGAGCTCCGCCAGGCCGACGGCGCCGGGAGGAGCGATCACCAGGCGGCCGCCGTGCACCAGCGCGCCCCACAACTCGAAGGTCGAGGCGTCGAACGCCAGCGGCGCCAGCAGCAGGTGCACGTTCTGCTCGCTGAACTCGGCGTACTGCTGCCCCCACACCAGCCGAACCACGGCACGGTGCTCCACCATCACGCCCTTGGGCAACCCCGCGGATCCGGACGTGAACATCACGTAAGCGGCGTCACCTGCGGCCACGGCTACTGCCGGATCCTCGCTCGGGAAGGAGGATTCATCGACACTCTCGACCTGTACGACCACACCGTCGAAGTCCGTCAGGAGGTCGGCCAGCCCTCCCTGGCTGACCACGACCTGGACGTCGGCATCGCGCAGCATGGACGCCAACCGGGCGGAGGGGTAGTCCGTGTCCAGCGGTACGTAGCCCGCGCCGGCCTTCCACACTCCCAGCAGTGCGGCCACCGCATCGGGACCGCGCTCCAGGCACACTCCGACCAGCGACCCCCTGCGCACACCGGCCGCGATGAGCGCGTGCGCGATCTGATTGGCTCGCGCGTCGAGCTGCCGGTACGAGAGGTGCGCGGCTCCGAACTCCACTGCCACGGCGTCCGGACGGCGCCGCACCTGTTCGGCGACCAAGGTGTGGACACCCTGCTCCGGCAGTTCCGTCGTGGTGTCGTTCCAGGATTCGAGGAGTCGGTTCTGTTCGGAGGCGTCGAGGACGTCCACTGCCGACAAGAGACCGTGTGGATCGTCTTCCAGTGTGCTCACGAGGTTGTCGACGCAGGTGTGCAGAAGTCGGCACACCGCCTGCCCGTCGACCGGGCCCACCGCGTCCACGGTCAGCCCGAACCTGGACTCCAGATCGTCGATCGCCACGGTCACCGGGTAGTTCGTCACCTCGCGCATGGACACCGTGACGATGCCCCTGGGCGCGTCAGCGGCTTCCGGGGCGGGTACCGCCTGTGGGCGCCTGCCGTGCCGGTAGTTGAACAGCGAGGTGAACAGCGGGCTGCCGTTCGGGATGCCGCTGGCCTGCTGCGCCAACGTCAGGGGGGCGTGCTC
>NZ_JBEZOK010000068.1:0-1522 GCF_040706515.1 Streptomyces sp. NPDC047880 | reverse complement strand
GGGCCGAGCGCGACGTACAACATCCCGATCGGCGTGCGGCTGACGGGGGCGCTGAACCAGCAAGCCTTGGAAGATGCTCTGCGCGATGTCCTGGACCGGCATGAGGTGCTGCGGACGGTGTTCGCGGTGGCAGACGGTGAGCCGTATCAGCGGATCCTGCCCGTCCACGAGACCGACTTCGCGCTAACCGTCACTGATGTGAGCGCGGAGGGCCTGGACGCAGCAGTGGCGGAGGCGGCGCAGTACGCCTTCGACCTTGCGGAGGAGATCCCATTCCAGGCCCGTCTGTTCACTCTGGGAGCGGATGAACACGTCCTGACGGTCGTAGTCCATCACATTGCCAGTGATGGGTGGTCGTCTGCTCCGTTGGAGCGGGACTTGACGTCTGCTTATGCGGCGCGGTGTGAGGGGCGGGCTCCTGTGTGGGCGCCGTTGCCGGTGCAGTACGCCGACTATGCGTTGTGGCAGCGGGAGATGCTCGGGTCCGAGGAGGATCCGGAGAGTGTGTTGTCGCGTCAGGTGGGGTTCTGGCGTGAGGCGCTGGCCGGTGCCCCGGAGGAGCTGGCGTTGCCGTATGACCGGTCGCGTCCTGCGGTCGCGTCGCATGAGGGGCATGCGGTGGGGGTGCAGGTGCCGGCTGGGGTGCATGCGCGGTTGCGTGAGGTGGCGCGTGAGCGTGGCGTGACGGTGTTCATGGTGTTGCAGGCTGCGCTGGCGGTGACGTTGTCGCGGCTGGGTGCGGGCACGGACATTCCGATCGGTTCGGCGATCGCGGGGCGTACGGATGAGGCGCTGGATGAGCTGGTGGGTTGTTTCGTGAACACGCTGGTGATCCGGACGGACTTGTCGGGTGATCCGACGTTCGGTGAGGTGCTGGAGCGGGTGCGGGAGACGAGTCTGGCGGGGTTCGGGCATCAGGATGTGCCGTTCGAGCGGCTGGTGGAGGAGCTGGCGCCGGCGCGTTCGGCGGCTCGTCATCCGCTGTTCCAGGTCATTTTGACGATGCAGGACACGGTGTCGGTGGCGGGTGTGGGTGGGTCGGCTGCGCGGGTGCCGGGTCTGCGGGGCAGTGCGCTGCCGTTGGGCCGGGTTGGGGCGAAGTTCGATCTGTCGGTGCTGGTGGGGGAGCGGTTCGACCGGGACGGTGCACCGGCGGGCATCGGCGGGGTGGTGACCGCGGCGGCGGATCTGTTCGAGCCCGACACCGTCACCCGCATGGCCGAAGCGGTGAACCTGCTGCTGGCCCAGGTCGTCGAGGATCCCTCGGCACGGCTGAACGCTCTGGAGGTCGTTGACGAGGCTGAGCGCCGGCGTGTGGTGGTGGGGTGGAACGACACGGCGGTGAGCCTGCCGCGGGTGTCGGTGTTGGGCCTGTTCGAGGAGCAGGTGGTGCGGTCGCCGGGTGCGGTGGCGGTCGTGCAGGGCGATGTGTCGGTTTCGTTCGCGGAGTTGGAGGTGCGGGCGAACCGTCTGGCACATTATCTGCGGGCGCAGGGTGTGGGTGCGGAGTCGGTGGTGGGCC
>NZ_JBEZOK010000067.1:0-1670 GCF_040706515.1 Streptomyces sp. NPDC047880 | reverse complement strand
AAAACCAACCCACGCTCACCCTCATCAAGAAACTCCACACCCCCCACCCGCACATCAGGATCCGCAACCAAACCCTCCAGCAAACGACCGAACCAACCCACCAAACGCTCAGCCGTCCCCGCATCAAACACATCGAGGGCGTATTCCAGCGCCGCGGCAATTCCCTCCTCCCGCTCCTCCATGTAGAGCGCGAGGTCGTACTTGGCCGTGGTGGACTGCGCGTGTGCGGCGGAGCCTCGAAGGCCGGCCATTTCGAGCTTGGCCGGACGGTTGTTCTGGAAGCTCAGCACGACCTGGAAGAGCGGGTGCCGCGCCATGGAGCGGGTCGGGTTGAGCTCCTCCACCAGCCGCTCGAACGGCACGTCCTGGTGCGCGAAGGCGGCCAGGTCGCTCTCCTTGACCCGCGCGATCAGCTCACGGAAGGAGGGATCCCCCGACGTGTCGGTGCGCAGGACCAGCATGTTGACGAACATGCCGACCAGATCATCCAGCGACTGATCGGTCCGTCCCGCGATCGGTGAACCGATCGGCACGTCGGTCCCCGCGCCCAGTCGCGTGAGCAGTGCCGCCCAGGCCGCCTGCACGACCATGAACAGACTCGCTCCGGACTCCCGTGCCAGTCTGCTGAGTCCCTCGTGCACCTCAGTGGGCAGCACGAAGCGCACCCTGCCACCTCGATGTGATGCCACAGCAGGGCGCGTGCGGTCGAACGGCAGCGTCAGTTCCTCCGGAGCACCGGCCAGTGCCTCACGCCAGAACTCCACCTGAAGCGACAGCACACTCTCCGGATCCTCCTCGGACCCGAACACCTCCTGCTGCCACAGCACGTAATCCGCGTACTGCACCGGCAGAGGTGCCCATCCAGGAGTGCGACCCTCACCCCGCGCCCCGTACGCCACCGACACATCCCGCGCCAACGGCCCCATCGACCAGCCATCACCCGCGATGTGATGCACCACGAGCACCAGCACATGCTCATCCGCACCGACCCTGAACAACCGGGCCCGGACAGGGATCTCCTCCGCAAGGTCGAAGGCACACCGCGCCGCCTCCGCCACTGCTGCGTCCACGTCCTCCGCGCTCACGTCCGTGACGGTCAGCGTGAAGCCGCTTTCCTCGACCGACAGGATCCGCTGATACGGCTCACCGTCAGCCACCGCGAACACCGTCCGCAGCACCTCATGACGTTCCAGGACATCGCGCAGAGCATCTTCCAAGGCTTGCTGGTTCAGCGCCCCCGTCAGCCGCACGCCGATCGGGATGTTGTACGTCGCGCTCGGCCCCTCCAACTGGCTGATGAACCACAGTCGGCGCTGTGCGTAGGACAGCGGCACCCGCTCCGGGCGCTCCCCCGCCACCAGAGGCGGACGCGCCGTGTCCGCCTGACCCAGCCGCGCCGCGAGCCCTGCCGGCGTAGAGGCCTCGAAGAGGGTCCGCAGGGCCACCTCCACACCCAGCACCGCACGTACCCGACTCACCAGCCGCGTCGCCAGCAACGAATGCCCACCCAGGGCAAAGAAGTCATCGTCCACACCGACTGCGGGCAGACCCAGAATCTCGGCGAAGGCCTGGCAGAGGATCTCCTCCTGCACCGACACCGGACCCCGGCCTCCGCCACTCGCATACTCCGGTGCGGGCAGGGCCTTGCGGTCCAGCTTGCCGTTCACCGT
>NZ_JBEZOK010000066.1:0-2056 GCF_040706515.1 Streptomyces sp. NPDC047880 | reverse complement strand
TGCCGTTGGGCGTCAGCGGGACCTCGTCCAGGACCACCAGGGCGGCCGGGACCATGTAGTCCGGCAGTCCGGTGGCGATCTGTGCCCGCACGGCCGCCGGGTCCGCGTCGCCGACGTAGTAGGCCACCAGACGCCGGTCACCCGGACGATCCTCACGGACCACCGCGGTCGCCCCGGCCACGCCTGTCACGGCATTCAGGGCGGACTCGACTTCACCCAGTTCGATACGGAAGCCCCGAACCTTCACCTGGAAGTCGGTGCGGCCGATGTACTCCACAACACCACCGGCCGTCCAGCGCACCAGGTCGCCCGTGCGGTACATCCGCGCACCCGCGGAGTCGAACGGGTCCGCCACGAAACGCTCCGCCGTCAGCGACGGACGACCGAGATAGCCGCGGGCCAAGCCTTCACCAGCGATGTACAGCTCACCCGGCACACCCGGAGCCACCGGTCGCAGGGCCGCATCCAGCACGTACACCCGCGTGTTGGCGATCGGGCGGCCGATGGCCACCCCACCCGAAGCCGTCACGTCCGCGACCGTCGACCAGATCGTGGTCTCGGTCGGGCCGTACAGGTTCGTCACCGAGCGGGCGGCCCCGGCCAGCGTCACCGCCAGATCCGACGGCAGCGCCTCGCCGCCCACCAGCACCCGCAGGCCGGACAGGTCCACCATGGCCTCTACGAGCGCGTGCCACAGGCTCGGCGTCGCCTGCATCACCGTCGCGTCCGACGCCTTCAGCAGAGCACCCAGGATCGACGGATCCTTGACCGCCTCACGGTCGGCGAGGATCAGGCCCGCACCGTTCAGGAGCGGCAGATACATTTCCAGGCCGGCGATGTCGAAGCCGACCGTCGTCACCGCCAGCATCCGGTCGCCGGCGGAGAGTTGGAAACGGTCCTGCATCGAGCCGAGGAAGTTGGCCAACGCGCCTTCGGAGATCACGACGCCCTTGGGCCGGCCCGTGGACCCGGAGGTGTAGATCGCGTAGGCGGCCCGGCCCGGATCGCCGGGCACGCCCAGGTCACCGGCGTCGTACGCGTCGCCCGGGCCGAATCCCGCAAGGACCTCCTCGGTCAGCGTCAGTACCGGACGCGAGTCCTCGAGCACGTACGCGATGCGGTCCTCGGGGAACTCCGGGTCCACCGGGACGTACGCCGCACCCGACTTCAGGACCGCCAGCAGCGAGACCACCAGCTCCGCCGAACGCGGCAGCACCACCGCCACGAACTTCTCCGGACCCGCACCCTGCTCCACCAAGAAGCGCGCCAGCCGATTCGCCCGGGCATTCAACTCGCCGTAGGACAAGGAGAATTCACCGAAGGTGAGCGCCGTCGCATCCGGCGTCGCCGCCACCTGCGCCTCGAACCGCTCCACCACCGACACCTCGGCGACTCCGGTCACCGCGGTGTCGTTCCACTCCACCAGCACCCGTCGCCGCTCGTCCGCATCCAGGACGTCCACCGCGCTGAGCGGCTCCTCCGGGGCCGACACCAGGGCCTCGAGGACGCGGACGAACCGCTGACCCAAGTCCTCGGCACTCGCCTCGTCGAACAGGTCCGAGGCGTATTCGATCTCGCCGCTGATCCCTGCGGGCATGCCGTCTCCGTCATGACGCTCGAACAGGGCGAACGACAGGTCGAACTGCGAGACCGTCGTGGTGGAGTCGCCCGCGGAGACCTGGAGGCCGGGCAGCGCGAGCGATGCCTCGGTGTTGTTGTCGAAGAGCACCATCACCTGGAACAGCGGGTGGTGGGCCATGGAACGCTGCGGGCTGACGACCTCGACCAGGCGCTCGAACGGCACGTCCTGGTGCGCGTACGCGGCCAGGTCCGTCTCACGCACCCGGGCCAGCAGCTCACGCACCGACGGATCGCCCGACACATCCGTGCGCAGCACCAGCGTGTTCACGAAGAACCCGATCAGACCGTCCAGAGCCTGGTCGGACCGGCCCGCCACGACCGTGCCCAGCGGCACGTCCGTACCCGCGCCCATGCGTGACAGCAGCACCGCGACAGCGGCCTGCACCACCATGAACGGCGTCACCCCGCACTCACG
>NZ_JBEZOK010000065.1:0-2153 GCF_040706515.1 Streptomyces sp. NPDC047880 | reverse complement strand
TTGTCGCGGTTGGGTGCGGGCACGGACATTCCGATCGGTTCGGCGATCGCGGGGCGTACGGATGAGGCGCTGGATGAGCTGGTGGGTTGCTTCGTCAACACGCTGGTGATCCGGACGGACCTGTCGGGTGATCCGACGTTCGGTGAGGTGCTGGAGCGGGTCCGCGAGACGAGTCTGGCGGGGTTCGCGCATCAGGATGTGCCGTTCGAGCGGCTGGTCGAGGAACTGGCACCGGTCCGATCGCTGGCCCGGCACCCCCTCTTCCAGGTCGTTCTCACGATGCACAACACCGCGGAAGCGAGCCTGGAACTGCCCGGCGTCGACGTCGAACTCCTTCCGACCGCCCGCCCGGCGGCAAAGTTCGACCTGGACGTGATGGTCGGTGAGTCGTACGCCCCCGACGGCGGCCCGATGGGCGTGCACGGTGCGTTGACGGTCGCGACCGACCTGTTCGACCCCAGCACCGCTCGAACCGTTGCCGACCGCTGGGTCAGGGTCCTGGACCGGTTGTTGACCGAGCCCGAGCTGCGGCTGTCCTCGGTGGAGGTCGTTGACGAGGCTGAGCGCCGGCGTGTGGTGGTGGGGTGGAACGACACGGCGGTGAGCCTGCCGCGGGTGTCGGTGTTGGGCCTGTTCGAGGATCGGGTGGTGCGGTCGCCGGGTGCGGTGGCGGTCGTGCAGGGCGATGTGTCGGTTTCGTTCGCGGAGTTGGAGGTGCGGGCGAACCGTCTGGCGCATTATCTGCGGGCGCAGGGTGTGGGTGCGGAGTCGGTGGTGGGCCTGTGCCTGCCGCGGGGCGTCGAGACTCTGGCGGGGATGCTGGCGGTGTGGAAGGCGGGAGCCGCCTACCTTCCGGTCGATGTCGGCCAGCCCGCGGAGCGGGTGGCGTTCGTGCTGCGTGACAGTGGCGCGGTGCTGACACTGACGACCGAGGAGATCCTGGACGATCTCCCGGCGGGACGTCATCGCCTGGTCGCGATCGACGACACCCTGACCGCGATGCAACTGGCAGCGACCCCGACAACCGCGCCCGGGGTGGAGATTCTGCCGGAGCAAGCGGCGTACGTCGTCTACACGTCGGGTTCGACGGGACGGGCGAAGGGTGTTGCGGTCACGCACGCAGGCCTGGCCAACTACGTCACTTCGGTGCCCGGGCGGGTCGGGTTCGGCGGTGGGGGCCGGTATGCGGTGTTGCAGGGGCAGGCGACGGACCTGGCGAACACGACGGTCTTCGCGAGCCTGACCGGGGGCGGTGAACTGCACTTCGTCGACGAGGAGTCGGTGACGGATCCGGCTGCGGTGGCGGCCTACCTGTCGGAGCAGGGGATCGACTGCCTGAAGGCGGTGCCCTCGCATGTGGCGGCGCTGGGCGCGGCAGCAGTCACGTCGGTGCGGTCGCTGGTCCTGGGTGGTGAGGCGGCTTCCGCCGAGCTGGTCGGGGAGTTGCTGGCCACGGCCGGTGATCGGGCGGTGTTCAACCATTACGGGCCGACGGAGACCACGGTCGGCGTGGCCACCACTCCACTGACCTCGCAGGATGCGGCTTCCGGGGTGATCCCGGTGGGCTCGCCGGTCGCCAACACACAGACCTACGTCCTGGACGCAGGCCTGAAGCCAGTACCGGTCGGCGTGGTCGGTGAGCTGTACGTGGCAGGCGCACAAGTGGCCCGCGGGTATGTCGGCAGGCCCGGGCTCACCTCCGAGCGCTTCATCGCCTGCCCCTTCGGCGCGCCCGGTGAGCGGATGTACCGCACGGGTGACCGCGCACGGTGGACGGCCGAGGGGCGGCTGGTGTTCGCCGGACGTGCCGACGAGCAGGTGAAGATCCGAGGCTTCCGCGTGGAACCCGGCGAAGTGCAGGCCGTAGTCGCCGCGCACCCGCTCGTCACCCACGCCGCGGTCGTCGCCCGCGAAGACACACCCGGCGATGTCCGCCTGGTCGCCTACATCGTCGCCAACGAGACGGAAGAAGAAGATCTGCCCGCAGTCATAAGGGATTTCACTTCGACCCGTCTGCCCGAGTACTTGGTTCCCGCAGCCGTGGTCGTCCTCGAGGCCCTGCCGCTGACCGGTAACGGGAAGCTGGACCGCAAGGCACTGCCCGCCCCCGACTACGCAGCGGCGGCGACGGCCGGTACGGGACGTGCGCCGGC
>NZ_JBEZOK010000064.1:0-2197 GCF_040706515.1 Streptomyces sp. NPDC047880 | reverse complement strand
CCGCGGCCCTCCCTCACCCCGACGCCGACCAGGTCGCCTACGTCATCTACACCTCCGGAACCACCGGCACGCCAAAGGGCGTATCCGTCACCCACGCCAACGTCACGCAGCTGTTCACCACGTCCGCCCGGACGTCCGAGCTGTCGCCCGGGCAGGTGTGGTCCCTGTTCCACTCCTATGTGTTCGACGTCTCCGTATGGGAGATGTGGGGTGCGCTGCTGCACGGCGGGCGACTGGTCGTCGCCTCCGAGGACACCGTCCACTCCGCCACCGGCTTCCATGACCTGCTCGTGCGGGAAGGCGTCACGGTCCTGACCCAGACGCCCTCCGCCCTGGGCCGGCTGTCGCCCCGGGGGCTGGACACGGTGCGGACGGTCTTCGTGGGCGGCGAGGCGTGCTCGGCCGAACTGGTCGGGCGCTGGGCCGCCGGACGGGAGGTGATCAACGCCTACGGTCCGACTGAGGGCACCGTCTACGCGTCGATGAGCGCGCCCATGCGGCCCGGCCACGGTGCTCCCATCGGCTCGCCGGTGCCGGGTGACGCGCTGTTCGTGCTGGACGCGGGTCTGTGCCGGGTGCCGGTGGGCGTCGTCGGCGAGCTGTACATCGCGGGCCGGGGTGTGGCGCGTGGTTATGTCCGCCGTCCCGGGCTGACGGCGTCGCGTTTCGTGGCGTGTCCGTTCGGTCCGGCGGGTTCGCGGATGTACCGCACCGGCGACCTGGTGCGCTGGAACCAGGATGGTGAGCTGGAGTACGTCGGGCGCGCCGACGACCAGGTGAAGATCCGTGGATACCGGGTCGAGCCGGGCGAGGTCGAGGCGGCCCTGGCCGCCGTGCCCGGGGTGGAGCGTGCCGCGGTGGTGGTGCGGGACACTGACGCCGGCAAGCAACTGGTGGGCTATGCCCTACCCGCGGACGGGACCGCCGGCCTGGACGGTGCGGTGGTGCGGGCCGAGGTGGCCTCGCGGCTGCCGGAGTACATGGTCCCGGCCGTCGTCATGGTGGTCGACGATCTGCCGCTGACCGTCAATGGCAAACTGGACAAACGGGCACTTCCCGAACCGGAGTTCACCGGCGGCGCCTACCGGGCCCCGTCCTCGCCGGTCGAGGAGATCCTCACGGGGATCTTCGCGCAGGTCCTCGGCGTGCCGAGGGTCGGCGTGGACGACTCCTTCTTCGACCTCGGCGGCAACTCGCTCTCCGCGATGCGGGTCGCGGCGGCGGTCCAGGAGCACTTCGGCCGTGAGATCGGCGTTCGCGCCCTGATGGACACGCCGTCGGCGGCGGGGCTGGCCCGCCTGGTGGGGACCTCGTCGGGCGAGGTCCGGGCCTGGGTGCCGATGGTGCGCCCGGAGCGGTTGCCGCTGTCCTTCGCGCAGCGCCGGCTGTGGTTCATTCACCAGCTGGAGGGGCCGTCGGCGACATACAACATCCCGCTGGTGCTGCGGCTGACCGGCCGGCTCGACGCCCAGGCACTGGGGGCGGCGGTCGCCGACGTGGTGACCCGGCACGAAAGTCTGCGGACGGTGTTCCCGGCCGTGGACGGTGTGCCGGAGCAGCGCGTTGTCGACGCGTCCGGGGCGGACTTCGCCTGGGATGTCGTCGACGCCACCGCGTGGCCGGAGCAGCGGCTGGACGACGAGGTCGGCGCGGTCACGCGGCACGCCTTCGACCTGGCGGCCGAGATCCCGTTCCGTGCCCGGCTGTTCAGGGTGTCGGCCACGGAGCACCGGCTCGCCCTGGCGGTGCACCACATCGCGGGCGACGGATCGTCCCTCGCACCGCTGGTCCGTGACCTGCTCACCGCGTACCGGGTCCGTGCCGCCGGAACGGAGCCCACCTGGTCGCCGTTGGCGGTGCAGTACGCCGACTTCACGCTGTGGCAGCACGAACTCCTCGGCGGTGAGGCTGACCCGGACGGCCGACTCGGCCGGCAGGTGGCTTTCTGGGAGCGGGAACTCGCCGGTTTCGACATGCGGCTGGAGCTGCCGACCGACCGGCCCTGTCCGGCGGTCGCCGATCACCGGGGCGCCCAGGTCCTCGTCGAGTGGCCGGTGGAACTGCAGGAGCTCGTGCGGCGCACGGCGCGGGAGCACAACGCGACGCCGTTCATGGTGATGTCGGCGGCGTTGTCGGTGCTGCTGTCACGGCTGAGCGGCAGCGCGGACGTGGCCTTCGGCGTGCCGACGGCGGGCCG
>NZ_JBEZOK010000063.1:0-2222 GCF_040706515.1 Streptomyces sp. NPDC047880 | reverse complement strand
ACCACAGCCACCCCACCCGGCGTCCGCGCCACCTGCGCCGCGAACAACTCAGGCAACGTCGACCCCGACTCCTCAACCCCCGTGTCGTTCCAGTCTTCGAGGAGTCGGTTCTGTTCGGTGGCGTCGAGGATGTCCACTGCCGACAAGAGACCGTGGGGGTCGTCTTCGAGTGTGCTCACGAGGTTGTCGAGGCAGGTGTGCAGCAGTCGGCACACCGCCTGCCCGTCGACCGGGCCCACCGCGTCCACGGTCAGCCCGAACCTGGACTCCAGGTCGTCCACCGACACGGCCACCGGATAGTTCGTCACCTCGTGCATGGACAGCGTGCTGATGCCCTGAGTCGTGCTGTCGGTGTCCGCGCCGGCATCCGCCTGTGGGCGCCTGCCGTGCCGGTAGTTGAACAGCGAGGTGAACAGCGGGCTGCCGTTCGGGATGCCGCTGGCCTGCTGCGCCAGGGTCAGCGGAGCGTGCTCGTGCACCAACAGCTCCGCCAGCTGATTGCGCACGCCCTCCAGCGCGTTGCCCACACCGACGGTGTCGACCTGGACCCGGACCGGCAGCGTGTTGATGAACAGCCCCGGCACCCGATCCGCACCCGCACCGGCATTCATCCGCCCGAACAGCACCGTGCCGAACACGACGTCGTCACGACCGCTGATCGTGGCCAGCACCCGGGCCCAGGCCAGATGGAACACGCTGGCCGGGCTCACACCGAGTGACCGGGCGACGTCGCGTACCCGCCGGCCCACCTCCTCGTCGACCCGCAGGTGGGAGCGCACGACGCCGCTGCCGTCACCGTGCACATCGAGCAGGCCGTACGGGGCGGTGGTCTCCTCCACATCGCCCAGCAGGTCGGTGAAGTACTGCTCGTGCTCCTCGCGCGTGACGCCCAAGCGGGCCTGCGCGACGAAGTTGCGGAACGGCAGCGGCTCCGGCAGGGACTCCTCCCGCCCCGACAGGAACGCTCTCATCTCTTCCAGAAGCACGTCCTGGGTGGTGTGGTCCTGGACCAGGTGGTGCATACGCAGCAGCGCCAGCCATCCACCGTTCTCACCAGGCTGTGAGGCGATGTGCACGTCGATCAGCGGCGCACGGCCGATATGCATCCTCGACCCGGCCACGGCGATCAACTGATCTGCGACATCAGTGTTTTCCGGATCGACAGCGACTTCGATGACCGGCAGTTCGGCCCGGCGGACCACAACCTGGACCGGCTCGCGCAACTGCTCCCACACGATCGCCGTGCGGTAGATGTCATGCCGGTCCACCACTCGCTGGAGTGCGCCGAGGAAGTCGTCCAGCCGCTCACGCGAGTCGAACTGGAGCACCCGTGGCACCACATACGCATCCGCACCGCCCCCATCCGCCTGCAACAGGTGATGGAAGAACAGGCCCTCCTGCAGAGGCGCCAGGGGATACACATCAGCGATGTTGGCCGCGCCACCCGGTATCTGCCCGATGATCTGCGCCAGCTCCGCCTCGTCCAGATCGACCAGCGGCAGCATGTCCGGAGTGATGAGCTCAGCGTCATGCGGAATCAGGTTCGGCGGCACCGCCACCTCGGCCGGTCCAGCGGTTGCCGCGAGGCCGGCCGGGGTGGGTGTCTGGAACAGTGCGCGGACCGAGACGGACACGCCGCGGCTGCGGAGCTGCTCGACCAGCGAAACGGCCAGCAGGGAGTGCCCGCCCAGGGCGAAGAAGTCGTCCTCCACGCCGACCGTCGGCAGGCCCAGGACCTCGGCGAACACCTGGCACAGGATCTCCTCCTGCACCGTCGACGGACCACGCCCCGCACCCGCCCTGAACTCAGGCGCCGGCAGCGCCTTACGGTCCAGCTTGCCGTTCACCGTCAACGGCAACGCCTCCAGCGTCATGACCGCCGACGGCACCATGTACTCCGGCAACCGCTCCGCCGCGAACGCCCGCAGCTCGGCCTGATCCGCATCCCCCACCACATACGCGATCAGCCGCTCATCGCGCACCACCACCGCCACATCCACGACCGCGTCGTGACGCGACAGCACCGCCTCCACCTCACCCAACTCCACCCGGAACCCACGCAACTGCACCTGCGCATCGCTACGGCCCTCATAGACCAGCCGGCCATCAGCCATCCAGCGCGCACGATCTCCCGTCCGGTACATCCGCGCACCCGCCGGACCATACGGACACGCCACGAACCGCCCCGCCGTCAGCCCCGCACGATCCAGATACCCCCGCGC
>NZ_JBEZOK010000062.1:0-2506 GCF_040706515.1 Streptomyces sp. NPDC047880 | reverse complement strand
CCACCTGCGCCTCAAACAACTCCACCACCGACAACCCCCCACCCAACACCACATCCCCACCCCCACCAGCCCACCCCAAAACCAACCCACGCTCACCCTCATCAAGAAACTCCACACCCCCCACCCGCACATCAGGATCCGCAACCAAACCCTCCAGCAAACGACCGAACCACCCCACCAAACGCTCAGCCGTCCCCGCATCAAACACATCAGTGGCAGCGATCAAAACACCCCGCAAACCAGCCGGAGTGCCCTCGGCGTCGAATACCTCACTGGCCACGACATCCAGGTCGAACTTGGCCGTCGCTGCCCCGGGCGACCCCCCTGCCCCCCTCCGACGGGCCGGCACTCCCGATGTCTGCAACCCGGGCAGGTCGACGACCGCCTGGGCGTTGTTCTGCAACGTCAGCATCACTTGGAACAACGGGTGCCGGGCCTGCGAACGCGCCGGCGCCAGCTCCTCCACCAGCCGCTCGAACGGCACGTCCTGATGCCCGAACCCGGCCAGGCTCGTCTCCCGCACCCGCTCCAGCACCTGCGCGAACGTCGGATCGCCCGAGACATCGGTCCGCACCACCAGCGTGTTCACGAAGAATCCGACCAGGTCGTCCAGAGCTTCATCCGTACGGCCCGCGACCGCCGAACCGATCGGAATGTCGGTGCCCGCACCCACCCGCGACAACGTCACCGCCAGCGCCGCCTGCAACACCATGAACACCGTCACGCCACGCTCACGCGCCACCTCACGCAACCGCGCATGCACCCCAGCCGGCACCTCCAGCCCCACCGCATGCCCCTCATGCGACGCGACCGCCGGACGCGACCGGTCATACGGCAACGCCAACTCCTCCGGCACCCCCGCCAACGCCTCACGCCAAAACCCCACCTGACGCGACAACACACTCTCCGGATCCTCCTCGGACCCGAGCATGTCGCGCTGCCACAACGCATAGTCGGCGTACTGCACCGGCAGCGGCGCCCACTCGGGGGCACGCCCCTCACACCGCGCCGCATAAGCAGACGTCAGATCCCGCTCCAGCGGAGCGGACGACCACCCATCACTCGCAATGTGATGCACCACAAGGGTCAGGACATGCTCGTCCGGACCGGCCCTGAACAGACGTGCCTGGACGGGGATCTCCGCGCTCAGGTCGAAGGCATACCGGGCCGCCTCCGCCACTGCCGCGTCCAGCTCCTCCACGCTCACATCGGTGACCGTCAGTGCGAAGCCGCTCTCCTCGACCGACAGGATCCGCTGATACGGCTCACCGTCAGCCACCGCGAACACCGTCCGCAGGACCTCATGACGCCCGACAACATCCCGCAGCGCATCCTCAAGCGCTTGCTGGTCCAGCATTCCGCTCAGTCGGACCCCGATGGGGATGTTGTACGTAGAGTTCGGGCCTTCCAACTGCCCTATGAACCAGAGCCGGCGCTGCGCGTACGACAGCGGCACCCGCTCCGGGCGCTCCCCCGCCACCAGAGCCGGACGCGCCGTGTCCGCCTGACCCAGCCGCGCCGCGAGCCCGGCCGGCGTAGACGCCTCGAAGAGGGTCCGCAGGGCCACTTCCACACCCAGCACCGCACGCACCCGACTGACCAGCCGGGTCGCCAGCAACGAGTGGCCGCCGAGAGCGAAGAAGTCGTCCTCGACACCCACCTCGTCGAGACCGAGGACCTGGGCGAAGGCCTGGCACAGGATCTCCTCCTGCACCGACACCGCACCGCGGCCCCCGCCACTCACGTACTCCGGTGCGGGCAGCGCCTTGCGGTCCAGCTTGCCGTTCACCGTCAACGGCAGCGCCTCAAGAACCACGACCGCCGAAGGCACCATGTACTGCGGCAACCGCTCACCCACGAAGTCGCGCAGCTCGGACTCCGACGCATCCCCCACCACATACGCCACCAGGCGTTTGTCCCCGGGAACATCCTCGCGGGTGATCACAACCGCCTGTGCCACCGCCGGGTGCGCGGCCAGTACCGCCTCGACCTCACCCGGCTCGATCCGGAACCCCCGGATCTTCACCTGCTCATCCGCACGCCCCGCGAACACCAGCCGGCCCTCAGCCGACCACCGCACCCGGTCCCCCGTCCGATACATCCGCCCACCCGCCGGACCGAACGGACACGCCACAAACCGCTCACCCGTCAAACCAGGACGCCCCACATACCCCCGCGCCACCTGCGCACCCGCCACATACAACTCCCCCACCACACCCACCGGCACCGGACGCAAACCCCCATCCAGCACATACACCCGCGAATGAGCAACCGGCGCCCCCATCGACACCACCGGCCCCGACCCATCCACCTCCCCCGCCGTCACCATCACCGTCGTCTCCGTCGGACCATACGTATTCACCAACGTCCGACCCGCCGACCACACCCCCGCCAACCCCACCCCAATCGGCTCCGCCCCCACCACAACCCGCGCCACACCCGCAAACTCACCCGGATCCAAAACCCCCAACAACGACGGCACCACACTCGCCGCCACCACACCCCG
>NZ_JBEZOK010000061.1:0-3044 GCF_040706515.1 Streptomyces sp. NPDC047880 | reverse complement strand
CCCGCCAACGCCTCACGCCAGAACCCCACCTGACGCGACATCAAACTGCCCGCGTCCTCCTCCGACCCCAGCAACTCCCGCTGCCACAACGCATAGTCCGCATACTGCACCGGCAACGCATCCCACCCGGGCTCCCGACCCTCACACCGCGCCGCGTACGCCACCGACACATCCCGCGCCAGGGGACGGGTCGACCAACCGTCGCCCGCGATGTGGTGCACCACAAGGGCGAGTACATGCTCATCGGGACCGGTCTCGAACAACCACGCCTTCAACGGAGCCTCGGCCGCGAGGTCGAAGGCGTACGAAGCGATCCGTGCGAGTGTGGCCGACAGCTCGGAGGAGTCGAGCCGGACGGCAGGCAGCTCCCACTCGACCTCGTCCACAGCGAGAACATGCTGGTCCGGCTCACCAGCCACGACTCGGAAGACCGTGCGCAGGGATTCATGGCGCGCGATCACGTCACGCAGCGCGTCGGCCAGGGCCTGTGTGTCGAGCCGACCGGTGAGCCGTAGAGCCACCGGGCTGTTGTACGTCTGGCTCGGTCCCTCCAATTGGCCGATGAACCACAGCCGGCGCTGCCCGTACGACAGGGGCACCCGTTCCGGGCGGGCCATCGGCACCAGGGCTGCGCGCGCCTCGTCCGCCTCTGCCAGCCGTGCGGCCAGCCCCGCCACTGTGGGTGCCTCGAAGAGTTCGCGGATGCCCACTTCCACGCCGAGCAGGGTCCGCATGCGGCTCACCAGTCTGGTCGCCAGCAGCGAGTGCCCGCCCAGCGCGAAGAAGTCGTCATTCACACCGACCGCGGGCAGACCCAGGACCTGGGCGAAGGCCTGGCAGAGGAGTTCCTCCTGCAAGGACACCGGAGCCCGGCCCGAATCGGCCGTCGCCGCCGCGTATTCGGGGCTGGGCAGCGCCTTGCGGTCCAGCTTCCCGTTACCGGTCAGCGGCAGCGCCGGCAGCACGACCACTGCCGAGGGCACCATGTACTCCGGCAACCGCGCGGCGACAGACTCCCTGACTGCGGCGCCCAGTTCGGCAGCATCCGTGTCATCCGTGTCGCTCGCGACGACGTAGGCGACGAGTCGGACATCGCCGGGGGTGCTCTCCCGGGCGATCACCGCAGCCTGGGCGATCAGCGGGTGTGCGGCTACGACCGCCTGCACCTCGCCGGGTTCCACGCGGAAGCCTCGGATCTTCACCTGCTCGTCGGCACGTCCGGCGAACACCAGCCGCCCCTCGGCCGTCCACCGTGCACGGTCACCCGTGCGGTACATCCGCTCACCGGGCGCGCCGAAGGGGCAGGCGATGAACCGCTCGGAGGTGAGCCCGGGCCTGCCGACATACCCGCGCGCCACTTGTGCGCCTGCCACGTACAGCTCGCCGACCACGCCGACCGGTACTGGCTTCAGGCCTACGTCCAGGACGTAGGTCTGTGTGTTGGCGACCGGCGAGCCCACCGGGATCACCCCGGAAGCAGCATCCTGCGAGGTCAGTGGAGTGGTGGCCACGCCGACCGTGGTCTCCGTCGGCCCGTAATGGTTGAACACCGCCCGATCACCGGCCGTGGCCAGCAGCTCCCCGACCAGCTCGGCGGAAGCCGCTTCACCACCCAGGACCAGCGACCGCACGGAGGTGACTGCTGCCGCGCCCAGCGCCGCCAGGTGTGAGGGCACCGCCTTCAGGCAGTCGATCCCCTGCTCCGTGAGGTAGGCCGCCACCGCAGCCGGGTCGGTCACCGACTCCTCTTCGATGAAGTGGAGCTCACCCCCGCCGGTCAGGCTAGCGAAGACCGTCGTGTTCGCCAGGTCAGTCGCCTGCCCCTGCAACACCGCATACCGGCCCCCACTGCCGAACCCGACCCGCCCGGGCACCGAGGTGACGTAGTTGGCCAGGCCTGCGTGCGGGACGGCCACGCCCTTGGCCCGTCCGGTCGAACCCGACGTGTAGATCACATACGCCGCTTGCTCCGGCAGGATCTCCCCCGCCGGTGCCGAGTCCGGGAAGGCAGCCAGCTGCATCGCGGTCAGGGTGTCGTCGATCGCGACCAGGCGATGACGCCCCGCCGGGAGATCGTCCAGGATCTCCTCGGTCGTCAGTGTCAGCACCGCGCCACTGTCACGCAGCACGAACGCCACCCGCTCCGCCGGCTGACCCGCCTCCACCGGGACGTACGCCGCCCCGGCCTTCCACACCGCCAGCATCCCCGCCAGAGTCTCGACGCCCCGCGGCAGGCACAGGCCCACCACCGACTCCGCACCCACACCCTGCGCCCGCAGATAATGCGCCAGACGGTTCGCCCGCACCTCCAACTCCGCGAACGAAACCGACACATCGCCCTGCACGACCGCCACCGCACCCGGCGACCGCCCCACCCGCTCCTCGAACAGGCCCAGCACCGTGGACGCCACCACCGGCACACCCGTGTCGTTCCACTCCACCAGCACCCGCCGACGCTCATCCGGCAAGAGGACGTCCACCGCGCCCACCCGAGCCGGTGTGTTATCCGTCAGCTCGGACAGGACGTGGATGAACCGCTCCGCCAGCCGCCCGGCCGTGGTCGCGTCGAACAGGTCGGCGGCGACGGTGACGGCGCCCCGCACCCCGGCGGGGTCGCCCTCGGCGTCGAACTCCTCCTCGACCATCACGTCGAGGTCGAACTTCGCGGAGGGCTTGCCCAGGAAGAGCGGCGTGGACCGGATGCCGGGCAGGGTCAGTGTCGCTTCACCCGTTTCCCTGCCCGACGTGGCGTTCAGCTTGGTGAGAACGACCTGGAAGAGGGGGTGCCTGGCCAGCGATCGGGCCGGTGCCAGTTCCTCGACCAGCCGCTCGAACGGCACATCCTGATGCCCGAACCCCGCCAGACTCGTCTCCCGCACCCGCTCCAGCACCTGCGCGAACGTCGGATCACCCGACAAGTCCGTCCGGATCACCAGCGTGTTGACGAAACAACCCACCAGCTCATCCAGCGCCTCATCCGTACGCCCCGCGATCGCCGAACCGATCGGAATGTCCGTGCCCGCACCCAACCGCGACAACGTCAC
>NZ_JBEZOK010000060.1:0-3194 GCF_040706515.1 Streptomyces sp. NPDC047880 | reverse complement strand
CTGAAGGCGGGGGCGGGGTATGTGCCGATCGATGTCGATTATCCGGCGGATCGTGTCGAGTTCATGGTCGGTGATGCGGGTCTGGCGTGTGTGATTACTGCTTCGGGGACGGTTTTTCCTGAGGTGTCGGTGCCGTGCTTGGTGCTGGGTGATTCTGGTTTTGAGGGTCGGCTGGCGGGTGTGTCGGGTGCGGATGTTGCTGATGTTGAGCGTGTGGGTTCGCTGAGTGTGGATCATCCGGCGTATGTGATTTATACGTCTGGTTCGACGGGGCGTCCTAAGGGTGTGATGGTTTCTCATCGGAGTGCGGTGGGTTATCTGCGGTGGTGTGGTGAGGAGTATGAGGGTCTGCGTGGGGTGGCGGGTCTTCATTCGTCGGTGGCGTTCGATTTGACGGTGACGTCGTTGCTGGGCCCGTTGCTGGTGGGCGGGTGTGTGCGTGTGGTCGGTTTGACGGAGAGCGTGGACGTGGTTGAGGCGTTGTCGGGTGAGTGGGGTTGCACCTTTTTGAAGGTGACGCCAAGTCATTTGACTTTGCTGGGTGATCTGGCGCGGGGTTGTGCGTTGTCGGGTGATGTGGTGGTGGGTGGGGAGGCGCTTTCTGGTGAGGTGGTTCGGCGCTGGGGTGAGGTGAATCCTGCGGCCAGGGTGGTGAATGAGTACGGTCCGACCGAGGCGACGGTTGGGTGTGTCGCGTATTCCGTTCGTCCTGGTGATGTTTTTTCGGCTGCTGGTGTGCCGATCGGGGTGCCGATTGCGAATACGCGGGTGTTTGTGCTGGATGGTTTGTTGCGGCCGGTGCCGGTGGGTGTGGCGGGGGAGTTGTATGTGGCGGGTGCGGGTCTGGCGCGGGGGTATGTGGGGCGTCCTGGTTTGACGGGTGAGCGGTTTGTGGCGTGCCCGTTCGGTGAGGTGGCGGGTGCGCGGATGTATCGGACGGGGGATGTGGTGCGGTGGTCGGCCGGTGGCCGGCTGGAGTATCTGGGGCGTGCGGATGAGCAGGTGAAGATCCGCGGGTTCCGGATCGAGCCGGGTGAGGTCGAGGCGGTACTGGCCGCGCATCCGCAGATCACGCAGGTGGCGGTGGTCGCCCGTGAGGATGTTCCCGGGGACAAGCGCCTGGTGGCGTATGTGGTGGGGGATGCGGCCCCGGCCGAGCTGCGTGACTTCGTGGGTGAGCGGTTGCCGCAGTACATGGTGCCCTCGGCGGTCGTGGTTCTTGAGGCGTTGCCGTTGACGGTGAACGGCAAGCTGGACCGCAAGGCCCTGCCCGCACCGGAGTATGCGAGTGGCGGAGGCCGGGGTCCGGTGTCGGTGCAGGAGGAGATCCTGTGCCAGGCCTTCGCCCAGGTCCTCGGTCTGGACGAGGTGGGTGTCGAGGACGACTTCTTCGCTCTCGGTGGGCATTCGTTGCTGGCGACCCGGCTGGTCAGTCGGGTGCGTGCGGTGCTGGGTGTGGAAGTGGCACTGCGGACCCTCTTCGAGGCGTCTACTCCGGCCGGGCTCGCGGCGCGGCTGGGCCAGGCGGACACGGCGCGTCCGGCTCTGGTGGCGGGGGAGCGCCCGGAGCGGGTGCCGTTGTCCTACGCGCAGCGTCGGCTGTGGTTCATCAGCCAGCTGGAGGGCCCGAGTTCCACCTACAACCAGCCTGTGGTCCTGCGGCTGACGGGGGCACTGAACCGGCAAGCATTGGAAGAGGCGCTGCGGGATGTGGTCGGGCGTCATGAGGTGCTGCGGACGGTGTTCGCAGTCGCCGACGGTGAGCCGTATCAGCGCATCCTGCCCGTCCACGAGACCGACTTCGCGCTGACTGTCGCCGATGTGAAACCCGAGAGTCTCGATGAGGCGGTTACTGAGGCGGCAGGGTATGCCTTCGATCTGAGTTCCGAGATTCCGCTGCGGGCGTGGTTGTTCGCCACGGGCCCTGACGAGCACGTGCTCGTGGTGGCGGTGCATCACATTGCGAGTGATGGGTGGTCGTCTGCTCCGTTGGAGCGGGACTTGACGTCTGCTTATGCGGCGCGGTGTGAGGGGCGTGCTCCGGTGTGGGAATCCCTGCCGGTGCAGTACGCCGACTATGCGTTGTGGCAGCGGGAGATGCTCGGGTCCGAGGAGGATCCGGAGAGCGTGTTGTCGCGTCAGGTGGGGTTCTGGCGTGAGGCGCTGGCCGGTGCCCCGGAGGAGCTGTCGCTGCCGTATGACCGGTCGCGTCCTGCGATCGCCTCGCATGAGGGGCATGCGGTGGGGGTGCAGGTGCCGGCTGGGGTGCATGCGCGGTTGCGTGAGGTGGCGCGTGAGCGTGGCGTGACGGTGTTCATGGTGTTGCAGGCTGCGCTGGCGGTGACGTTGTCGCGGTTGGGTGCGGGCACGGACATTCCGATCGGTTCGGCGATCGCGGGGCGTACGGATGAGGCGCTGGATGAGCTGGTGGGTTGCTTCGTGAACACGCTGGTGATCCGGACGGACTTGTCGGGTGATCCGACGTTCGGTGAGGTGCTGGAGCGGGTGCGGGAGACGAGTCTGGCGGGGTTCGGGCATCAGGATGTGCCGTTCGAGCGGCTGGTGGAGGAGCTGGCGCCGGCGCGTTCGGCGGCTCGTCATCCGTTGTTCCAGGTCATTTTGACGATGCAGGACACGGTGTCGGTGGCGGGTGTGGGTGGGTCGGCTGCGCGGGTGCCGGGTCTGCGGGGCAGTGCGCTGCCTTTGGGCCGGGTTGGGGCGAAGTTCGATCTGTCGGTGCTGGTGGGGGAGCGGTTCGACCGGGGCGGTGCACCGGCGGGCATCGGCGGGGTGGTGACCGCGGCGGCGGATCTGTTCGAGCCCGACACCGTCACCCGCATGGCCGAAGCCCTGAACCTGCTGCTGGACCAGGTCGTCGAGGACCCCTCCACACGACTGAGCGCGGTCGATGTCGTCTTGCCGGATGAGCGTCGGCGGGTGCTGGTGGAGTGGAACGACACGGGTGTGCCGGTGGTGGCGTCCACGGTGCTGGGGTTGTTCGAGGATCGGGTGGGGCGGTCGCCGGGTGCGGTGGCGGTCGTGCAGGGCGGTGTGTCGGTTTCGTTCGCGGAGTTGGAGGTGCGGGCGAACCGTCTGGCACATTATCTGCGGGCGCAGGGTGTGGGTGCGGAGTCGGTGGTGGGCCTGTGCCTGCCGCGGGGCGTCGAGACTCTGGCGGGGATGCTGGCGGTGTG
>NZ_JBEZOK010000059.1:0-3378 GCF_040706515.1 Streptomyces sp. NPDC047880 | reverse complement strand
CGACCGGCCTCGCAGTCGAGCGGGCGGGCCCGGGGAAACGGGTGCACGATCATCGGCGCGAGTGCGGTATTGTTTTCCTGCGCGTTCGGCCGCGGCCGGCTCCACCCGGCACGACGCGGACCGGTGGCAGGCCATGACGCCCCGGGCCGGTGCCGGGCAGTAAAAAACCGGCGACCGCCCTGCCATAAGGCAGGACCCCCCGCACAAGTGCGGCAGGCTGGCGCGGTCGCCGGTTCCTCGAAACCCGCACCGCGCGTGGTGGCGACATCCCAGAAGGGGCGCTACTTCCACGCGATACGAGGTAACCCCAGGGTAGCGGGTCGGAGGCGGGGGGCGAAAAGGACCCGGGAAACGCGCGAACGGCCCTTCCCTTCCGGGAGAAAACTGGTATCGTTGTCCATGTTGGAAGGGGGTGGCACCCCGACCGACGCGACCACTCGAAACCCGATCCACCGAGGGATACGGACATGATCACGACCACGCAGTTCCCGCAGGCCCCCCTGGCCGCTCTGCGGGACCGCCTCCTGGCCACCGCCGCTGACGACGACCGCGCCCCGCAGGAGGAGCTGGACGGCCTCAGCGACAGCGTGCTCGCCGCCTACTGGCACGGCTACCTCACGGCCAGCCGCAGCGGCCGCACCGGGGCCGAGCTGCACGCCGCCGCCTTCGGGGCAGCGCTCGACTCCCCGATGAGCGCGGTCGGCACCGACACGCGCGCCCTCCGGGACGTCCTGACCCGCTCGTTCCAGTAGCCCGCCCCGGCCGGGGCGGCGGATGGCACCGCCGCCCCGGCCCCTCGGAACCCTCACACCTCCACGAGGAGCAGCGCAGCGTGAACGACGACTTCAACGCCCGAGCCATCCCCGCTTTCCCCCGTCAGAACTCCGGTGTCCGGCTGGTCGACCTCGCCACGGGGGAGGAGATCAGGCCCGGCCAGACGATCCCCGAACCCAACGGCCACGGCCACGTCACCTACGTCGGTCCGACCGTCGCCACCCAGGTGAGCGGCACGGAGCCTGTGCCGGGTGGCCGTGTCGCCGTCGTCCGGTACACGACCCCCGCGACCAACTGGGCGTTCCGGCCCGCCGAGCTGAACGCCCGGTACGTCGACGCCGACGCCCCGCACGGCGAGGGCGACGACGGCCAGCTCCCCCCGCAGACCCGCCGCAGCGAGTAGTACGCGGCGGCCCTGCCCGGGGGCGGCGGATGGCACCGCCGCCCCCGGGTCCCGCTCGAAACCCGCACCTCACCGAGGAGAAGAGACGCATGACCCCCACCACCCCGACCCCGGACCTCACCGGCGGCGACGCCGCCGCAGCCCGCTACCGCAGGGACCTGCTGGTGACCGGGAACGGCGGCCGAATGCTCGCGGAGGCCATCGGCCGCCCGGTCCTCCGCGCCCGCCAGACCGCCCAGACCTACCGCGCCGCCGTGCAGGACATCGAGAACGGCCGGTGCAACGCGCCCGGCCGCCGCTGGCTGCGGATGCAGTCCGCCGTGTGCCACCACCGGGCCCGGATCGCCGCCGACGAGCAGGCCCTGGCGGTCGAGAACGACCAGCCGGCCCAGGCCGCCCGGTGGGGCGCCCTCGCGGCCGCCTACGCCAGGGCGGGCAGGCACCTCGCCCACACGGTGCCCAACGCGGGCGCGGCGGTCGCCATGCTGACCGCCGCCGCCATCGCCCTGGAGAAGACCGTTCTCCCCCTCCCGGCCCAGGCCGGACTCACCGAAGGGGCAGCGCTCCTGTCCAGCATCCCCGCCTTCCGGATCGACACCGGCCGCCAGGCCCTCGCCGCCGCCCGGACCGGCGAGGGCTCCCTGGCCAAGGCCATCAACGGCGTGGAGGTCGAGCTCCTGCTGTTCGCCTGCTGGGCCGAGGGCCAGTACGAGACCGGCTACCACGCGGCGCGGCAGGCCGTGCGCGCGCTGGACCGCGCCCGCAAGACCGCCGAGGAGGACCCGCAGGCCCTGGCGGCCGCCCTCCACCTGGCCGAGCAGGCCCTGGACGCGGCAGAGGCCATCACCACCCGCGACGACGAGGAGCACACCGGCCGCTGACCCCACCGCACACCGCCGGGGCCGGAGCGCGCAACGCGCCCCGGCCCCGGCGCCTTTCGAGAACAGGAACGACGATGCCCACCCCTTCACGGAGTCGAGCGTGACCGGAGAAGCCTGGCGCCCCCGGCCGATCTACCTGCCGGACGCCCACCTGCCGAACTCGGCCGAGCCGGTATGGACTTGCCGCCAGTGCCGCACGCCCTGGCCGTGCCCGACCGCCGAGCCGTATCTCACCCGAGGGCAATGCGCCTCCTGCGGCAGCCCGACGTACTGGGACACCAAACGGCCCCGCAACTGGCACCTCGGCCCCCGCTGCTACACCCCGGCCGACGCCCTGCGCGCCGAAGCGGCGGAACTTCACCAGCACCACCAGAGGAACCCGCGCTACCCGCCCAGCCACTACTACCCGGACAAGCCCCGGCGCCGTCGGCGTCAGCGCCCGCCGTACGACCACACACCCAGCCGGCCCGGCGACATCGAACCCGGCACCACCCTGTGGGTCAGCCCCGGAGGACTGCACCCGGGATGGGGCGACATCCCCCACCTGGCGATCCTGACCACACTCGGACGCCCGAAGTGCGAGGTGTGGGTCTGGCTCGACAGCACCGTCCACCTGGTCCGGCCCGAGCACCTTCTCCCGGACATCTCCCCGATCCGCAACGCCGCCCGCGCGGCAGGCGTGACCACCTTCCGCCAGCAGCCCGGACGCCCGAGTCCGCTCCTGCCCGAGTGGCAGTGGATCAAGTGGACCGTGGACCGTCACCTCCAGCACCGTGAACAGCACGCCCCACCGCCCCCGACCATCGAGGCGGTCCAGGAGCCCCTGTTCGCCAGCTGACCCCCGGCCCGGGGCGGCATCTGCCGCCCCGGGCCGAACGCGTTGCACGGCCACCGCGACGACAGGCCGGAGACCCGCACCTGACCGCGCACGCTGCCAGCCCCGTCTCGCCGTGCACGACGGCCGCGCCGCGGTGGCCGACGCCGCCCCGCCGCGCCGTCGTGCGGCACCCGGCCGGGGGCCGGGTTGCGAGGGGCGCTCTCAAGCGCCGCCCCCTCGCGCTCCCCCGGCGCCGATGGCCGGCCCCGTCGCAGCAGGGGGCCACCTGGCATCCGGGGCGCTTTCCTCGTGGTCGCCGCCGCGACTGTGGCGAGCCAGGCCGTGGCCGGGGCGGCGGCGACCTCGAGGACGCTCCCGCCGTCCTTGCCCGTGACGCTCCGCTGGGGTGCATCGCACCTTCGGTGCGATCCGGCCGTGCGCCGCAGTCGTCGGGCCCTGGGGGCCCTCCTTATTGCGGCCCTCCGGTCGCTTCGCTCCCTGCG
>NZ_JBEZOK010000058.1:0-3467 GCF_040706515.1 Streptomyces sp. NPDC047880 | reverse complement strand
ACACCGCGAGAAATTCGAGAAAAACCCTGGTCAGACCCCCTTTTCGGCTTCCGTTTCCGGCCCAACACTGGTAATGTTGTCCTTGTTGGAAGGGGATGGCACCCCGGACAACGAGGACCACTCGAAACCCGCCGAAAGGTGCTGGACATGAACGTCAAGGCCCGCAACTCCCGCCCCGCCGCCGCGAAGGCCAGCGAGACCCCCGAGCCGATCGTCATCAACACGCGTCACCCGGAGTCCGGTCTGGCGATCAGCTACCGCGTCACGGTGGACACGGTGGAGCGCGCCGAGGTGATCAGCGAGGCGGGGGTTTCGGTCGGGCTGGTTGCCCGGCTCACGATCCAGACGAGCCCGCGTCAGCGCCCCGTGACCATCATGGCTAGCCGCCTCATTGGCGAGGCGGTGTGGTACTCCGACGCCATGACGGAGCGCGGCGGTCGCGTCCACTACTCCCGAGGGTTCGGGAACCGGCGCGGGACGCCCCGCCGCCTTCTGGCCGACCTCGGCGACGTGCTCAGCATCTGCGCGTACGACGTTCCCGGACTGGTCGAGGAGGCGGAGCCCGGCCGCCCCCTGAAGCTGCGCAAGGTGAAGGCCAAGCGCAAGGCGAAGGCCGCCGCCAAGGCGTGACCCGAACGGCCGGGGCGCGGTCAGCGCCCCGGCCGCCCCCAGGGGGCCGGATCAAAAAATCCCTGGTCAGGCCCCCTATCGGCTTCCAAATCAGGTTCAACTCTGGTAATGTTGTACTTGTTGGGAGGGGGTGGCACCCCGACCGACAACCTCGAAACCGCACCGCAAGAGAGGCACCGAAATGGCCACCAAGACGACGCGCCGCCGCTCCACCAAGTCCGCCGAGGAGCGCGAGGCCGAGGTAGCCGCCCTCCACGAGCAGCTGAACGACGCGATTGCGTCCCTGGTCTCCGCCGACGGGTGGAAGGCGATGCTCCGCGCCACCGTCGCCAACCTCGGCCGCTACTCCGTCAACAACATGCTGCTGATCCTGGCCCAGTGCCCGCACGCCACCCAGGTCCGGAGCTTCAAGCAGTGGAAGGAGCACGGCCGCCACGTCCGCAAGGGGGAAAAGGGGCTGCGGATCTTCGCCCCCATGACGGTCAAGAAGAAGGACAAGGACGGTAACCCCGTCCTTGACGAGAACGGCCAGGAACAGAAGCGCGTCATCTTCAAGACCGTGCCGGTGTTCGACATCAGCCAGACCGACCCCGACGAGGAGACCGCCCCGGAGGAGACGCCGGAGGCCGCCTACGCGCTCGGCGTGAAGGTGACCGGCGAGGCCCCGGCCGAACTGTGGGAACGCCTCACCCACCACGCGGAGAAGGTGCACGGCTACTCCGTCCGCCTGGAGCCCACCAGGGGCGAGGACGGATACACCGACCCCAAGACCCGCGTAGTCGGCATCAAGGAGGACGACCCCGAGGCACACCGCGTGATCACGCTCGCCCACGAAGTCGGACACATCGAGTGCGGACACGTCGCGGACCTTGACGAGTACCGCAGGCACCGGGGCCGCATGGAGTGTGAGGCCGAATCCGTCGCGTACATCGTGGCCGGGGCGGCCGGGCTGGACGCCGCCCTAACCTCCGTCCCGTACATCGCGGATTGGGCAGGCCGGACCGCCGAGGAAGTACGGGCGACGCTCGCCGCCGCCAGCGAAACCGTCCTCCGCGCCGCCCGCGCGATCCTGGCCACCACTGCCCCGGCGGACGACGAGGCCGAGGCGGCCCGCGTGGCAGAGGAGGCGGCCCACGCCGCCTACCAGGCGGAGCGTGCCGAGATGATCGAGGCCGACCAGCAGCGCGAACAGGCCCAGCCGGTGAGCGCCGCCCTGGAGGCCGCCCCCGCCCAGGGGTGACCCGAAGCCGGGGGGAGGGACTCCCTCCCCCCGGCGCGGCGGAGGCGACGACCGGTCGCCCCGGGGGCGGGTCGCCGCGCACCGCAGCGACCCGCCCCGACATGGGCGACGACCGCGCCGTGGGCGCTCACGGCCGGTACGCATCGCCGCAGTGCGCCACCCGGCCGGGGGCCGGGTGCGAGGGGCGCTCTCGCGCCGCCCCCTCGCGCTCCCCCGGCGCCGGTGGCCGGCCCCGGCGCCGAGGTGCAGGCCGGCCCGGGGGAGCGGCATCCCTGGGCGGTTTACGTGACCGGCCGTCGCCCGGCCGGCCCTGGTGCCGTGGTGCTGAAAAGCGGCTGGCAAGGAGGGGGGTCGGCCCGGCCCGGAGGGCACGCGCGGCACCGCGAGAAATCCGAGAAAAACCCTGGTCAGACCCCCTTTTCCGCTTCCGTTTCCGGTCCAACACTGGTAATGTTGTACTTGTTGGAAGGGGGTGGCGCCCCGGACAACGAGAACCACTCGAAACCCGCACCACGGAGGCAGGGCAATGATCCTCTCGAACTTCCGCACCGCAGACGGCCGCCGCACCGCCGAACTCACGGAGACCACGATCACCGTGTTCGAAGGCGGCAAGATCATCGCCGAGGTCCCCGCGACCGAACGGCACCGCGAGTACCCCGGAACCGTCTGGGAAGTGATCAACTCCGTCACCGATCCCGAGACCATCGAACTGGCCCAGATGATCGACTTCATCGTCTCCGCCACGACCGACGTCGTCCGCCCGGTCATGGCCGGACTTCCGGTGCAGTTCCTCACGGACCGCTTCACCACCGACCGCGCATTGACCACCGTTGCGAACGCCTACGAGGCCAACCGCAACCGGTTCGGCTTCCCGCCGGGCCGCGCGGCCGGTCTGGCCGGGGCGCGACTCCTCCGCACCACGATCGCCGGAGTCAGCACCCACGTGCTCACCCAGGTCAGCCGGGTCGTTGAGGCCGCCTACAACAGCCAGCGCCAGCACTGACCCCACCCACCGGGGGCGGCGGATGGCACCGCCGCCCCCGGACCCCTCGAAACCCACTCACCGGAGGTACGGACCATGAGCACCGCGACGCTCGCCCCTCACCCGAGCTGGCCCCGGCCGCAGGTCGGCTGGACCTTCGTCCACGCCCCTATGAATCGCTGCACCGGCAAGACCAACCGCTGCACCATTGACCGCATCGAGGACGGTCGCGTGTTCTGGCACGCCGACACCGAGGACGCTGCCGCCCGCGGCGACTACGTCACCCCTCTGTTCACCTTCGCCGCCAACATGGCACGCGGCGACTACTTCACCCCGCCGGAAGTCTTCCGGCTCACCCCGAAGGGATGCACCTGCCCGTAACCGACATTCAACCCGCTCTCGCCGCCCTCCCCGTGTCCGGCCGGTAGACCGGGCCCGGGGGGCCGCGCTCCGGGTGCGGCGGGGGCGCCGGCCTGCCGTCGGTGGTGGGGCCGGCCGCGCCCCGAGCGGGTTCCGCACCGCCGGGGGGCGACGGTCGCGCCGTGGTGGTCGAGGTCGCCGCGCGGCGCCGTCGTGGGGCACCCGGCCCGGGGGGCCGGGTTGCGAGGGGCGCTC
>NZ_JBEZOK010000057.1:0-3517 GCF_040706515.1 Streptomyces sp. NPDC047880 | reverse complement strand
ACCAAGCCAATCTCGTCCGGAGTCACACACCCTCAACGCCACACCAGGCCCGGAGGACACGCACCACCGCAACCGACCTGACCAAGCACTACTAGTGCCGCGGCAGGCAACGTTCGCCCCGTCGCGACGCCCGGCACACCCTCTCGCCGCACCGGCCGAAAGCCCGGGTACGCCCAAGTACGAGGGCTTCCGGCCGGCACGCCGGGAGCACGCACCGGACGCCGCTGCTTCACGGGCACACGTTGCCCGCCGCGGCACTAGCCGCGGCCGGGGCGCTGTCTCTCAGCGCCGCCGCAGTCGTACGGCCAGGGCGGCGCCGCCGGTGAGCAACAGCACCGCGGCGGCGCCGCCCGCCAGCACGGGCGCGGAAGGGCCGGACGGCGAGGCGGAGGTGGTGGCCACCGGCGTGTGGTCGCCCTGAGGCGCGGGCCCGGAGGGCTGCACGGCAGGGCTCTTCGCCGGCTTCTGCTTCTCCTTGGCCTTCTCCGGCTCGCTCTTCTGCCCGGCCGCCCGCTCCGCCGGCTCCTCCTGCTTCTCCCCCTCCTGCTTCTGCGGCTCCTTGTCTGTCTCCGGGAACACCACGTCCGAGCACGAGTAGTAGGTGTCCGGCGTGCTGCTGTTCTGCCAGACCGTGTACAGCACGTGCCGCCCGGTCCGGTCCCGCGGCAGAGTCGCCTCGAAGCGGTACGCGCCGTCCGTCAGGGCCGGGTCCGTCACCTGGGCGAACGGCTTCTCGGGCAGGTCGGACCAGGACAGCGGCCGGGCCGGGTCGTAGCCGGGCTTGGTCAGATACATGCGGAACGTGCCGGTGTGCGGGATCGTCGACACGTACCGCATCCGCAGGGTCGCGCCGGGCGCCATGCGGGTGGCGGGCCAGTCGGCGCGGGCGAGGTCGAGGCCCCGGTAGGCGGGCAGGCCCCCGCTGCACAGCTTCCCGTCCGGGACGACCTGCCGGTCCCGGCCGTTCACGTTCGCCACCCGCAGGTTGTCCCACGCCGTGAATGGCGCGCCGTTCGCGGCGACGGCCGCACGGCACGCCGCCGTGCCCGCGCGCTCACCCCCCGTCGGGGAGCAGGCCACCACCCGGCTCACCGGGTCCGTCGGAGCACCGTGCGCCCGGGCCGGTCCCGCCGCGAACAGCGGCAGCAGCAACGGGGTGACGAGGGCGGCCGCGAGTGCGGTGCGGTGTGCGGTCGTACGAGGCATCCGTCTGCTTCTCCTCGGCCCGGGGCGGCGACGTTCAGTAGTGCAGTACGGGAAAACTGCCCGACGCGTTCATCACGCCACGACCTGCTCGAAAGGGTTCATTGGGCGCCCAACTGCCCGCCATAGAGGGTGTGGTTCCAGCCGGATCGAGGGTTTCCCCCGTATCCCGCTGACCTTCCCTTTGCCTATCGTTCGAGCACTGCTGACCCACAGGTAACCCCGAACGGGTCCGCTCGCACCCCACGCCTGGCCGGCCATCGCGTCGCTCTTCGCTTTTCGAACCACCCCCCTGCGCTTCGAGGACGAAGCGAGTCCACCGCCGCTCCGCCCAGCCCGGAGCCGGCCACGAAAGGCAATGACCGTGCGTACCTCCCCAGAGCTCAGACGGAAGCTGATATCCGTCTCCGCCGTCTCCGCCGCCCTGCTGACCGCAGTCCCCGCCTCGGTCGCCGTCGCCCAGGAGTCCGCCCCCCGCCCGGCCGCGGTCCCGGCCGCCCAGACCGAAGCCGCCCCCGGCCTCCAGGCCGAGCGCCTCATCGTCGGCTACAAGTCCGGCGCCACCGAGGCCACCTCCAACAAGGCGGCGGCCGCCGACGCCGAGTCCAAGGCCGAGAAGACCGGCGAGGACGTCGACTTCCAGCGCCGCCTCGGCACCGGCGCCGCCCTCGTCGAGCTGGGCACCAACCCCACCCGTGCCTCCGTCGCCGACGTCGTCGCCCAGTACAAGGCCGACCCGCAGGTCGCCTACGTCGTCCCGGACCGCCTCAACAAGCCGACGGCCGTCACCCCCAACGACACCGAGTACGGCAAGCAGTGGGACCTGTTCGAGTCCACCGCGGGCATGAACGTCCCCGGCGCCTGGGACACCGCCACCGGCAGCGGCGTCACCGTCGCCGTCATCGACACCGGCTACGTCACCCACTCCGACCTGGCCGCGAACATCGTCGGCGGGTACGACTTCATCTCCGACACCGCCGTCTCCGTCGACGGCAACGGCCGTGACAGCAACCCGGCCGACCCGGGCGACTGGTACAACGACAACGAGTGCGGCCAGGGCATCCCGGCCTCCACCTCTTCCTGGCACGGCACCCACGTGGCCGGCACCATCGCCGCCGCCACCAACAACGGCAAGGGCGTCGCCGGCATCGCGTACGGCGCGAAGATCTCCCCGGTCCGCGTCCTCGGCAAGTGCGGCGGGTACGACTCCGACATCATCGACGCCATCACCTGGGCGTCCGGCGGCACCGTCTCCGGCGTGCCCGCCAACACCAACGTCGCCAAGGTCATCAACATGAGCCTCGGCGGGGGCGGCGCGTGCTCCTCCGCGACCCAGAGCGCCATCAACGGCGCCGTGAACCGCGGCACCACGGTCGTCGTCGCGGCCGGCAACGAGAACCAGAACGTCTCCAACGCCTCCCCGGCGAACTGCAACAACGTCATCGCGGTCGCCGCGACCAACCGCGCCGGCAGCCGGGCCTCGTACTCCAACTACGGCTCGCTCGTCGACATCGCCGCCCCCGGCGGTGAGACCCGCACCTCCACCGCCAACGGCATCCTCTCCACGCTGAACTCCGGCACGAAGACGCCGTCGAGCGAGAACTACACCTACTACCAGGGCACCAGCATGGCCACCCCGCACGTCGCGGGCCTCGCCGCGCTGATGAAGTCGGCCAACTCCGCCCTCACGCCGGCCCAGATCGAGTCGGCCATCAAGGCCAACTCCCGTGCGCTGCCCGGCACCTGCTCCGGCGGCTGCGGCGCGGGCCTGGCGGACGCCGCCAAGACGGTCCAGGCCGTGAAGGGCGGTACGTCCACCGGCACGACCTTCTCCAGCACCGCCGCCGTGGCCATCCCGGACAACGGCGCGGCCATCGAGTCGCCGATCACCGTCACCGGCCGCAGCGGCAACGCCCCCTCCGCCCTCCAGGTCGGCGTGGACATCACCCACACCTACCGCGGGGACCTCGTCATCGACCTGGTCGCGCCGGACGGTTCGACGTACCGCCTGAAGTCCGCCGCGTCCGACTCGGCCGACAACGTGAACACCACGTACACGGTGAACGCCTCCGCCGAGGCGGCCAACGGCACCTGGAAGCTGCGCGTCCAGGACACCGCGGCGCAGGACACGGGCACCCTCAACGGATGGAAGCTGACCTTCTGATCCTCCTGCGGGAACGCTGAACGAGGCAGGCCACAGAGCGGGCGGGCCGGCCGGTGCGGATGGGGCACCCTGCCGAAACCGCCGAACAGGCTGACCTGCCCGATCAGCCCGAAGTCGGGGCTCGCGACCGGGTTGCCGGGCCACTTGGGC
>NZ_JBEZOK010000056.1:0-3848 GCF_040706515.1 Streptomyces sp. NPDC047880 | reverse complement strand
GCCGGCACCGCCGTGGTGACGGCCAGGGGCTGAGGTTCGAGACGGGGGAGCGGAGCAGCTGCACGTCGAGGAGAAGGTGACCGGCCCACCGGGGCCCGGGTGGAGGAGCTGGCAAGGAGGGGGGGGTCGGCCCGGCCCGGAGGGCACGCGCGGCACCGCGAGATTTCCGAGAAAACCCCTGGTCAAACCCCCTTTTCCGCTTCCGTTTCCGGTCCAATGCTGGTAATGTTGTCCTTGTTGGAAGGGGGTGGCACCCCGGACAACGAGAACCACTCGAAACCCGATCACCGGAGGTACGGACCATGAGCGAGCAGATCACCCCCGAGCGCCAGGCCGAGGCGGAGGCGATCGGCCACGCCGCCTACCAGGCGATGCGCGCGGAGATGATCGAGGCGGCCCGCCAGCGGGAGGGTGACGGTATCGACACCCCCCTGCTGATGGAGGGACTGGAGGCCGAGGCGGCCTACCAGGCCGCCCGCGAGGCGCTGACCAACGCCCGCGCCGAGCGCCAGCGCGTGCTGTACGCCATGTGGCGCGCGAACAAGGACCCCCGTGCCGTCGCGGCCCTCATGCCCGCCACGGTCAAGGCCGCCACCGTGCGCGCCGCCGTGGTCAAGCTCGCGCCGTCCCAGGACTTCGAGGCCCTGCCCCTGTGGCGCACCGAGGACGAGGAGGCCGCCGCCAAGCACTGACCCACCCGGCCGGGGCGGCGGATGGCACCGCCGCCCCGGCCCGCTCGAAACCCTCACCGCGTACCCAGGAGCAGGCCATGAAGTTCCAGATGCATACCGCCATCGGCTACGACGGCACCCCCGCCCCGTCCCCGCTCGACACGCGCGAGGCCGCGCGCGAGTTCACCGCAGCACTGGCCGACCTCTTCCAGGTCGAACCCGCTCGCGTCGTTCACGACGAGTGGCGTACCGCCCCGTACGTGTGGACCAACGTCACCGTCTGCCTTCCGGCCATCGGCACGGCCGTGTTCAGCGTCGACAGTCGCAAGAGCGGAGCCGCCGCGCTCCGCCTGTACCTGAACGAACGGCCGGTCCCGTTCGACTGGACGCCGGAAGAGGCCACGCCGCAGGAGGAGGGGGAAGAGGAGGTGCGCGGCTGTAGCTGCGGCATGGCCGACTACGGCGCACCGGGGCACGACGGGTACGAAGGCCCGCGCGGCAGTGTCGGGCGGACCCTGGCGCAGGCGGTGGCCGACTACCAGGCCCAGCAGTCGCAGGGCACCGCCAAGCAGTGAACTACTTCCCGGGGGCGGCGGTGGCTGCCGCCCCCGGGAGCAGCAGCGAAAAACCCCAGACCAGGCCCGGTTTCCGCTTCCGTTCCCGGTCCAACTCTGGTAATGTTGTCCTTGTTGGGAGGGGGTGGCACCCCGACCGACACCACCACTCGAAACCCGCACCACGGAGGAACTCCCGTGATCACCACCACCATCACGCACAGCCGGGTCTACGGCACCGTTGCCCGCCTCAGCGACCAGCACCCTTGGGTCAAGGCGACCCTGCGGCAGCACGGATTCGAGTGGTCCCACTCCCTGAAGGCGTTCACCGCCCCTGGCACCCGTTCCTGGCCGTTCGACCACTACCGGTTCGCCCGGCTCACCCGCGAACTCCGCCGATGCGGATTCCCCGTCAAGGTGGTCGTCGACAACGCGCAGCCCGCCGCCGACCCGATCGCGGACGCGCTGACCGAGCTGTTCGATCTCGCCTACGCCGTTCAGCGGCTCGGCGCGGCACTCGCACAGGACATGCTCAGCCGCCCCGGGCAGGTCACCCCCGAGCGCATCAAGGAGGCCCAGGAAGCCGTGGAGGCCGCCCAGACGAAGGCTGAGCGGATCGAAGCGCGGCCGGGGGTCTACGAGCAGCCCGAGATGACCGACGTCTGGCACCTCCTCACCCGAGGGGCGACGGCTGTCGGACTGCCCCCCTTCTAGGCTCCGCGCAGTCCCCGAAGGGGCGGGCACCGCACGGCGGTGCCCGCCCCTTCGGTGTGCCCCGTCGCGGCGGGCGCGCCGGTAGCCCGGAAGGGGTGCAGCCCGTCGCGCCCCGGGCAGGCTCCGCAGCGCCGCGGGCGACGGCCGCGCCGTCGTGGCCGGCGTGGCCGCGCGGCGCCGTCGTGCGGTGCCGGTGGCCGGCCCAGGGTCCCGGCCTGCGGGCCGGCCCGGGGGAGCGGCAGCGGTGGGCGGTTTACGTGGCGGGCCGTCCGCCGTCTGCGGGTCCGCCGTGGTGCTGAGAAGCGGCTGGCAAGGAGGGGGGTCGGCCCGGCCCGGAGGGCACGCGCGGCACCGCGAAGAATCCGAGAAAAACCCTGGTCAGACCCCCTTTTCAGCTTCCGTTTCCGGCCCAACACTGGTAATGTTGTCCTTGTTGGGAGGGGGTGGCACCCCGACCGACACCACCACTCGAAACCCGCACCGAAAGGGCGTGCCTCATGGCGAAGATGAAGACCGAGACCGCGATCCAGCACCGCAAGGCGGCCGCCCTGGCCGACCTGGACCGCGACCTCACGCCGGATGAGCGGGAATTCGTCCTGGACCACTGGATGGAGGAGGGCACGGCCCGGCTCGACGGCGCATTCTTCACGCCGGGCGGACTGGCCACAGACCTCATCCTGGAGGCGTTCGGCGCCGGACGGATCATCGACCTGTGCGCGGGAATCGGCCGCCTGGCCTGGACCGCTCACCAGTACCTCAGCGCCCACGGCGCCGCCCGAGAGATCGTGTGCGTGGAGAAGAACCCGGAGTACGTCCGGATCGGGCGCAAGATCCTGCCGGAAGCCCGCTGGATCTGCGGCGACGTCTTCGACGTGCCGACGATGGACCTGGGCGGTCGGTTCGACGTGGCCGTAGCGAACCCGCCGTTCGGCCGGGTCTCCCGACAGGGGCGCACGGCCCCCCGCTACAGCGGCCCTCAGTTCGAGTACCACGTCATCGACGTCGCCGCCGAGGTGGCCCGCCGAGGGCTGTTCATCATCCCCCAGGAGTCGGCCCCCTTCCGCTACAGCGGATGCGTGCGCCGCACCGAGGAGCCGACCCCCCAGTACGAGCGGTTCCAGCGGCAGACGGGCCTGACGCTGGAGCAGGGATGCAGCGTTGACACGTCCCAGTACGTCGACGAGTGGCGGGACGCCGCCCCGCGCACGGAGATCGTGACCGCCGACTTTGAGGAAGTGCAGACGCGCGCGGTAAAGGTCGCCACGGCCCCGGCAGCCCCCGAGCCCAGGAACTGGCTTGCCATGCCCGCCACGGAGTTCGCCGTCAAGCCCAAGGCGGCACAGGCCGCCCTGTTCGGCATGGGGGACGACAAGGCCACCGGCACCATCGGACTGTTCGACGGGGAAGCCCTCTTCTGACAGGCCCGTTCGCTCCCTCCCCGCACGGCACGGAAGCTGTGCGGGGAGGGAGCGCCGGGTGCGGCGGGGGGCGCCGGCCTGCCGTCGGTGGCGGCCGCTCGGCGTGGCGAGGTGTTCCGGTGCGGCCGGGGGGCGACGGTCGCGCCGTGGTGGTCGAGGTCGCCGCGCGGCGCCGTCGTGGGGCACCCGGCCCGGGGGGCCGGGTTGCGAGGGGCGCTCTCAAGCGCCGCCCCCTCGCGCTCCCCCGGCGCTGGTGGCGGGGGCCGGCGGTGCGGCCGCGGGTTGGTGGGTGGGCATCGCACCTTCGGTGCGATCCGGCCGTGCGCCGCAGTCGTCGGGCCCTGGGGGCCCTCCTTATTGCGGCCCTCCGGTCGCTTCGCTCCCTGCGGGCTGCGTCGCTTCGCTCCTTGCGCGAAGCCCCGGGGGGCTCCTCCGGACGCCCGCCCCCCGGGGACCGGGGGGCGGGCTGAACTCCGTTGTGGCTGAGGCGA
>NZ_JBEZOK010000055.1:0-4060 GCF_040706515.1 Streptomyces sp. NPDC047880 | reverse complement strand
GTCGCGCAGGCCCGCTTGGGCGTCACGCGCGAGGAGCACGAGCAGTACTTCACCGACCTGCTGGGCGATGTGGAGGAGACCACCGCCCCGTACGGTCTGCTCGATGTGCACGGTGACGGCAGCGGCGTCGTGCGCTCCCATCTGGAAGTCGATGAAGAGGTGGGCCGGCGGGTACGCGACGTCGCCCGGTCGTTGGGTGTGAGTCCGGCGTCGGTGTTCCACTTGGCGTGGGCCCGGGTGCTGGCCACGATCAGCGGTCGTGACGACGTCGTGTTCGGCACGGTGTTGTTCGGGCGGATGAATGCCGGTGTCGGTGCGGATCGGGTGCCGGGGTTGTTCATCAACACGCTGCCGGTCCGGGTCCGGGTGGATGCGGTCGGCGTCGCCAACGCGCTGGAAGGCGTGCGCAACCAGTTGGCGGAGCTGCTGGTGCACGAGCACGCCCCCCTGACGTTGGCGCAGCAGGCCAGCGGCATCCCGAACGGCAGCCCGCTGTTCACCTCGCTGTTCAACTACCGGCACGGCAGGCGTCGGCCGGAGAACCCTCGCCCGGAGGCCGGTCCGGCGTCCAGGGGCATCAGCACGCTGGCCGTGCGTGAGGTGACGAACTACCCCGTGGCCGTGGCGGTCGATGACCTGGAGTCCAGGTTCGGGCTGGTCGTGGACGCGGTGGGCCCGGTCGACGGGCAGGCGGTGTGCCGGCTGCTGCACACCTGCCTCGACAACCTCGTGACCGCACTGGAGGACGACCCCAACAGCTACCTGTCGACGGTGGACGTCCTCGACGCCTCCGAACAGAACCGACTCCTCGAAGACTGGAACGACACCACCGCACACATCCCACAGCAGTCCGCGCCCGAGATGTTCCAGGCCCAGGTGGCCCGCACCCCGGACGCTGTGGCAGTGGTCCACGGCACTACGGAACTCTCCTACGCCGAGCTGGAGACCAAGGCGAACCAGCTGGCGCACTATCTGCGAGGGCTCGGCATCGGCGCGGAGTCCGTGGTGGGCGTGTGCCTGCCCCGCGGGGTGGACCTGGTCGTCGCGCTGCTGGCCGTGTTGAAGACCGGCGCGGCGTATGTGCCGCTGGACGTGCAGTATCCGGCGGAGCGGCTGGAGTTCATGCTCGCCGACAGCGGCGCACGGGTGGTCCTCGGGCGCGGCGACATGGCAGCCGTAATGTCAGGGCCCGCGGTGCACGTGGTGAACTTCGATGACATGAGGGTGGCACGCGACCTGGCGGCGGCGCCCGTCACTCCTCCCGAAGCCGTCTTCGAGGCTGGTGGGCTGGCCTACGTCATCTATACGTCCGGCTCGACGGGACGACCCAAGGGCGTGGCCGTGTCGCACGGCGGCGTGGCGAGCCTGGTGGCGGCTCAGACAGAGCGATTCGCGGTGGACTCCGCCAGCCGGATGCTGCAGTTCGCGTCGGTGAGCTTCGACGCGGCGGTGTCCGAGGTACTGGTGGCACTGTCGTGCGGAGCACGACTCGTACTCTCCGATGCCCACGAGTTGCTGCCTGGGCAGGGGCTGGCCGAAGTCGTGGCGCGGCACGAGGTTACTCATGTGACGCTGCCACCGGCCGTGCTGGCTGTGCTGGCGCCTGAAGATCTGCCTTCGGTGTCGACACTGGTGTCGGCAGGTGAAGCACTGGGCGGTGACCTGATCGGACGCTGGGCTCCTGGCCGCCGGTTCATCAATGCCTATGGCCCCACGGAGACCACCGTGTGCGCCACCATGTCGGCCCCGCTCGCACCGGGCGACAGCTCTGGAATCGGCTCTCCGATCGTCAACACACAGGTGTTCGTGCTGGATGGTGCGTTGCGGCCGGTGCCGGGGGGTGTGGCGGGGGAGTTGTATGTGGCGGGTGCGGGTCTCGCGCGTGGGTATGTGGGGCGCCCCGGGCTGACGGGTGAGCGGTTTGTGGCGTGCCCCTTCGGTCAGGTGGGCGCGCGAATGTATCGGACGGGGGATGTGGTGCGGTGGTCGGCCGGTGGCCGGCTGGAGTATCTGGGGCGTGCGGATGAGCAGGTGAAGATCCGCGGGTTCCGGATCGAACCGGGTGAGGTCCAGGCGGTACTGGCCGCGCACCCGGCGGTGGCACAGGCGGTTGTGATCACCCGCGAGGACGTTCCCGGGGACAAACGCCTGGTGGCGTACGTGGTGGGGGATGCGTCGGAGTCCGAGCTGCGCGACTTCGTGGGTGAGCGGTTGCCGCAGTACATGGTGCCGTCGGCTATGGTCACTCTCGAGGCGCTGCCGTTGACGGTGAACGGCAAACTGGACCGCAAGGCGCTCCCCGCGCCCGCGTACACCGGAACTGACAGCGGTCGTCCGCCGGCCACGGTGCAGGAAGAAATCCTCTGCCAGGCGTTCGCGCAGATCCTCGGTCTGCCCGCGGTCGGTGTGGACGACGACTTCTTCGCTCTGGGTGGGCATTCGTTGCTGGCGACGCGGCTGGTGAGTCGGGTGCGTGCGGTGCTGGGGGTGGAGGTGGCGCTGCGGACCCTGTTCGAGGCGTCCACGCCGGCCGGGCTCGCGGCGCGGCTGGGTCAGGCGGACACGGCACGTCCGGCTCTCGTGGCTGGGGAGCGCCCGGAGCGGGTGCCGCTGTCGTACGCGCAGCGCCGGCTGTGGTTCTTGACGCAGCTGGAAGGCCCGAGCGCGACCTACAACATCCCGACGACCCTGCGACTGTCGGGTGAGCTGAACCGGGATGCGCTCGAGGGCGCGCTGAGGGATGTGCTGGAGCGCCATGAGGTGCTGCGGACCGTGTTCGCGGTCGCCGATGGGGAGCCGTATCAGCGGATTCTGCCCGTGGACGAGACCGGCTTCGCACTGACGGTCACCGATGTGCGCGCGGAGGAGCTCGGCGGGGCTGTGGCGGAGGCGGCACGGTATGCCTTCGACCTCGCCGAGGAGATCCCTGTCCGAGCCCGGTTGTTCAGGGTCGGTCCGGATGAGCATGTGCTGGTGCTCGTGGTGCATCACATCGCGGGTGACGGGTGGTCGATGGGGCCGTTGGCGAGGGACGTGTCGGTGGCGTACGGGGCGCGGTGTGAGGGCCGCACTCCTGGATGGGCACCCTTGCCGGTGCAGTATGCCGACTACGTGCTGTGGCAGGAGAAGGTACTGGGGGCCGAGACGGACCCCGAGAGTGTGCTCTCACGTCAGGTGGAGTTCTGGCGTGAGGCGCTCGCCGGTGCCCCGGAGGAGCTGGCGCTGCCCTATGACCGGTCGCGTCCGGCGGTCGCGTCGCATGAGGGGCATGCGGTGGGGCTGGAGGTGCCGGCTGGGGTGCATGCGCGGTTGCGTGAGGTGGCGCGTGAGCGTGGCGTGACGGTGTTCATGGTGTTGCAGGCGGCGCTGGCGGTGACGTTGTCGCGGGTGGGTGCGGGCACGGACATTCCGATCGGTTCGGCGATCGCCGGGCGTACGGATGAGGCGCTGGACGACCTGGTCGGGTTCTTCGTGAACACGCTGGTGATCCGGACGGACCTGTCGGGTGATCCGACGTTCGCGCAGGTGCTGGAGCGGGTCCGGGAGACGAGCCTGGCCGGGTTCGGGCATCAGGATGTGCCGTTCGAGCGGCTGGTGGAGGAACTCGCGCCGGCTCGTTCGCTGGCCCGGCACCCTTTGTTCCAGGTGATGCTGACGTTGCAGAACAACGCCCAGGCGGCCCTCGACCTGCCCGGGCTCCGGGCTTCCGGAGTACCGACCGGGTCTGCCGGGGTGCCCGGGGCGGCGGGACCGGCGACGGCCAAGTTCGATCTGGATGTCATGGCTACCGAGGTGTTCGACGCCGAAGGTGCTCCCGCTGGCATGCGGGGTGTCGTGATCGCGGCCGCTGACGTGTTTGACGCGGGGACGGCCGAGCGGTTCGCGGAGTGGTTGGTGCGGGCGGTCGAGGTGGTGGTGGGGGCGCCGGACATCCGGGTGAGTTCGGTGGACGTCCTGAGTCCGGATGAGCGTGGGTTGGTTTTGGGGTGGGCTGGTGGGGGTGGGGATGTGGTGTTGGGTGGGGGGTTGTCGGTGGTGGAGTTGTTTGAGGCGCAGGTGG
>NZ_JBEZOK010000054.1:0-4074 GCF_040706515.1 Streptomyces sp. NPDC047880 | reverse complement strand
ACACCGCGAGAAATTCGAGAAAAACCCTGGTCAGACCCCCTTTTCGGCTTCCGTTTCCGGCCCAACACTGGTAATGTTGTCCTTGTTGGAAGGGGGTGGCACCCCGACCGACACCACCACTCGAAACCCGAACGAGGAGCACTCAATGCGCGCCCTGATCGAGACCTTCAAGACCATCCGCGCCCGTCACCGCGCGGCCCGCCGGGCGGGCCTGCGGTCGTACACGGTGGTCCTGGACTGGACGGCCAAGGAGTACGCGCACTACGCGCCCGAGGTCATGCACGTCCGCGCATCCTCGCCGCTGGCCGCCGAGATGGACGCGCTGCTCCAGGCGGCGAAGGCCCACGTCATGCACGTCGACCAGTTCGAGGGGCTGGAGGGCCGCGCCCTGCTCCTGGAGGCGGGCAACCAGATGAAGGTCGTGGCCACCTTCACCGGCACCCACACCGCCGTTCACTCCGACCACTTCTGACCCCCCGCCCGCCGGGGCGGCGGATGGCACCGCCGCCCCGGCCCCTCGAAACCCGCACGACGAAGAGAGGCAACCCGTGAGCATGACCGGCACCGTCTACACCCGCGCGCACGCCATCAAGGACGGTCTCCTGATCGAAGCCGACCCCGGCATTGCCGAAGAGATGGAGTTCCCCGCCCCGGTCGCTATGACCGAGGCCGTCTACCGCGACTGTGTCGCCGTCCCCGAGGCGTACGCCTGGACGACCGGCATCCGGCTGGACGAGACCGAGCGGGAATGGGACCTCTTGCTCACCGCGTCCCGCGCGATCAAGGCGGCCGCAGGCTCCGGCCGCAAGCCCCGGCTCGCGCTCACCCTCTACCGCGTCCCCACCGACGGCACCACCCGCGACGCCCGGCGCGTGACCCTCGTGGCCGAGTCGTCGCCGGGCGACCACGGCGAGCGCGTCATCACGATCATGCGCCCGACGGAACGCCTGCCCTACTGAGACCGCCCGGCCGGGGCGGCGGATGGCACCGCCGCCCCGGCCCCCCTCGAAACCCGACACCCGCAGAACGGAGCACCATCATGGCTACGTCCCGACTCGACCACCTCACGGCGAACGGCACGGACGGCATCAACCGGCGCATCTTCCTGGCCGACGGGAAGGGCCTCAGTATCAAGGGCCAGCCCGGAGCCGCCCAGTTCGAGGAGGTCTACCTGGCCGAAGGGCTCGACGCCCCCGACGGGGAGGCGTGGGAGCTGGAGGACGACATCGAGCTGTGGCTCACCTCCGGTGACGAGCCCGACAAGGGGCGTCTGTTCTACGACGTGCCGGTTGCGGCCGTCCGCGCGCTCATCGAGGAGCACGGCGGAGAAGGGGCCGAGCAGGACCCCATCGGCTGACGCCGAGCGCCATCCCCGAGGCGAAGGCCCTCGTACCGCCCCGGCCAGCACAGGCCGGGGCGGGCGGGGAAACGCGCCGAGCGCGACGGCCGCCATCGTCCGCTGAGGCATCCGCGCCGCCCCTCGTGCGGGGCTGTCCGTCAGCGCCGGCCGGGCCGCGCTGGAGTCGCCGGCCGCGCCTGCCGGTGGTGGGACACCGCCGCCGCCGTGTGTCCGGCCGGTGGTGCGGAACCGCCGGGCGGTCCGGCCGGATTCCCGAGAAAAACCCTGGTCACGGGTACCGAAACCCTTGGCGATCAGGTTCAATACTGGTAATGTTGTCCTTGTTGGGAGGGGGTGGCACCCCGACCAACACACCTCGAAACCCACACCACGAAGGGACTCACCTTGACCGTGACGCAGAACGAGCAGGCCCCGGCCGCCATCGCAGAAGAGGCGGACGCCGGGCGGTTGGAGTGGATCGACCCGCTCACCGACTTCCGTCCCGACGAGCCCGAGGAGAGCCGGGTCATCGTCGACCCGTTCAACCACCGCAAGAAGCGCGAGGACGGCGAGGAGGACACCACCGAGCCCGACCCCGGCCTGATCGCCAGCGTGGACGCCGTGGGCGTCCAGCAGGCCCCGGTCCTGCGGCCCCAGGTGGGAGCAAACGAGGGCAAGCTGGGCATCGTCATGGGCCAGCGGCGCATGAAGGCCGCGCGCGCCGCCGCCGAGAAGGCCGTGGCCGAGGGCCGCAAGTACCGGAAGGTCCGCGTGATCATCCGTGAGGACCTGAAGGGCGTGGACGACGAGGCCCTGGCCGGGTCCATGGTCGAGAACGTCCACCGCGCGGCCGCCAGCGTCCAGGACGACCTGGACGCCGCCCAGCAGCTCGCCCTCATGGTCGACGCCAAGCGGGTACCGAAGGCCCGCAAGGCCCAGCTCGCGGCCGCCATCGGCCGGACCACGGAGGAGCTGGACGCCGCCCCCCGGGTCGCCAAGATCGCCCCCGAGGTGATCGAGGAACTGTGGGAGCAGGGGGCAGAGTTCGACTGGGTCGAGCAGGCCGACTACGCCGAGGTCGAGGACGTGCCCAACGCCCTGTGGAAGCTGGAGCAGGCCAAGCGGAAGGACGCCGACGAGGGCAACACCAAGCGGGGCGCGTGGCGGCAGGCCATGCAGGCGCTGAGGGCCGAGAAGGAGAAGGCCGAGCGCATCGCGGCGACGACGGCCGAGCTGGCCAAGAAGATGATCCCGGTCATCGGCTGGCCCCACAGCTGGCAGTACAGCGCCGCCCGCCCGCTGGAGGAGCTGGAGAGCGCGATCGGCCGTCCGCTGACCGAAGCCGGTCACAACGAGACCTGCGAGGGCCACGCCGCCACGTTCGACCCGGCCGACGGCGAAGTGGTCTGGGTCTGCCGTGACTTCAAGAAGCACGGCCACCGGATCATCGGGGCGGACCAGACCGAGGGCGACGGGAGCGAGGAGGCCGACGAGAAGGCCGAGGCCGAGCGCGAGGCCGCACGCGCCGAGGCCCGGCGCGTGAAGGCCAACAACGCCGCCTGGCGTTCGGTGCGCGAGGTCCGGCAGGCGTTCATCGTCGACATGTGCCAGGACAAGGGCGAGGCCCCGGCCGACGTGAAGGACCTGGTGCTGACGACGATCCTCGCGGGCCGTTACACGTACACCCACTACGTGACGGGCGACTACGGCAGGCTGCTGTCGACGTTCCTGAAGGACGAGAACCTGAAGCACACCCCGGCCGACGTGGTGGCCAAGCTGGTCAAGCGCACCGGGGCCAAGCGGTACTGGTGGCTTCTGTTCGCCCACGTCGCGGGCATGTACGAGTTCGAGCACATGACCGACGAGGCATGGCGCGGCAAGAAGGACGAGTTCGGTCGGCGCAAGCCCATCGAGGGCGAGACGGTCGAGTGGCTGAACTTCCTGAAGAAGCACGGTTACAGCCTCTCCGAGGTCGAGGAGGAGACCCTGGCCACCGCCCAGCAGCAAGCCGAGGAGGAGGCGAGGCGGGTAGCTGAACGCAAGGAGCGGGACGCCCGTTGGCAGCGCGAGCGTGAGGAGGCCCGGCTCAAGCGGGAGGCCGAGGAGAAGGCCGCGCGGGAGGCCGAGGCCGTCCAGGCGGACGAGAGCCACGAGCCCGAGGACGAGCCGGACACCGAGCCCGCCGAGGCGGACGACGAGTAGCGGCACCCAGCGGGCCCGCCAGAGCGGGCCCGCCCCCTGCCGGGGGCGGCGGATGGCACCGCCGCCCCCGGACCCCTCGAAACCCCCACACCCCACGAGGAGATGACCATGCAGGACACCCCCGAGACCACGGGCGAGCGGCTGACTCGCACCCTGGCGCACCACGGCCTGGCCGTGCGCACCCTGGTCTCCCGCCGCTACGACGGGAGCCGCATCGTGGTCGACGTGGAGGGAGGAGCCGAGATCCGGATCGCAGACCAGCGCGGCCTGATCGACGGGCGGGCCGACTGGCATTGCGGGTGGATCGCCCGCTACCGGCCGCACGGGGCCCGCAGCGGCGAGGGCGAGACCCGGATCTACGAGTCCAGCGGCGCGCGGCTCCCCTTCGAGCAGGACACCGCCGCCTTGGTGGTCGCCGTCGTCCAGTGCGCCACCGCCCGCAGTCTCGCCGTCGCGTGAAGCCCAAGGGCCGGCGTCGTGCCGGGTGGAGCCGGCCGGCTCCCGGACATATGCAAGAGACGCAGATCACAGTG
>NZ_JBEZOK010000053.1:0-4096 GCF_040706515.1 Streptomyces sp. NPDC047880 | reverse complement strand
CCGCGGCCCTCCCTCACCCCGACGCCGACCAGGTCGCCTACGTCATCTACACCTCCGGAACCACCGGCACGCCAAAGGGCGTATCCGTCACCCACCGGGGCATCGCGGACCTCATCACCACGCATGTCCGGCGGCTGGCCGGATCCGGCGCCCCGGACACCGCCTCACCGCGACCCCATGAGCACGTGTGGACGCTGTTCCACTCATACGCATTCGACTTCGCCCTGTGGGAGATGTGCGGTGCGCTCCTGCACGGCGGACGACTCGTCGTCGTCCCCGAGGACGTCGTTTACTCACCCTCCGACTTCCACGACCTGCTCCTCGCCGAAAAGGTCACGGTCCTGACCCAGACGCCCTCCGCCCTGGCGCGGCTGTCGCCGGAAGGACTGGCTTCGATCGGGGTGCTCCTGGTCGGCGGCGAGGCGTTCCCGGCCGAGCTGGTCGAGCGCTGGGCCCCCGGACGGGCCGTAATCAACGCCTATGGCCCGACCGAGTGCACGGTCTACGCATCGATGAGCACGCCCCTGGTCCCCGGTGGGACAGTGCCGATCGGCGCCCCCGGTTCGGGCACCGCCCTGTTCGTCCTGGACGGCGCGCTGCGCCGGGTGCCGGTCGGTGTCGCCGGCGAACTGTACGTCGCCGGACGCGGGGTGGCCCGCGGATACGTGGGCCGTCCCGGCCTGACGGCGTCACGGTTCGTCGCCAACCCGTTCGGTCCGGCGGGTTCGCGGATGTACCGCACCGGCGACCTGGTGCGCTGGAACCAGGATGGTGAGCTGGAGTACGTCGGGCGCGCCGACGACCAGGTGAAGATCCGTGGATACCGGGTCGAGCTCGGCGAGATCGAGTCGGTGTTGCGAGCGGCCCCCGGCGTCCGACAGGCCGCGGTCGTCGTCCGCGAGGACCAGCCCGGGCACCAGCGGCTGGTTGGCTACGTCGTCCCCGACGCCGACGGTGTGGACGGCGTGCGGCTGCGCCGCCTGGCGGGTGAGCGGCTGCCCGAGTACATGGTGCCGGCAGCAGTCGTGGTGCTCGACGCACTGCCCGTGACGGGCAACGGCAAGCTCGACAAGCGGGCCCTGCCGGCCCCCGCGTTCGGGGACGCAGAGGGATACCGGGCACCGGCCACCCCGGTCGAGGAGACCTTGGCCGCCATCTACGCGCGCGTGCTCGGCATGGAGCGGGTCGGTGTCGACGACTCGTTCTTCGATCTCGGCGGCGACAGCATCTCGTCCATGCAGGTCGTCTCCCAGGCCCGGGAGGCCGGCCTGCGCTGCAAGCCCCGCGACATCCTCGTCGAACAGACCGTGGAGCGCGTGGCCCGCGTCATCCGGCTCGCAGGCACGGACGCACCGCACCTCGAGCCTGACGACGACTGCGGTCCCGTCACGGCGACGCCGATCATCCGCTGGCTCGACTCCCTTCGGGCGCCGGCCGACGAGTTCAACCAGACCATGCTGTTCCAGGCGCCGCCCCGGGCAGACCACCCCGACGTGGTCGCGCTCCTGCAGGCGCTGCTCGACCGGCACGCGGCACTCCGGCTGCAGAGGGACGACGCCCCACGGGACACACCAGGGAACCTCACGATCCCTCCGGCGGGCTCGGTCGACGCCGCCGACTGCGTCACGGTGGTCGAGAAGCTCACCGACGCCTCCTTCACCGCCGCGCTGCGCCGGCTGGACCCGCGCCGCGGCGTCATGCTGCACGCCGTGTGGGAGGCGCCCTCCCGTCGGCTGCTGCTGGTCGTCCACCACCTCGCGGTCGACGCCGTCTCCTGGGGGATCCTCCAGCGGGACCTCGGGGCGGGCTGGCGCCATCTCTCCGAGGGGCGGGAGATCACGCCGGCCGCCGGCGGCACCTCGTTCCGGCGCTGGGCCGCGACCCTGGCGGACCACGCCGTCTCCCCGGAGGTCACCGACCGGCTCCCGAGCTGGCAGCGCATCGAGTCGGCTGCCGCCCTGCTGCCCACACCGCGTCCCGACACCGACACCTGGGCGGGCGTGGAGCAGCTGTCCTTCGCGCTCGACGCCGCGCTGACGGACGTCCTGCTGACCGAGGCCACCGCGGCCCTGCGCGTCAACGTCGAGGAGCTGCTGCTCATAGCGCTCGGCACGGCCCTGGCCCAGCAACACCGGTACTTCGGCGCGCCCTTCCGCATCGACGTCGAGGGCCACGGGCGGCGGGACGAGATCGGCGTCGGGACCGATCTGACCGACACTGTCGGATGGTTCACCGTGAAGCACCCGGTCGCTCTGACCGCGGCACCTTTGGACAGGGACGCCGTCCTGGCCGGCGGCCCGGCCCTGGGGGCGTGGCTCAAAGACGCCAAGGAACAACTGCGCGCCGTACCGGAGGGCATCACCTACGGTCTGCTCAAGTACCTCAACGACGGCACGGAGCTGTCCGGTGACGATCCGGCGGTCGGCTTCAACTACCTCGGCCGCCGCAGCAGCACACCGCCCACCGGGGAAGAGGCAGGCGAATGGCGGATTCTCGGACCGCTCGAAGCCCCCGAGGCCCGGCGATTCGGCTCCCGGACGATGTTGCTGCCGCACACCGTGGACATCAACGCGGTCGTGCTCGACGACGGCGCCCGGCCCGAACTCCACGCGACCTGGAGCTGGGCCGGCGCACGGGTCGACCGTGCTTACATCACCGAGCTGCAGGCACGCTGGCACGACGCCCTCAGTGGAATCGCCGCGTACGTGACGAATGGCGGCGGCGGACTCACGCCCTCCGACGTCCTGCCGGCGGCGCTCACCCAGCAGCAGATCGACGGGCTCGCCCGGATCGTGGAGCCGGCGGACATTCTCCCGCTGACTCCTCTGCAGACCGGCCTGCTCTTCCACCGCCGGACCGGCGGTGACGGTCCCGCCGAGCTGTACACCGTGCAGCTGGGCATCGAGATCACCGGTGCGCTGGATGTGCCGCGTCTGCGCGGGGCCGTGGACACCGTGGTGGCACGCCACCCCAACCTGGTGGCCCGCTTCGTCTCCGACCGGCTCACCGACCCGGTACAGATCATTCCCGTGCGGCCGACTGCCCCGTGGACCGTGACCGGCGGCGACGACCGAGAGGAACAAGCCCTCCTCGACGCGGAGCTGGCCGCCTGCGGCAGCCTCACGGACGAGGCACCGCTGCGCTTCCTGCTCCGTGTGACGGGCCCGGACCGGCACGAACTGGTGCTGTCCGCGCATCACATCGTGGTGGACGGCTGGTCGATCCAGATCCTGCTCCGGGAGATCTTCGCGGTCTACCGGAAGGAATCCCTGACGCCCGCCCCCGCCTTCCGCGCCTATACCGAATGGCTGTCCGCCCAGGACACGGGGGCGGCACTCCGGCACTGGCGCCACGTGCTGGCCGGCCTCGAGGCACCGACCCTCGTGGACCCGGCTGACCGCTCCGGCACCGGCGCGCGGGCGCCGCTGCGCGCCGACCTTCCGGCCGACGTCACCCGCGCCGTGGAGCGGCTGGCCCGTGCGCGGAACACGACGGTGAACATCGTGCTGCAAGCCGCCTGGGCCCGCCTGCTGGGCGTGCTGACCGGTGACGGGGACGTCGTCTTCGGCACCACCGTCTCGGGCCGCCCGGCGGATCTGCCCGGCAGCGAGTCGGCCGTGGGCATGTTCGTCAACACCGTCCCGGTACGCGCCCGGACGACGCCCGCGACGACCGCCGCCGAGCTGATCGGCACACTGCGGGACGCCTATCACGATGGTCTGGACCACCAGTTTCCGGCGCTGGCCGACATCCAGCGCGCCACGGGCCACCAGCAGCTCTTCGACACGATCTTCGTGTTCGAGAACTATCCGCTGGAGGCGTCCGGCGGGCGGCTCGGCACGGACGGGCTGGGTGTGCGGATCGCATCCAGCCGGGAGTTCACGCACTATCCCCTCGCCGTGCAGGTATGGCCGGGCCGGCAGCTGAGGCTCCGCCTGGAGTACCGCACCGACGCTTTCGACCAGCAGACGGCCGGGCGGATCCTGGCGTGGCTGGAGACGCTGGTGACCGCCATGGCTGCCGCCCCTGACCGTGCGTTGGCGTCGTTCGATGTGCTGGATGAGGAGGAGGCTGTTCGGCTGGACATGCTGGGGAA
>NZ_JBEZOK010000052.1:0-4204 GCF_040706515.1 Streptomyces sp. NPDC047880 | reverse complement strand
ACTATCTCCGGGCCCGGGCGGCGCGGTTGGCCGACTAGTGCCGCGGCAGGCGACGTTCGCCCCGTTCGCGACGCCCGGCTCGCACTCTCCCCGCAGCCACCCGTCACTGTCGCGTATCGCTCGGCTCCCCGGCCGCCGTCCGTGCTCCCGGGAGGCCTCTCGACCGATGAAGCCACCACCACCCGACGGGGAAGCACATGCCCCCGCACGAAACGGTGCCCGGGCCTGACCCGTCGACGGCGGGTCAGGCCCGGGCACCGTCCGGTGGAGGGGGCCTCAGACGCTCACGGCAGGGCTCAGGCCCTCCTCTCCCGTCGCGTCGCCAGCCACTCCGACATGACCTCCCATGCCGCTCCCAGCATGTCGGGCCGCGCCATGTCCGAGTGCCCGCACGGGAGGCGGACGGATGTGATCCGCCGGGTGAGATAGGGCTGCCACAGGGACTCGAACGAGAAGTCCGCCGGCTTTCCTTCCTCCGCGATGAGCAGCAGCGTGTCCCCGCCGAAGGTGCCGAACGCGTGGCGGTCCCTCAGCGTCGCGTTGTTGTCGAACACGCGGGCCAGTTGCGCGACTTCGTCGTCGTCGACACCGCCCAGCACCGGACCGAGTTCGGCACGGACGCGCTGCGCCAGACGTGCCGGGCCGTCGGCCGCGTCACTCCGGGGAGGCACTGCCCCGGTTCCCGGAATGGGCGGGAAGGCGTCCATGAGGACCAGCGACACCTCCTCGCCCTCGGCCTCGAGCCGCACCGCGATCTCGTGAGCGGGAGTTCCTCCGAAGGACCAGCCGACGAGGTGGTAGGGACCCGACGGCTGCAGTGCGCGCATGCGGTTCACGTACTCGGCGGCCATGTCGGCGACCGAGACCGCCGGCTCCCCGGAGCCGTCCAGGCCCTGTGCCTGGAGACCGTACAGCGGGTGCTCCTGGGGAATGAAGCGGGCGAACGGCATGTAGCACCAGCTCAGTCCACCCGCGGGGTGGATGAAGAAGAAGGCCGGTGCGGTACCGCCGGTCCGGATCGACAGCACGCCGTCGAGAGCGTCCTGCACCGACGTCAGGCCGAACGTCCGCATCAGCCGTGCCGGTGTCGGGTTGGTGATCAGGGTGCGCAGCGACACGGTGACGCCCTTGCCCCGCAGCCGCTCCACGAGCGAGACCGCCATGAGCGAGTGGCCGCCGAGGGCGAAGAAGTCGTCGTCGGGACCGACCGCCCGCACGCCCAGGACGTCGGCGAACGTCTCGCACACCAGGGCTTCGAGCGCACCCGTGGCACCCCGGCCCGGCGAGGGTTCCCCGGCGGTCCCCGCCGCGAAGGCGGGGGCGGGCAGGGCCCTGCGGTCCACCTTGCCGTTCAGTGTCAGCGGCAGGGAGTCCAGGACCGTCACCGAGGACGGCACCATGTAGTTCGGCAGCCGCTCGGCCGCGAAGTCCCGCACCGACCCGGCCAGCGCGCCCGGATCGGCGCCGCCGGCCGCGGGGACGACGTAGGCGACCAGGCGCTTGCCGCCTTGAGGGTCCTCGTGGACGACGACGGCCACCTGGCTCAGGTGCGGATGCCCGTCGAGCACCTCCTCGATCTCGCCCGGTTCGATCCTGAAGCCACGGATCTGCACCTGATCGTCCGAGCGGCCGGCGAACTCCAGGTTTCCGTCCGCCCGCCACCGGACCCGGTCGCCCGTCCGGTACATGCGCTCACCGGCGGCCCCCGGCGAGCACGCCACGAAGCGCTCCGCCGTCAGACCGGGCCGTCCCAGATATCCCCGGGCCAGACCCGCACCGGCCAGGTACAGTTCGCCGACCACCCCGACCGGCACCGGGTTGAGGAAGTCGTCGAGCACATAGGCGCGGGTGTTGGCGATCGGAGCGCCGATCGGTACCGTGCCCGACTCCAGCCCGGGGCGGCAGCGCCACGCGGTGGCGTCCACCGTCGTCTCCGTGGGGCCGTAGGTGTTGAACAGCACCCGTCCGGCCGACCAGCGTTCCATCACCTCGGGAGGGCATGCCTCGCCGCCCACCTCGAGGACCACCCCGGTCCCGATCGCCCCGTCCGGCATCGTCGCCAGGGCGGCAGGGGGCAGCGTTGCGTGGGTCACGGCCTGCTCGGTCATGAACCCGGCCAGTTCCGCGCCGAGCCGCCGGTCCTGGGGCACGATCACCAGGGCCGCTCCCGACAGCAGGGCGAGCGACCACTCCGAGCAGAAGTTGTCGAAGCCGACCGACGCGAACTGCGCCACCCTGTGGCCCGGCTGTACGCCGAACCGGGCGTGGCTGGCCGACAGGTTGGCGAACCCCGCGTGCGAGACGACCACGCCCTTGGGCCGGCCGGTCGAGCCGGAGGTGTAGATGACGTACGCCGGGTTCTGCTTGCGCGGCGGCGCCGGCAGGTCCGCGTCCCGCGCGTCTTCCGCGTCGGGTTCCCCAGCCGCGTCCAGCACCAGCACCGGCACACCGCAGTCCTGCGGCACCGCCCGCCCGGCGCGTGACGTGGTGAGGATGCACACGGGCCCGGCGTCGTCGAGCGTGTAGTCGACCCGCTCGACCGGATGGCCGGGATCGATGGGCAGGTAGGCGCCGCCGGCCTTGAGCACGGCGAGGATCGCCACGATCAGCTCGGCGGAGCGCTCGGTGAGCACCGCCACCACCGACTCCGGACCCACGCCGTGCTCCGACGCCAGGCGACGGGCCAGCCGGTTCGCCCGCATGTCCAGCTCGCCGTACGTCAGTTCAGCGCCGTCGCACACGATCGCGACGGCGTCCGGTGTCCGGGCCGCCTGCGCCGCGAACAGCTCCGGCACCGTGGCCTCCCCGACCGGCGTGTCGGTGCCGTTCCAGTCCGCCAGCATGCGCTGCTGCTCGACCTCATCGAGCACGTTCACCGCGGCGAGCCTGCCCTGCGGGCCGTACTCCAGCGCGGCCACCAGGTTGTCGAGGCAGGTGTGCAACAGCCGGCACACCGCTTGCCCGTCCACCGACTGCACCGCTTCCACGGTCAGTCCGAAGCCGGCCCCGAGATCGTCCACCGAAATGGCGACCGGGTAGTTGGTGGTGTCCCGGGCGAACACCATCCGGATGCCCCCGGGCGCGGCGCCGACCTCCTTGCGGGGCTCCTCACTCGGGCGCCGGCTGTGCCGGAAGTTGAAGATCGAGGTGAACAGCGGAGTGCCGCCGGGGACGCCGCTGGCCTGCTGCGCCAGGGTCAGCGGGGCGTGCTCGTGCACCATGAGCTCCGCCAGCTGGCTCCGCAGGCCCGCCAGTGCCTCTCCGACACCCGTGGCGCCGACGCGGACCCGCACGGGCAAGGTGTTGAGGAAGAGACCCGGCACCCGGTCCGCGCCGGTTCCCGCGTTCATCCGCCCGAACAGCACCGTCCCGAACACGACGTCGTCACGACCGCTGATCGTGGCCAGCACCCGCGCCCAGGCCAGGTGGAACACCGTGGCCGGGCTCACGCCGAGTGACCGGGCGACGTCACGCACCCGCCGGCCGACCTCCTCGTCGACGCCCAGGTGCGAACGCTCGACGCCGCTGCCGTCACCGTGCACGTTCAGCAGGCCATAGGGGGCGGTGGTCTCTTCCACGTCCCCGAGCAGGTCGGTGAAGTACCGCTCGTGCTCCTCACGCGTCACACCCAGCCGGGCCTGCGCGACGAAGTTCCGGAAGGGCAGCGGCTCGGGCAGGGAGTCCTCCCGCCCCGACAGGAACGCGCCCATCTCGTGCAGCAGCACGTCCTGTGTGGTGTGGTCCTGGATCAGGTGGTGCATCCGCAGCAACGCAAGCCATCCACCGTCCTGGTCCGGTTGTTCGGCGGTGTGAACGTCGATCAGCGGAGCGCGGCCGATGTTCATGGTCGGGCCGGCAGCCGCGATCAACTGCTCCACCGCGGCGGGGCCGTCGGCGGTCAACCCCACCGATGTGACCGGGAGTTCGACCCGGCGAACCACGACCTGGACCGGCTCGCGCAGTTCCTGCCACAGGATCGCGGTCCGATAGATGTCATGCCGGTCCACCACCCGCTGCAACGCCCCGAGGAACGCGTCCAGCCGCTCCCGCGAGTCGAAGCGGATGACTCGCGGCGCCGCGTACACGTCCGTCCCACCGTCCGTCTGCAGCAGGTGGTGGAAGAGGATGCCTTCCTGCAGCGGGGCGAGCGGGTAGATGTCGGCGATGTTGGCCGCGCCGCCCGGTATCCGCCCCACGACATGCT
>NZ_JBEZOK010000051.1:0-5158 GCF_040706515.1 Streptomyces sp. NPDC047880 | reverse complement strand
GAGCCCGGCGCCCCCCCCCCCCCCCCCCCAACCCCGCCCCGGGCGCGCGTGCCCCCCACCCCCGCTGGGGGGGGGGGGGGGGGGGGCCCCCCCCGCCCCCCCCCACCGGCATGAGGAAGGCGGAGGGCGTCAGCGCGGGCCGTACTCCTCGGCCCACGCCTCGACCGAGTCCGCGGCCCGGTCGAAGGCCTCCGCGCGGCCCAGGAAATCCGCGTTGTGCGTCGTCATGATCGACACCGGCCCCGTGTCGTCCCGGCCCTGGCGTCCGAGGAGCAGAGCCTGGCCCTGCACCGTCCGGGGCAGGTTCAGCCAGCGCACCGGCTGCTGCACCGTACGCACGGAGACGACCTGCTCCCAGGACGCCGTACGCGTCGTGAGGAAACCGACGTGCCGCAGCCCCCGTGCGCTGACCCACACGCCCATGCGCAGCAGCCGAAGCGCCGCCGCGATGACGAGCAGCGCGAGGGCGAACACCAGGGCGGCCGAGGCCAGTTGGGCCGTCGCGGCGATGATGACCGTCGCGAACAGCACGAACGAGGCGAGCAGCAGCGCGAGGGCGGCCACCACGATGCGCCACGGCCCGGGCCGGTACGGACGCCGCCAGCGGTCACGGTCCTCGTAGGGCAACGGAACGTCGTCCGCCGCCTCGAAAACGCGGTCGGCCGTCAGGAAGGGCAGGGGCACGGCGGGTCCTCACTCGATCCATGCGTGGGCTGTGCCCGGTGAGGCTACCGATCTGTGTCCCCGGTCACCACCGGTGGGGGGCCGGATGGAGTCACCGTCGGTGCGGTGCGGTTCAGCGCCTCTCGGACGCCTGGGACTGCTGAGGCTGATCAGCCGTCCTGTCGGGCGTCAGCGCGGGCGTCCCGATGACCAGGGACCCCACGAGCCCCGCCACGATGGTGAGCCCCAGCAGCCAACGCCCGGCCATCTCACCGAGCGACGACCGCTCGCGCGGCGGGGGAGTGACATTGCTGCGGAACCTGTCGGCCTCGGCGACGAAGGCAAACGGTACGGGTTCACGCCGACCGAACATCAGGGGTACGTCTCCTTCAAGGGTGGAACGGATCACTTTCGTCTGTAGAGACGAACGAACTCCCTCAGAGGTGCCCTGTTTCACCGACTTCATTGCGGCACGGCACCGATCGCGCCGAATCGGCCGGGCCGTAGAGTGGCGTCGCCACACGACGAGATGGGAAGGCCCTGCCAACCGTGACCGACACCCCCGCCGACGACCTCAAACCCAGCTACCGCAGCGACGTCACCGTCGAGCTGGTCAAGCACACCGCATCCGACGCGGACGTCCTCTTCGCGGCCCGGGTCTCGACCCTGGGCGAGCAGTCCCTGGACGAGCTGAAGAAGGACCCCGAGCGTTCCAAGGGCCTGATCAACTACCTGATGCGGGACCGGCACGGCAGCCCCTTCGAGCACAACTCGATGACCTTCCTCATCAGCGCTCCGATCTTCGTCTTCCGCGAGTTCATGCGGCACCGCGTCGGCTGGTCGTACAACGAGGAGAGCGGCCGCTACCGCGAGCTCCAGCCCGTGTTCTACGTCCCCGACGAGTCCCGCAAGCTGGTCCAGGAGGGCCGCCCGGGCAAGTACGTCTTCGTCGAGGGCACCCAGGCCCAGCAGGAGTTGGTCGGCCGTGTGATGGAGGACTCGTACCGGCAGGCGTACGAGGCCTACCAGGAGATGCTCGCCGCCGGCGTCGCCCGCGAGGTGGCCCGCGCCGTCCTCCCCGTCGGCCTGTACTCGTCGATGTACGCCACCTGCAACGCCCGCTCGCTGATGCACTTCCTCGGCCTGCGCACCCAGCACGAACTGGCGAAGGTGCCGTCCTTCCCGCAGCGCGAGATCGAGATGGTCGGCGAGAAGCTGGAGGAGGAGTGGTCACGGCTCATGCCGCTCACCTACGCCGCCTTCAACGCGAACGGACGCGTGGCGCCGTAACGCGCCCCGGTTCCCCGATCAGGTACAGATGTACGGTTCAGCCGCGTGAAGTGTCCGTATTGCGGCATTTAGCGAAGTTCATCTAGCCTGATCAAACGGGTCCGGCACTGCTTGAACCCCCGAGCAGGCAGTGCCGGGCTCCACCTTTGTCGCGACTTGTCGCCTGCCCCGCGGGCAGACCCGGTCCTGAGCAACGAGTAGCGTGTAACCCATGGCTCCGACCTCGACTCCGCAGACCCCCTTCGGGCGGGTCCTCACCGCCATGGTCACGCCCTTCACGGCGGACGGCGCACTCGACCTCGACGGCGCGCAGCGACTCGCCGCCCACCTGGTGGACGCAGGCAACGACGGCCTGGTCATCAACGGCACCACCGGCGAGTCCCCGACCACCAGCGACGCGGAGAAAGCGGATCTCGTACGGGCGGTCCTGGAGGCGGTCGGCGACCGCGCCCACGTGGTGGCCGGAGTCGGCACCAACGACACCCACCACAGCATGGAACTCGCCCGGGCGGCGGAGCGCACCGGCGCACACGGCCTGCTCGTCGTGACGCCGTACTACAACAAGCCGCCTCAGGAAGGCCTCTACCGGCACTTCACGGCCATCGCCGACACCACCGGCCTCCCCGTGATGCTCTACGACATCCCCGGCCGCAGCGGCGTCCCGATCAGCACCGAGACGCTCGTCCGCCTCGCCGAGCACCCCCGGATCGTCGCCAACAAGGACGCCAAGGGCGACCTCGGCCGCGCCAGCTGGGCCATCGCCCGCTCCGGCCTCGCCTGGTACTCCGGCGACGACATGCTGAACCTGCCCCTGCTCTCGGTCGGCGCGGTCGGCTTCGTCTCGGTCGTCGGGCACGTCGTCACCCCCGAGCTGCGCGCCCTGGTCGAGGCGTACACCTCGGGCGACGTCCAGAAGGCCACCGAGATCCACCAGAAGCTGCTCGCCGTCTACACGGGCATGTTCCGCACCCAGGGCGTGATGACGACCAAGGCGGCGCTCGCCCTGCAAGGACTGCCCGCCGGGCCCCTGCGCGCGCCCATGGTCGAATGCGCGCCCGAGGAGATCGAGCAACTCAAGATCGATCTTGCTGCCGGCGGGGTACAGCTCTGACATCAGACTTCGCGCGGACCCCCGCGCACCTGCTTCACAACTGAATAAGCGGGCCACCGGTGCCCGCGCATCCCACACAGACAACTGCTTCTGCACGAACGTCACGCGCGCCACGTGCCCCACCGGTACGTGGCGTGCGTGGTGAGGAGAGTCTTTTGAGTCATCCGCATCCTGAACTCCGCACGCCCCCGCCGCTCCCCGAAGGCGGCCTGCGTGTCACCCCGCTCGGCGGCCTCGGCGAGATCGGCCGGAACATGACGGTCTTCGAATTCGGCGGCCGCCTGCTGATCGTCGACTGCGGAGTGCTCTTCCCCGAGGAGGAGCAGCCCGGAATCGACCTGATCCTGCCGGACTTCTCGTCCATCAGGGACCGCCTCGACGACATCGAGGGCATCGTGCTCACGCACGGGCACGAGGATCACATCGGCGGCGTCCCCTTCCTCCTGCGGGAGAAGCCGGACATCCCGCTGATCGGCTCCAAGCTGACCCTCGCCCTCATCGAGGCCAAGCTCCAGGAGCACCGCATCCGCCCCTACACCCTCGAGGTGGCGGAGGGGCACCGCGAGCGCATCGGCCCCTTCGACTGCGAGTTCATCGCGGTCAACCACTCCATCCCGGACGCGCTGGCCGTGGCCATCCGCACGCCTGCGGGCATGGCCGTCCACACCGGCGACTTCAAGATGGACCAGCTCCCGCTGGACAGCCGCCTCACGGACCTCCACGCGTTCGCACGCCTGAGCGAGGAGGGCATCGACCTCCTCCTCTCGGACTCGACCAACGCCGAGGTGCCGGGATTCGTCCCGCCCGAGAGGGAGATCTCCAACGTCCTGCGGCAGGTCTTCGCCGGCGCCCGCAAGCGCATCATCGTCGCGAGCTTCGCCAGCCACGTGCACCGCATCCAGCAGATCCTGGACGCGGCACACGAGTACGGCCGCCGCGTCGCCTTCGTCGGCCGCTCCATGGTCCGCAACATGGGCATCGCACGGGACCTGGGCTATCTGCGGGTCCCCCCGGGCCTCGTCGTGGACGTCAAGACGCTCGACGACCTCCCGGACAACGAGGTGGTCCTGGTCTGCACGGGCTCCCAGGGCGAGCCGATGGCGGCCCTGTCCCGCATGGCCAACCGCGACCACCAGATCCGCATCGTCCAGGGCGACACGGTGATCCTGGCGTCGTCCCTGATCCCCGGCAACGAGAACGCGGTCTACCGCGTGATCAACGGCCTCACCCGCTGGGGCGCCAACGTGGTCCACAAGGGCAACGCCAAGGTCCACGTCTCCGGCCACGCCTCGGCGGGCGAGCTGCTGTACTTCTACAACATCTGCCGCCCGAAGAACCTGATGCCGGTGCACGGCGAATGGCGCCATCTGCGGGCCAACGCCGAGCTGGGCGCCTTGACCGGCGTCCCGCACGACCGCATCGTCATCGCCGAGGACGGCGTGGCCGTCGACCTCATCGAGGGCAAGGCGAAGATCTCCGGCAAGGTCCAGGCGGGATACGTCTACGTCGACGGCCTCTCGGTCGGTGACGTGGGCGAGCCGGCCCTCAAGGACCGCAAGATCCTCGGCGACGAGGGCATCATCTCGGTCTTCGTGGTCATCGACTCGTCCACCGGCAAGATCACCGGCGGCCCGCACATCCAGGCCCGTGGCTCCGGCATCGAGGACTCCGCCTTCGGGGACGTGGCCCCCAGGATCACGGAGGTGCTCGAACGCTCCGCCCAGGACGGCGTGGTGGAACCCCACCAGCTCCAGCAGCTCGTGCGCCGCACGCTGGGCAAGTGGGTCTCCGACACCTACCGGCGCCGCCCGATGATCCTGCCTGTGGTCGTGGAGGTCTGACGGCCCGTCGGGCCTGAGTTCGCGCCAACTGGGAGCGGGGCGCCTCGATTTGCATCGAGGCGCCCCGCTCCAGTAGGTTTACAACTCCTCCCGACGGGGCACCCGGGCCAACTCAGGCACGGTGACCATGCCCGGCCGGGAAGGAAATTCCGACTCAGAACTTCTGATAAAGTCGGAACCGCCGGAAAGGGAAACGCGGAAGCGGGAACCTGGAAAGCACCGAGGAAATCGGATCGGAAAGATCTGATAGAGT
>NZ_JBEZOK010000050.1:0-5650 GCF_040706515.1 Streptomyces sp. NPDC047880 | reverse complement strand
ACCACAGCCACCCCACCCGGCGTCCGCGCCACCTGCGCCGCGAACAACTCAGGCAACGTCGACCCCGACTCCTCAACCCCCGTGTCGTTCCAGTCCACGAGCAGCTTCTGGCGCTCGTCGTCGTCGAGGATCTCCACCGAGTTCATCCGCATCGACGGGTTCGCGGCCACAGCCGACAGCACTCGGACCCAGCGGCGCGCGATCTGGTGGGCCGTCTCCTCGTCGAAGATGTCGGCCGCCACCGTGACCACGCCACGCATGCCGGCCGGCGCGCCCCCGGCGTCAAAGGTCTCGGCGGCTGCGACCTCCAGGTCGAACTTCGCCGCGGCGGTTCCGCGGGTCATGCGGGACGCCTTGAGGCCGGACAGGTCGAGCTTCGCCGGACCGGCGTTCTGCAGCGTGAGCATGACCTGGAAGAGGGGGTGCCGCGCGAGGGAGCGGGTCGGCGCCAGTTCCTCCACGAGCCGCTCGAAGGGCACGTCCTGGTGCTCGAACGCGCCGAAACTCGTCTCCCGGACCCGGTCCAGCACCTCGGCGAACGTCGGATCGCCGGAGAGGTCGGTGCGTATGACGAGCGTGTTGACGAAGAACCCGACCAGGTCGTGGAGTGCCTTGTCGGTGCGTCCGGCGATGGCTGAACCGATCGGGATGTCCGTACCGGCGCCGAGCCGGGACATCGTCACGGCGAGTGCCGCCTGGAGCACCATGAAGAGGCTCATGCCTCGCTCGCGTGCCATGGTGACGAGCCGCTCGTGCACGACGGCCGGGATGTCCAGCTCGGCCTGGTGACCGCGGTGGGTCGGGACGGCGGGCCGCGGCCGGTCGGTCGGCAGCGACAGCTCCTCGGGGACTCCCGTCAGGGCCTGCCGCCAGTACTCGACCTGCTGGGACAGCACGCTCTCCGGGTCGTCCTCGTCGCCCAGCAGTTCCCTCTGCCACATGGCGTAGTCGGCGTACTGCACCGGCAGCGGCTCCCACTCGGGCGCCCGGCCCTCGCGTCGCGCCGCGTAGGCCATCGACAGGTCACGCGCCAGCGGGCCGGCCGACCAGGCGTCCCAAGCTATGTGATGCACGAGCAGGACGAGCACGCACTCTTCCTGGCCCACCGTGAGCAGACTGGCTCGCAGTGGGATCTCCGTGGACAGGTCGAAGGCGTGCCGCACGGTGTGCTCCACGGTCTCCGTCAGGTGCTCCGGAGCCACATCCGCGACGACCAGCTCGAACCCGGTCTCGTCGACCGGCAGGATGTGCTGGTACGGCTCGCCGTCGGGCGCCGGGAACACCGTGCGCAGCACCTCGTGCCGTTGCAGCACGTCCCGCAGCGCCGCTTCCAGCGCTTCCCGGTCGAGCGCCTCGGGGAAGCGCAGCACCGTCGGGTTCGTATACGTGGTGCTCGGCCCCTCCAGCTGTGCCAGGAACCACAAACGACGCTGGGCGAACGAGAGCGGGATCATCAGGACTCCTCCTGGCTGCGCATCGGCCGCAGCGCGGGCCTAGCTTTCCGACGGCTGTCACCTTGCTGTGCGAGCCAGACCGCGAGCCCGGCCGGCGTCGGGGTGCCGAAGACCGCCCGGATGGGCAGTTCCGTCCCCAGTTCCTCTCTGATCTCGCTGCTCAATCGGGTCGCCAGCAGCGAATGCCCGCCGAGGGCGAAGAAGTCGTCGTCGACTCCGACCTGCTCCAGGCCGAGCACGCGGGCGAACGCCCGGCAGAGGATCTCCTCGTGTGGCGTGGCCGGGCCGCGCCCCTGCCTCTCCGCGTACTCGGGGACGGGCAGAGCCGCACGGTCCAGCTTGCCGTTCACCGTCAGCGGCAACGCGTCCAAGGCCACCACAGCCGAGGGCACCATGTGACCGGGCAGCCGACCGCTCGCCCACGTACGCAGGGCGTCCGGCAGGACATTCGACAGGGCCGCCTCCACCGTGGCGTCGGCGGGGGCGTCGGTGATCTCGCCGTTGGTAGCCGGGACCACGTAGGCGACCAGGCGTGTGTCGCCGGGCGTGTCCTGCCGTGCGATCACCGCGGCCTGCGTGATCTGCGGGTGCGCGGCCAGCACCGCCTCGATCTCTCCGGGCTCGATCCGGAATCCGCGGATCTTCACCTGCTCATCGACTCGACCGGCGAACACCAACTGGCCGTCCCCGGTCCAGCGCACCAGGTCCCCGGTCCGGTACATCCGCTCGCCCGCACCTCCGTACGGGCATGCCACGAACCGCTCACCGGTCAGGTCGGGCCGGCCCACATAGCCACGTGCCACCTGTGCACCGGCGATGTACAGCTCGCCCGCGACGCCCACGGGAACCGGCTGCAGACGGGCGTCCAGCGCGTACAGCCGCGTGTTGGCCACCGGTCCGCCCACCGGCACCGCACCCGAGCCGATCGACTCCGGAGACAGCCGCGCCGTCGCCACCGCGATGGTCGCCTCCGTCGGACCGTAGTGGTTGAACACCCTCTGCTCACCGGCCGCCGCCAGCAAGCCCGCCACCAGTTCCGGCGGTGCCTCCTCACCACCCAGCACCAACGCCTTGCCCGGCAGCACCCCGGCGGCACCCTCGGGCCCGGCCGTAAGCGCCGCGAGATGCGAGGGCACGGCCTTGAGGTAGTCGATGCGGTGGTCCGTCAGGTACCTGCTCACCGCGACCGCATCGGTCACCGTGTCCTCATCCAGGATGTGCAGCTCTCCGCCGGTGACCAGACTGGCGAACACCAGCGTGTTCCCCGAGTCGGTCGTCTGGGCCTGCACCACCGCGTAGCGACCGGGCCTGTCGAGCCCGATCTGCCGGGGCACCGTGGTCACATAGTTGGCCAGTCCGCCGTGCGTGACCGCCACGCCCTTGGGGCGCCCCGTCGAACCCGACGTGTAGATCACGTACGCGATCTGGCCGGGCAGCGGCGCTGCGGGCTCCGTCGGCGATTCCGATTCCGTCGACGGCCGCATCGACTCCGGCGCGTCCACCGCGACCAGCCGATGCCCGCTCGCCGGCAGTGACTCGAGGAGCTCGCCCGTGGTCAGCGTCAGCACCGCACCGCTGTCCGCCAGCACGTACGCGATGCGTTCGGTGGGCATCGTGGAATCGACCGGCACGTACGCCGCCCCTGCCTTCCACACACCCAAGATCGCCGTGATCGTCTGCATCCCGCGCGGCAGGCACAGACCCACCACGGACTCGGCGCCCACGCCTTGATCCCGCAGGTAGCGCGCCAGCCGGTTCGCCCGTGCCTCCAGCTCCGCGAACGACACCTCCGCACCGTCCTGGACCACCGCCACCGCGCTCGCGGTACGACGCACCTGAGCCTCGAACAGGGCGGGCACCATCGACGCGACGCCCCCCACCGCCGTGTCGTTCCAGTCCGCCAGCAGCCGGTCCTTCTCGGCCGTGTCCAGGACCTCCATCGACGACAACGAGCTGTCCGGGTCGTGCTCCAGGGCAGTCACCACGCTGTCCAGGCAGGTGTGCAGCAGCCGGCACACCGCCTGCCCGTCAATCGGGCTCACGGCGTCCACGTTCAGCCCGAACCTGGACTCCAGGTCATCCACCGACACAGCCACCGGGTAGTTGGTGGCGGTCCGGGCGTACACCGTGCTCATGCCCTTGGACGAGGTGGCGGTGTTCGGGCCGGGCTCCGTCTGTGGGCGCTTGCCATGCCGGTAGTTGAACAAAGAGGTGAACAGCGGGCTGCCGTTGGGGACGCCACTGGCCTGCTGCGCCAGCCTCAGCGGTGTGTGCTCGTGCACGAGCAGCTCCGCGAGCTGGTCGCGTACGTCTTCCAGTGCCCGGCCCACACTGACCCCGTCGACACGGACGCGGACGGGCAGGGTGTTGATGAACAACCCCGGCACCCGGTCCGCACCCGCACCGGCGTTCATGCGTCCGAACAGCACGGTGCCGAACACGACGTCGTCGCGGCCGCTGATGGTGGCCAGCACCCGGGCCCAGGCCAGGTGGAACACGGTGGCCGGGCTCGCACCGAGTGAGCGGGCGACGTCGCGTACTCGCCGGCCCACCTCGTCGTCGACGTCCATCCGGGAACGCACGACACCGTTGCCGTCACCGTGCACGTCCAGCAGGCCGTACGGAGCGGTGGTCTCCTCCACGTCGCCCAACAGGTCGGCGAAGTACTGCTCGTGCTCCTCCTGTGTCACCCCGAGTCGGGCCTGCGCGACGAAGTTCCGGAAGGGCACAGGCTCGGGCAGGGAGTCCTCCCGTCCCGACAGGAACGCTCGCATCTCGTCCAGCAGCACGTCCTGGCCGGTGTGGTCCTGGACCAGGTGATGCATCCGCAGCAACGCCAGCCATCCACCGTCCTGGTCAGGCTGTGCGGCGATGTGCACGTCGATCAGCGGCGCACGGCCGATGTCCATGGTCGACCCGGCAGCCGTGATCAACTGCTCGACCACGTCGGGGCCTTGCAGGTCGAGTGAGACCTCTCGGACGGGCAGTTCGGCCGTACGGACCACAACCTGCACGGGCTCACGCAGTTGCTCCCAGACGATCGCCGTGCGGTAGATGTCGTGCCGGTCCACCACCCGCTGAAGAGCACCGAGGAAGGTGTCCAGGCGGTCCCGGGAGTCGAACTGCATGACCCGCGGGGCCGCGTACACGTCCGTGCCACCGTCCGTCTGCAGCAGGTGGTGGAAGAACAACCCCTCCTGCAGAGGCGCCAGGGGATACACATCAGCGATGTTGGCCGCGCCGCCCTGGACCGTCGCGACGATCCGCTCGACCTCTTCCTCGGACAGCTCGACCAGCGGGAGCATGTCCGGGGTGATGTGCTCGGACCCGTCGGGAATCAGGCTCGGCGGCACGACCACCTCGGCCGGCCCGGCGGCCGCCGCGAGGCCTGCGGGGGTGGGGGTCTGGAACAGTGCGCGCACGGAGATGGACACGCCCCGGCCGCGCAGCTGCTCGACCAGGGACACGGCCAGGAGGGAGTGGCCACCCAGCGTGAAGAAGTCGTCGTCCACACCGACCGCGGGCAGGCCCAGGACCTGGGCGAACACCTGGCACAGGATCTCCTCCTGCACGGTTGCCGGCGCACGTCCCGTACCGGCCGTCGCCGCCGCTGCGTAGTCGGGGGCGGGCAGTGCCTTGCGGTCCAGCTTCCCGTTACCGGTCAGCGGCAGCGCCTCGAGGGCCACTACGGCTGCGGGAACCATGTGGTCCGGCAGGCGAGATGTTGCGAACTCCCTTATTGCTTCGGCTAGTTCGGCAGTGTCCGTGTCGTCCGTCTCGTCGGTGACGATGTAGGCGACCAGGCGGACATCGCCCGGGGTGTCTTCGCGGGCGACGACCGCGGCCTGGGTGACGAGCGGGTGCGCGGCGACTACGGCCTGCACCTCGCCGGGCTCCACGCGGAAGCCTCGGATCTTCACCTGCTCGTCGGCACGTCCGGCGAACACCAGCCGCCCCTCGGCCGTCCACCGTGCGCGGTCGCCGGTGCGGTACATCCGCTCGCCAGGTGTGCCGAAGGGGCAGGCCACGAACCGCTCGGAGGTGAGTCCGGGCCTGCCGACATACCCGCGGGCCACTTGTGCGCCTGCCACGTACAGCTCACCGACCACGCCGACCGGTACTGGCTTCAGGCCTACGTCCAGGACGTAGGTCTGTGTGTTGGCGACCGGCGAGCCCACCGGGATCACCCCGGAAGC
>NZ_JBEZOK010000049.1:0-10754 GCF_040706515.1 Streptomyces sp. NPDC047880 | reverse complement strand
GTCCGTGAGTTCGTGTCGCCGCACCATACGGGCATCCTGCCCGGCCCACCACGAGATCCACCCAGCCCACCAAGAGCCATCAGAAACGGCCTAGTGCCGCGGCGGGCAACGTTTGCCCGTGAAGGAGCGGCGTCCGGTGCGTGCTCTCGGCGTGCCGGGCGTCGCGACGGGGCGAACGTTGCCTGCCGCGGCACTAGTTCGGCGGGCGGTACGGGCAGTTGACGTCCTTCGCAGGCAGGTGACCTCGGCGTCCCGGCCACGGTGTGTGCGTGGCCGGGACGCCTGGGCACCGGGACGCCGGGGCGGCTCGCGCGGCCTTCTTGTCGGCTGACCGCGCGAGCCCGTCAGAACCAGTGCAGGCAGTGCGGCGGGCGCTCCGCCCGGAAGAGTGTGTCGGCGCGAGTCGCCGCGTCCGGGCGGTGGGTTCTGATCTGTCCGGCGCGCACCAGCGTGCTCGGAGTGGTGCCGCCGAGGTAGAGGGAGCCCAGGTCCCTGATGTCCAGGGACAGGTCGGGCTCCCGGTCCGTCGGGACGCAGTCGGCCGTGCCGTCCCGGACGGTCAGCAGGTAGCGGTCGTGGTCGCCCAGGAACGGGTCGTCCACGTCCAGGACGAGTTCGCCGTCCGTGAGCCAGCCGCGCGCGGTCAGTGCGCCCGGGACGTCCAGCAGCCGTACCCGGAGCCAGTCCATGGCGCCGCTCACTTCGCCGGCGCGGACGCTGCCAGCGCAGCGGGTGTTCGGGCGGGACGTGCTTGAACACGACCTTGGTGACCAGGTCGTGTCCGAGTGCGAAGCGTCCACACGGACCCGCAGATCAGGGCGGCCAAGATCCGTCAGGCGTTCCAGGGCTCGGGATGCGACGAAGCGCGGGAGCGGCTCGTTCTCACGGCAGCCGCCGATGTGACTGCGGCGATCGACGCTTCGTACCACTCGCTGCGCCGGATACGTGAGGAGCTCGCGTCGGGATCCACGCTCGCGTCCGAGGAGTACGACACCGCCCGGCAGGCTCACGGGGATGCCACCCGCGCGGCTCGCGTGGTCCTCCGAGCGGATCTGGCCGGACTGGAGGCGTGACCCGAGTCGGCTGGCCGCCCCCCCCAGTGCTTCTCTGGCTGCCCTTACTTCTTCTTCGGCGACTTCTGCTGTTGCCGTTCGTCGTTGCGGCGATGCTCTTCCATGTCGTCCATCGCCTTGACCACCAGCATCATCTGCCCGCTGCCCGGGAGTGTGCCGTATTTCGCGACGTTGTCGTTGAACCGCTTGGGGTTCGCCGCCACCTCTTCCATGGCACGTCCCCACAACTTGCCCAGCAGACCCGTGCCGTCGCCGCCGGCAGCGCCGATCGCGTCGCCGATCCTTCCGTAGATCTCCTTCTCGATCCTGCCGGGTTCCCGCTCCCGCTCGGAATCCGCCATGTGCACTCACTCACCTTTGCCTCGTCATTCAGCGGACAGGGAGTTGACGGTCAGTCGACCACTATTGGAATCGATCCAGGCATTCCGGGCAAGGGCGGAATTCCCTACGCATGTTGGGTGTGCGGTACGTCGTCGGCTTCGCCCATCACTTCCACGCCGGTCCGGGGAAACGGCCCGGAAGCCGTTTGAGGCCCAGCAGTTCAGCCGGGCGGTCGGCCACAGGGGAACGACGGTCAGCCGCGCAGCGCCAAGTGGTACGACGAAGCCCACAGCACCGCCGCGCTGCCCACGCCCACCACGACCCGCACGGTCTCGTCCGCGAACCCTGCCGCGACCAGGACGAACCCGGCGACCGCGACGGCCGTCAGCAGCGACGCCGTCCACCGGTACTGCCACTGGTCGTACAGGCGGGCGAGCGGGAAGAAGTGCAGCCCTACGACGAGGGCGATGCCCGCGGGGACGACCTCGGGCCGGTCCGCGGCGTTGGACGCCGCGATGACGGCGAAGACGGCCACCAGCTCGACCGTGTTGACGATGCCCACGCCGCGTGCCCAGCGGGGCGGCAGGTTCACCGGCCGGGGCGAGGGCGTGGCGTTCTCGCGGTACCCCAGGTGGATCGCCGCCGCGGTGAGCAGCAGTGCCGCCGCTTCGATGCCGAGCGGCGCGGCGTCCGTCGCCGAGCCGGTCCCGGAGGCCGCCGCCACGGCCCACAGCAGCGCGAACACCGAGAGCACCAGCACGCCTCGGCGGCGCAGGGTACGGGTGAGCGCGAGGCACTCGGGGTCCCCGGCGGACGGGACGGCGGGCGTTGCTGCGGAGGTCGACGGCACTCGCGGAGAGTACAGGGGCCCTGTGCGGGGTTCCGTCGCTTTCTGCGATGAGGCCGGATTCCGTCGGTCGGCCCGGTGGCGGAATGACCGTTCTCCGGTCCGGAAACAGTTCGAAACATTCGGATAGAGGAGTTCTTCATTTCGGGGTGGCAAGGGGCTTTCCGGGTCGTCCGCTCACTGTTCCATGGCCATCAACACCCGGCTGACCAGCGGGATTCAGGAGAATCGCGCCGACGCATGAGACCGAACATTTCGTCATCACCGTCGAAACCATTGACAGTTGACAGGGCCCGGCCAACACTCCCCGATGACAGAGCTCCCCCGTCGACCCACCCCACGAGGACGAGGAGGAAGCACCCCCCATGAAGAAGTCACCAGGCCGCTTCCGGTTGCTCATCAGCAGCACCTGCACCATGCTGCTGGTCGCCGCCGCGGCCCTCACGATGCCCGGCACCGCGCACGCCGACACCGTTGTCACCACGAACCAGACGGGCTCCGACAACGGCTACTACTACTCGTTCTGGACGGACGCGCCGGGCACGGTCTCCATGACCCTGTCGTCCGGCGGCAGTTACAGCACCTCATGGCGCAACACCGGGAACTTCGTCGCAGGCAAGGGCTGGAGCACCGGCGCCCGCCGCACCGTGACGTACTCGGGCTCGTTCAACCCGTCCGGCAACGCCTACCTGACCCTCTACGGCTGGACGGCGAACCCGCTCGTCGAGTACTACATCGTCGACAACTGGGGCACCTACCGGCCCACCGGCACCTACAAGGGCACCGTCACCAGCGACGGAGGCACGTACGACATCTACAGGACGACGCGGTACAACGCCCCCTCGGTCGAGGGCGTACGCACCTTCGACCAGTACTGGAGCGTGCGGCAGTCGAAGCGGACGGGCGGCACCATCACGGCCGGCAACCACTTCGACGCGTGGGCCCGCGCCGGGATGCCGCTGGGCAACTTCAAGTACTACATGATCATGGCCACCGAGGGGTACCGGAGCAGCGGCAGCTCCAGCATCAGGGTGGGGCCGTGAGGACGAGACGCGTGCCGGCGGTCCTCGTGACGGCGGCGGCCGCGGCTCTCACGGTCACGACCGTCACGGCCTCGACCGCCGTCCCGGCGGACGCCCCCGCCCCGGCGCGGGTCTCCACTCCGGCGCCGGCCGCCGCCTGCGGCGGGTACGTCGGACTCACCTTCGACGACGGCCCGTCCGGCAACACGCCGAAGCTGCTCGACGCGCTCCGCCAGAACGGGCTGCGGGCCACGCTGTTCAACCAGGGCCAGTACGCGGCGGCCAGCCCGTCCCTGGTCCGGGCCCAGGTGGCGGCCGGCATGTGGGTCGCCAACCACAGCTACACCCACCCGCACCTGACCAGGCTGAGCCAGGCACAGATCGACTCCGAGATCTCCCGCACGCAGCAGGCCATCGCCAACGCGGGGGGCGGCACACCGAAACTGTTCCGCCCGCCGTACGGTGAGACCAACGCGACGGTGAAGTCGGTCGCGGCCCGGTACGGCCTCACCGAGATCATCTGGCAGGTCGACTCACAGGACTGGAACGGGGCCAGCACGGACGCGATCGTGCAGTCCGTCGCCCGCCTCACCGACGGCCAGGTCATCCTCATGCACGACTGGCCCGCCAGCACCCTCGCCGCCGTCCCCCGTATCGCCCGGACGCTGGCGTCACGAGGCCTGTGCGCGGGAATGATCTCCCCCCGGTCGGGCCGGGCGGTGGCCCCCTCCTGACCGTGTGGCGCGACGGCTTCCACCGCCGTCGCGCCAGACGGGGTTCTTGCACGATGAGCACCACGAAAGGGGGCCCTCCGATGAGCGATGGCATGAACTCCAGCGGCTGGGACGTCCTCGACGCCTCCCACGAAGCACTGCGAACCGCGGTCCACGACGTCCCCGACGACGGCTGGCACCTGCCGACGCCCTGCGCGGACTGGACCGTCGCCCAGGTCTTCCAGCACGCCGTCGGCGACCAGATCGGCTACGCCGCCGCGCTGACCGGTGGACCCGGGCCCGACTTCGACCCGTTCGACCCGCCGGGCGAGATGGAGGGGGTGGACCCGGCGCAGTCGCTGGAGGACGCCCTGGCACGCGCGGCGAAGGCGTGGGCGGGGGTCGGCCCGGACACCGCCGAGGTGCCCACGCCGGTGCCGCCGCACACGATGTCCCCGTGGTCGGGCTCGGCGGCGTGCGGGCTGGACGCAGCGGTCCACGCCTGGGACATCGCCCGGGCGACGGGCAGGCCGTCGCCGCTCACCCCCGAGTTGGCCCGCCCCCTCCTCAAGGTCGCCGGGGAGATCGTCGAGCCGCTGCGGCCCTACGGCGCGTACGCCGCCGCCCTGGCCCCCGAGCAGGGCGACGACGACGTGGCGGTCCTCCTGCGTCACCTCGGCCGCGACCCCCGCTGGAGCGCCTCTTAGGGTTCACGGCGGCTCTGGGGGTGGGCACGCGGGTCGGCGTATCTGAGTACGCGTGCTCATGACCGGGCCCGCGGCGCGCCCGATGCTGGCTGTATGAGGAATCGGGGAATCGTGGCGGCCGGAGCCGCTCTTGTCGGCGGTGTACCCGTGGCCGCCTGGGGATTGATGGGGCAGCAGAACTACAACGGGCTGCCGGCCAGTGAGCTGGACTACGCGTTCCAGCCGTGGGACATCGGGGACGGCGTGGCCGCGGTCGCCGGCGGGTTCGCGCTGGCCCTCGCGCTGGCCGGTGTGGCGTGGCTCGTGCGGGCCTCGCTGCGCGGGGCGATGGACCAGCGGTGGTGGGGCGTGCTCGGGCCGCTGGTGGCGCTCGGGCTCATGGCCGGTGTGGGCTGGCGGATCCTGACCGCGGGGGGCATCGGAGCCAACATCGGGGCCGGGCTGCTGATCTTGTTCGGTACGCCGATCGCCGCCGGACTGCTGCTGTGGTCCCTGGCGTGGGCCTTCTGGCTGGTCACCCAGCGCCACGGCCCCGAGGGCGGGCTCGGTGGCGGCGACCTGGGCGGGGTCGCCTCCCGCGGGGTGTAGCGGACGGGCCGTGGCCGAAACACCACGGCGGGCGGGAGGCGGGAAGGTCAACTCCCTAATCCCGCCGGGGTATTCGCCTAGGTTGGTGGGCCGGTCACCTTCCCCACCCCCCAGGAGGACCCGCCGTGTCCGACGACAGCCTGCGCGACCGCATCGACACGTCCAAGCCGCACTCGGCGCGCTTCTGGAACTACTTCGTCGGCGGCAAGGACAACTACGAGGTCGACCGCGAGATCGGCGACCAGATCAAGTCGATCTTCCCGGGGCTCGTCGACGTGGCGGTCACGAGCCGGCGCTTCCTGGGGCGGGCCGTCACACATCTGGCCGGTGAGCGGGGCGTACGGCAGTTCCTGGACGTCGGCACCGGGCTGCCGACCGCCGACAACACGCACGAGGTCGCGCAGCGCGTGGCGCCGGAGTCCCGGATCGTCTACGTCGACAACGACCCCATCGTGCTGGCCCACGCCAACGCCCTGCTCAGCAGTACCCCCGAGGGCAGGACGGCGTATCTGGACGCCGACCTGTACGACCCCGAGGCCGTGCTGAAAGCCGCCGCCGGCACGCTGGATCTCTCGCGGCCGGTCGGGCTGATGATCCTCAACACGCTCGGCCACGTCGCCGACCACGGGCAGGCGCGCGAGCTGGTGCGGCGGCTCATGGCCGGGCTCCCGTCCGGCAGCTACCTGGTGATCAGCGACAGCACCGCGACGAGTGAGGGCATGATCGCCGCGTCGGAGGCGTACAACTCGAGTGGGGCGGTGCCGTACTACGTCCGGCCGGTGGCCGAGATCGCCGGGTTCTTCGACGGGCTGGAGCTGGTGGAGCCGGGGGTGGTCCGGGTTCCCGAGTGGCGGCCGGAGGGGGATGCAGGGGGTCCCGGGGCGGGAGCCGGGGCCGCCGCTGTGGATGCGTACTGCGGGGTGGGGCGCAAGCCGTAGCGGCCCGCCGTCGTCGTGTGCGGCGCCATGGGGGCCGGTCGCGCGGTTCCCCGCGCCCCTGAAGGGCGCCGGCCCGCCGCCGCCGGGTACCGCGCCGTAGAGGCCGGGCGCGCGGTTCCCCGCGCTCCTGAAGTGCGGCGCCGTAGTGGCCGGACGAGCGGTTCCCCGCGCGCCTGGGTGGGGCCCGTCCCCGTCCGTCACCCGGCTCGCCGAGCAATGGCCCGCCCACCAGCAGGCGGTCGGTGATCTGCCACCCCCACCTCCTCGTCCTCGTTCGCGAGCCGACGATCAGTGTTCGGCGGCATGTACGAGTGGGGAGGGGCAGTCATGGCTGAGGATCCGATCGACCTGATCCGCCTGGAGGGGGAGGGCAACAGCGTCGTTCTCCGGATCGTGGGGCAGGAGGAGCGGAAGGGTTCCGCCGAGGCCGGCGTCCTGGTCGGAGAGTTCCTGGTCGATACGCCTTTCGTCCGTGGCGCCCTCAAGACCTGGATCTTTCCCGAGGACCTGCGGCAGTGGCAGCAAGCCCTGGACTCCCTCGACGCGGGACGCGACATCGCCTGGCGCGAGGGGCACAGCGCTCCGTGGCTGTTCATCGACCTCGACGAGGACGACGACCGGTGCCAGGTCACGATCAAGGACCATGCGATGTCCCTGACCACGGTGACGGTCACCGTCCCCCTGGTCGATGCCTGGTTCGACGACGCGTACCGACGCCTCGACCTGGTAGGGGAGACCTGGCCCACGGCGGTCTGACCTGTCCCCGTCCGTCACCCGTCCGGGTCCGTCGTCCCAGGCGTCGCCCCCCTCCACGCGATAATCAGGACATGCCCGCCCCTTCCCCCGTCCCCGAGCCCGTCGGCCGGCTGCTCGGGGAGCTGGTGGCTGTGGGGGAGGGCTACTCCCTGCTGCTCGCCGGGAGCTGTGCCGTGCTGGCTCACGGGCTGGTGGAGCGGGTCGGGCGGGACGTGGACGTGGCCACCGGGCATCCGGCGGCGATGGAGGTCGTCGCGGACGCCGTGCGGACCGGGCTGGTCGGACGCGGCTGGCTCGTGCAGACCCTGGAGGCCGGGGCGCTGTCCGCACAGTTCCTCGTGACCGACGCGCCGAGCGGCGCGGAGTGCGAGGTCGCCCTCCGCAAGGAGGTGCTGTGGCGTCCGCCGGTGGAGACGGAGCTCGGGCCGGCGCTCGCCCTCGACGACCTGGTCGGCACCCGGGTGCGGGACCTGGCCGACCGGGGACTCGCGCGCGACCTGGTCGACGTGCACGCCGCCGCGGCCCACTGGAGCCACCCCGAACTCGAGGAGCTGGGCCGCCGCCACGCCCCCGACACCTTCGACCTCACCGACCTCCAGGCCCGGCTCACCGGCACCGACTGGCTCGACGACCGGGCGTTCACCGTCCACGGCCTCGACGCCGCGGCCGTCCCCGGGCTGCGCCGCTGGGCCCAGGAGTGGGCCGACGACATCGCCGAACGCCTCATCGAGGGCGAGGCCCCGGACGAGGAATGACCACGCCCCCGCACGGCGACTGACCGGTCGGTACCCTGACCCGATGGGGAACGGGGCAGCCGGGCAGATGGGGGTCGTCGCCGCGCTGGTGCGCACGGCGTTCCTCGTCGACGGTGTGTACGCGGAGGCGGGCAGGGCGTACGGACTGACGCCGCAACAGGGGCAGTTGCTGTGTGTGCTGCTGCCGCATCCGTACGGGATGAGCGAGTTGGGCGAGACGCTCGGGCTGGCGAAGTCGAGCCTGACCGGGCTGGTGGACCGGACGGTACGGCGCGGACTGGTGCGGCGGGAGGCCGACCCGCGCGACGGACGGGCCGTGCGGGTCGGGCTGACGGACGAAGGTGCCGCGCTCGCCGGGAAGTTCCACGCCGAGGCCTGCCGTCGTATGGAGGCCCTGCCGTCCGGGCTGAGCGGTGCCGAGCGGGACCGGCTCGCCGCCCTGCTGTCACGGGTCGTCGTGGACAACGCCGTGCCCGAGGTGTTCGGCACCTCACCGACCTGAGCCGTTCAGCAGCTCACCGGCCCGAGCTGATCCCACCTCATCCGCCTGAGCCGTTCAGCAGCTCACCGCCCTCGGTTCGGCCCGCTTCCGCGCCCTCATCAGCCACAGCGTCACCCCCGCCGATCCCACGGCCATCGCCGTCATCGCCCCGGCCGGGGAGGTCAGTTGGGCCACCGATCCGGCCAGCGCCGCCGCGACCCCCTGCATCGTGAGCGTCCCCGCCGAGTGCAGGCCCAGCGCGTGTCCCGTGAGCCGGTCGGGGGTGAGGGCCACCAGTCGCTCCTGCTGCACGAGGCTCGCGCCGAACCCCACGGAGGCCAGGGTGACCGCGGCCGCCGCGAGCGGAAGGGCCGGGTGCAGCAGGAACGGCACGTACGGGACGGCCAGGAGCAGCAGCAGCGGGAAGCCCAGACGGGGGCGGAGGCTCGGTGGGAGCACCCGGCCGACCAGGACGTCCCCGGCGAGCATGCCCAGCGCGGCGCAGGCGAAGAGGGTGCCGGCGGCGCCGGGGGCGTAGGAGACGTAGAGGGATTCGCAGCCGACGACCAGGCCGTTGGGGATCCACAGCGCCAGATAGACCTGGCGGCGGGGCGGGGAGGACCAGAGCAGCGCGTTGGCGCGCCAGGTCGCCGCCGCCGAGGGGCGGCCCGTCGTACGGGGCGGGCGGCGGGTCAGGCCGAGGCGGACGACGACGGCCGCCGTGCCGTACAGGGCGGCCGCCGCCAGCAGGGACAGCCGTGGGGACAGCAGGGCCACGAGAGCGCCGCCGGTGGCGTAGCCGGCGATCTGCATCACGCCGCTCATCATGTTGAGCACCGAGCGGCCCAGCAGGTAGCCGTCCTTGGAGAGGATCTCGTTGAGCAGGCCCCAGCGCACTCCCCCGCCCACGGACTCCACCAGCCCCTTGGCGAAGACGATCGCGAAGAGCGCCCAGACGGGCAGGCCGGGCAGGGCCAGGGCTGCGGTGGCCGCGGCGAAGAGCAGGGGGAGGGCCGTCAGGGCCGCGCGCGGGGGCAGCCGGTCGGACGCGGAGAGCAGGAAGGTCGCGCCCAGCACCTGCACCAGCGACGAGCCGAACATGCTCACCGCGGACAGCACCGGTGACTCGGTCGCCCGGTACACCAGGGTGCCCAGGGCGAGTCCGCCCATGGTCTGGGCGACCGTCTGCGCCGACGCGGCCAGGAAGAACGGGCTGAACTCGGGGGTGCGGAACAGATCGCGGTAGCTGCGCATACGCGGAGTCTTCGACGCCCCCGTGTGCGTGGTTATTGTTTCGCGCGTACGCGAAACTTCGCGGACGTGCTCGCGGAGCGGGCCTCATGGACGTGCTCGAGCAGGAGCACACGGACGTCCTCGCGGTGCAGGAGCTCGCGAACGTCCTCGCGGTGCACGGGCGCGCGGAGATGCTCGCGAAGGGGGTGGCCGGTGGGCTGGTGGCAGATCAATGCCGACACTCTCGCGGGGAGCCGCTTCGTGATCTCGCCGTTCGCCGAGGCCTTCGCGAGTCTGCGGCTGCTGCAAGCGGCCGAGGCGGCGCATCCCGGTGAGCGGCGGTGGCTCGACGCGCATCTGCCGGCCTACCGGCGGCGGCTGGCGGGTGATCCGGTGACCGCGCAGCTGATCAGCGCCGGGATCGGGCGGGAGTGGACGGCGGACTTCCTCTCCCCCACCCCGCGGGACGGGGAGACCTTCGAGCAGGGCGTCGCGCGGGTGCGGGCGGCCGACCCGGATACGGCCCGCGCCGACCTGGCCGTCTCCCTGCGCGGACCGGTCCCGGCCCGGCTGCACCGGGGCGATCTGCCGCAGCGCGCGGCGGACCTCCTGACGTACGTCTGGACGACGGCGGTGCTGCCGTACTGGCCGCACCGCCGGCACGTCCTCGAAGCCGATGTGGTCGCCCGGACCGCGCAGGTCAGCCGGGGTGGCTGGGCGAGTGCGCTGGACACGCTGCGGCCGGGGACGCAGTGGCTCGGGGAGAACCGGCTCCAGGTGAACGCGCATGAGTACCCGCCTCGTGAGCTGTCCGGCGCGGAGCTGGTGTTCGTGCCCGTCACCACGCAGCGCATCGGCTGGGTGGCGTGGGAGGGGACGGACCGGTACGCGCTGGTCTATCCGTGTGCCGGGGCACTCGCCGACCCGGGCGGCGGGCCCGTGCCGGCGGGCCTCGGCGCGCTGCTCGGCACCGCCCGCGCCGGTGTGCTGGTCCGGCTGGGCTCGCCCCTGAGCACCAGCCAGCTGGTCGCCGTGACCGGGCAGGGGCTCGGGTCGGTGGGGCGGCATCTGCGGGTGCTGCTGGACGCCGGTCTCGTGGAGCGGCGGCGGGCGGGCCGGTCGGTGCTGTACTCGCGGACGGCGGCGGGCCGGGTGCTGGTGGAGGCCGCCGAGGCCCGCAGCCGGCCGGACACCCGGCGGAGCTAGTGCCGCGGCGGGCAACGTGTGCCCGTGAAGGAGCGGCGTCCGGTGCGTGCTCTCGGCGTGCCGGCCGGAAGCCCTCGTACGGGGCGTACTCGGGCTTTCGGCCGGTGCGGCGAG
>NZ_JBEZOK010000048.1:0-17143 GCF_040706515.1 Streptomyces sp. NPDC047880 | reverse complement strand
GTCCCGGCCGGGGTGGCCGTAGATCGTGGCGGCCAGCTCGCCCATCTGCGCGCGCGGGTCGTCGACGACCAGGACCGGCAGCCCGGACGCGGCGGGCGTCACCCTGAAGTTGTTCAGGATCGCCGCCGCCAGATCCGGGTCGCCCTCCGTCTTCAGGCGGTCGGAGACCGACTCCGGGGTGACGCGGCCGCAGGCCAGGCGGACGTACGTCTCCCAGTCGAGGGTGAGGGTGGCGGCCGGGCCGAGGGCCGGGGCCGTTTCCAGGGTGCCGCGGCCCTGGATGTCGACGCGGATCGTGCGCAGGAATTCCACCGGACCGTGCACGTCGAAGACGATCGCCGAGCTGCGCGGTGCCTGCGCGTTCTCGGCGACCACGCGCGGGAGTTCGCCGAGGAGCACGTCACGGGTGATGAGCGCGCCGGGGGAGTCGAGGTTGCCGGGGCGGCCGAGGGCGGTGCGCAGATCCTGCTCGTGCACCCACACGTCGAACGCGTGCCGCCGCATCGACTCCTCCAGGGTGAGTTCGCTGCCGAGCGGCCCCCGCACCGTCGTGCCCGGGTCGCGCGACTCGTTCCGCAGCTGCCGGTTGCGGCGGATGATCACGTACTCCAGCTCGGAGGTCATCTCCGGCGCCGTGTGGTGGCGGCGGACGTCGACCTGCATCTCCATGTAGCGCTGGTGCTCGTTGGTGACGTGGAAGAGGTCACGCGGGAGGCTGTGGATGGGACGCGGGTCGCCGAGCATCTCGCAGTCCAGACCGATGACGTGGGAGACCACGTCCCGCACCGACCACCCGGGGCACGGCGTCCGCCGGTTCCATTCGGCCTCCGCGAGCGGCTGGAGCAGCTCGGCTATCGCTTCGACGGAGTGGGTCCAGGCATCGGCGTAGGGCTGGAGGGTGGGATGCAGACTCACGGAACGGGACCCCTCGGCGGTTCGGTCACGGGCAGGTGGTGGCGGCGTTGCCAGTGGGAGGTGGCGGCTGTCGGCGGGCGTCTTGCGAGCTAAGTTACGCTGCTGTGAGGCACCCCGGCAGTGCTTTCGTGTGACGATCGTAGGCCCGTGTGGACGGCTCGAATGCCAGGACGGTGGTAGTGTGCGCGCCTCTGTGATCCAGATCGCCGTGAACGAGGACGAATCGGTCGAAGCGCGCCGCCGGCGCGTGGCGGCGCTGGTCCGGGAGCAGGCCGGAGCCGATCTCGTCGTCCTGCCGGAGCTGTGGACCACGGGTGCCTTCGCCTACGAGGAGTTCGGGCGTGAGGCCGAGCCGCTCGACGGGCCGACGTACGAGGCGATGGCGAAGGCCGCGAGCGACGCGGGCGTCTGGCTGCACGCGGGCTCCGTCCCGGAGCGGGACCCCGACGGCCCGCTCTACAACACCTCCCTGGTCTTCTCCCCCTCCGGCGACCTGGCCGCCGCCTACCGCAAGATCCACCGCTTCGGCTTCGACCAGGGCGAGGCCGTGCTGATGGGGGCGGGCAGCGAGCTGGTGACGGTGCGTCTGCCCGAGACGACCCTCGGCCTGTCCACCTGCTACGACCTCCGCTTCCCCGAGCTCTTCCGCGGTCTGGTCGACGCCGGTGCGGAGACGCTCGTGGTGTCGGCGGGCTGGCCGGAGCGCCGCCGCGCCCACTGGACGCTGCTGGCCCAGGCCCGGGCCGTGGAGAACCAGTCGTTCCTCGTCGCCTGCGCAACGGCCGGGACGCACGCCGGAGTTCCCCAGGCCGGTCACTCGATCGTGGTCGACCCGTGGGGCGAGGTGCTGGGGCAGGCCGGTGCCGGCGAGGAGGTCCTCACGGTGGAGTTCGACCCGGGGAAGGTCGCGGCGACCCGGGAGCAGTTCCCGGCGCTGAAGGACCGGATGCTGGGACTCCAGCCGCCGCGCAGGCCCTGAGGACGCCCCTGGGCGTACGTGGACGCCCGGGCGGCTCAGTCCTCCCGTTCCTTCTCCGCCAGGTGGATCACGCACACGGCCACCGCGATCAGCAGCGCCGGATCGGCGTCCTCGCGGACGACGTCCACGCCGTAGGTGTCCCGTACGGTCAGCCACCGCCGGGAGATCACCGCCAGCAGCTCCCCGTCGAACTCGACGGCGAACTCCCGGTCGAGGATCTTGCCGCTGACGTCCAGCTCGTTGCCGTCGGCCAACGCCACCCGGTAGTGGTTGCGCAGCAGGGACAGCCGTTTCCTGCGAATGGTCGCCAGCGGTTCCCCGCCGCGCTGGAGCACCATGGTGTCGCGCAGGGCGAGCATCTTCTGGTGGATGTCGACGAGGACGCGCCCCTGGGTGTCCTTCAGCTCCCAGGTGTCCCGCAGCCGCAGGGCCTTGCCGTCGACGAGGAACGCCTTGCTGCCGCGGTCGTCCTCGATCCAGTAGTCGTCACCGAAACCGAGGAGCCGGTCGTACACGAGGAATCTCATGAGACCAGGGCTTCCCCGCGGCCCGGTCCGAAACGCCGCCGATAGGCCGAAGGGCCGAGGCCCGTCCGGCACCGGCGCCGGCCCCGGGTCCGTCCGGGCGAAGGCAACCGTACGGTGACGGTGAGCAGCCGTCACGTCCGCACCCTGGAGGGGACATGCACCGGGCAGCAGAGGACCGCGATCTTCCCGAGGAGCCGGCCGCCGACGGCCCGCGCACCGCGGTCACGTGCCCGTTCTGCCGCATCGTGCGCGGGCTCGCCCCCGCCCAGGTGCTGCGCGACTGGCCCGACGCGCTGGCGATCCTGCCCCGCGGCGGGGGCGTCACGGCGGGCCACGTGCTGGTGCTGCCCAAGACGCACGTCCCGGACGTGGCGGCGGACCCGCTGGTGTCCGCGGCGACGATGCGGCGCGTCGCGGAACTCGCCGCCGAGATGGGCGACTGCAACGTCATCACGTCGCGGGGCGCCGCCGCCACGCAGACCGTGCGGCACATGCACGTCCACCTGGTGCCGCGCCGCGACGGCGACGGCATCCTGCTGCCCTGGACACCGGTCGCCGGTGCCGGCCGCCGGCCGGGCCCGGACCGGCGGCCCTGGTCGGCCCGCCCGGCCGGCGGGTGAGCCCGTCCCGGCCCGGCGCGCCTCAGCTCAGGAAGACGAGAAGCAGGCTGTTGGCCGCGGCCAGCACGCCGTAGCAGAACAGCATCGGCCGGGACAGCAGCACGGCGAGCCAGGACACCGTCCCGCCGTGGCGCTCGGCGTCCATGGTGAACGGGGGTGGCGGGTCGTCCCGGTCGCTGACGACCTTCTCGTAGAGGGCGCGGAACAGCCGCTCCTGGCGGAGGTAGTAGCCGTCGAGCAGCCAGAAGCCGACGGCGAGGGCCAGGACCACGGGGATCGTCGCGCGGCCCGGCCTCCGGTCCGCGACCGCGACGAGCACCCCGCTCAGCGTGATGCACCAGCCCTTGATCAGGAACGAGTTGTTGCCGAGCCGGGCGATCACGCTCTGGAGCAGCTCCAGGTGCTTGAGGCGCTGTTCGTCGAGGCCCGGGCCGCCGGTCATCCGGGGGATGCCCCGTCGGGCCCGGGCGGGGTCTCGGGCCCGGGCGGGGTGCCGGGCCGGGTGTCGGGCGGCTCCTCGGCCGGCGGGGCGTCGGGAGGTTCGATGTCCGGCTGTGAGAACTGCTCGTTCAGTTCCTCGACGGTCTCCTCCAGCCAGTTCTCCAGCCGGGTCGGTGCGTACCGGTCCAGCAGCCCGTCGCCGTGCTCCAGCATTTCCAGGCGCAGCCGGGGCAGGGCGGTCCTGCCGTCTCCCCCGGCCCGGTCCGGGCCGGCCGGCCATGCGTAGCCGCGCAGCGGCAGTTCCAGGGTGCCGGCGACGCCGCTCTCGGCCCGCTCCTCGAGCATCAGGACGCAGGCGTCGTCCACGGCGCGGTGCGCGTCGGCCTCCGCCTGCTCCAGGGCGGAGCGCAGCCGGTGCCAGGAGGTGCTGTGCGAGACGAGTCGCTGCCGCGCCTCGGACACGAGCCGGTCCGCGCTCTCCTCGGCGGCGGACGCGGAGCCGGAGGCCGCCTTGTCGGCCTCGGCGTAGGGATTGTGCGCGAGGACGGCCGTCGCCGCGGTGGCGAGACCGAGCGAGACGATGAGGAAGACGGCCATCACCGTGCCGGCCGTGTCGAAGGCCAGCGGGTTGCTCTGGTCCGTCCGCGTGTAGGCGGTCGTGGCGAGCAGGCCGAGGAGCAGCAGGTTGGCGAGGACCGGAAGGACCGGCGCGGACCAGGGGAGACCGTCCGGCCGCCGGGTCTCGGTGCGGGGGCCGTCCAGCCGCAGCGCGTGCCGCAGTGCGGGCCAGGGCGCGCGCCGCACCCGTTCGGTGCGGTGAGCGGCGCGTACCCGCAGCCGGAACAGCGATCTCGCCAGCCAGCAGCTCAGCGCGAACTGGAGGGTGGACACCCCGAGGGCGACCAGGAAGGACAGGGCGTAGACCACGGTCTGCCACGGGCCGTCCGGGCCGACGCTCAGGGCCTGCGCCGTGGCCTGGCCGACGAAGGGCAGGTCGAACAGGGCGCTCAGCCCCAGCATCACCCACTGGAGCCACGACCAGGGCCGGCGGCTGCGGCGCAGCCCCTCCGGCCCGTCCGAGGTGTGCCGGACCCGGATCGCGCGGACCCGGTTGCGGGCCTCGCCCGCCGTCCGGCCGACGGTGAAACGCTCCACGGCGTCGATCGCGGTGAGCGCCGACTGGAACGTCTCCACCAGCGTCGTGCCCAGCTCCCCGAGGTTCCGCTGGGCCTTGGCCAGGCCGTTGTTGGCCTGCGTGAAGGCCCGCATCAGCACGGCGTGTTCCCGGCTGTCCACGGGGTCGGCCGGCCGCCCGGCGGGCCGGGGCCCGTCCGGGCCCACGAAGGGGAGGAACTTCTTACCGGGGCAGGGTATGGGCGCCTCGCGGGCGCCCCCGTTCGAACCGTTGCTGCCGTTCACTTTCATGGCGGATGCCTCGCCTCACTTCCGGATGATCTCGATGTCCACGCGGCGGTCGCACTGCCACCGCTGCTCCCGGGTCATGTCCCCGGCGGCCGTCTCCTCGGTCTCGGGGCAGCCCGGTGACCGGCCCCGGCCGTGCGCCGTCACACGGGAAGCGGCCACCCCGTGGTCGACGAGGACCTCCCGCACCGCGTCCGCCCGGTCCTGGGACAGCTCGCGGTCGTTGCCCGAGCCGCCGCGCGGGTCGACGTAGCCGTTGACCACGACCCGGTCGAGCGAGGGGGTGGTGCGTGCGGTCGCGGCGACGTCGGCGAGCGTGCTGACGGCCGCGCGCCGCAGCCTCGGCGAGTCCGTGTCGAACAGGGCGGCGCCCGGCAGCGTGATCGTCCGGGAGCGGCTGTCTCCGTAGCGCACCACCGGCTCGCCCGGGGAACCCGGCCGGGCCGGAGCGGGGGACTGCGCCATGACGGAGGAGTCCTCGGCGTCGCACGTGCCGCCGGCCCGCTCGCACAGCGTGGTCCACAGCTTGCGCAGCCAGAGGCGCTGGGCCGTGTCGGCGGAGGGCTGGCCCCCCGCGGAGTGCCCCAGGCCCACGAACGTGACCTTCACCCCCGACAGACGGGGGAGTTCGCTGAACTCCCCCCGCGCGGCGCACACCGAGACGATCGACTTGATGTCCTGCGCCGAGCCGAACCGCGCCCCCCGCAGGTCGGCGCAGCCCGTGGTGGACAGCCCGTCGCTGAGCACGAGCAGGTGCCGTTCGCCCTTCGCGTCACTGAGCATCTCGGCGCCCGCCGCCAGCGCGGCGAGGACGTCGGTGCCCCCGTCGACGGGCCGGGTCCGCTGGGCCGTGGCGAGGTCGTCGCGCAGGCAGTCGTTCGCGCCCTGGCGGTTCAGCTCCTGGTTGCGCGGGTTGTCGTTGCTCTCCTTCCAGTCGCCGGGCCGCTCCTGCACGGTCCACACGACGTCCCCGGCGGGCCCGCCGAAGGTGCCGATGGAGACGGTCTTCCCCTTCTCGTCCTCCTTGTCGAGGAGCCCGTCGACGGTCCGCCCGTAGTCCGGTCCCCGGGACCCGGCCTTCTTGACGTGCACGGATGCCGAACCGTCGACGAGGACGACGGTCCGGTCGTCCTCCGGGGCGGGCGCCTGGGTCTTCGTCCAGGCGCATCCGGCTCTCTCGTCCTCTTCCTCGCAGCCGGTGAGCAGTGGGGCGGCCGTAAGGACGCCCACCACCGCGACGGCGGCGGAAAGCCGGCGTGCGGCGCTCACAGGGCCGGCCCCTCGGAGGCGATGGCGTCCTCGATCCAGGACGACTCGCTGAGCCCCATCTCCCGGCGGAACGCGCCGATCGCCTTGTCGTAGGCGTCGGCGAACTCGAACAGCCCGGCCTCCTGGTGGGCGCCGCGCGCCCCCTCCAGCGTCGTGATCAGCGCGTCGACGCTGGTACGGCGCTGCCTGCGCAGTCCCTCCATGACCTTGCGGAAGTCCTGGTCGGCGAGCGTGGCCGCGAACGGGACCAGCAGACGCCTCTGGTGGGCGTCGAGTTCACCGATCAGCTCCAGGTCGCTGATCACCTTCAGCCAGGCCTCGGTGAGCTCCCGCGCCCGCTCCGCCCTGATCAGGCCCAGGCGCTGCGTCTCCCGGAGCGTCAGCTCGTTCAGACGGTGCGGCAGCACGTGCTCGCGCAGGGCGGGGTCGACCCGGACCCGGACCGAGGGTGTGCACCGGATGAGGCCCTCGGTGTCGTCGAAGCACCAGTTGCCGTCGATCGACAGCTTCTTGTTGATCGCGCGCTCGGCGGCGACCGGGTCGGCCGGGTCGCAGTCGCGGGCGGCCGACCAGCCGACCCGCAGCAACTCCTCGCGCGCCGTCGCCTCGTGGTGCACGACGCGTTCCTTCAGCGTCTCCCGCGACATCGCCGAGCTGTTCCACTGGAACGTCGGGAACACCTCGTAGGAGAAGACGTCGTCCCGCGCCGCCATGGAGAGCGGTGTCTCCGGGGGCAGGGACTGCACGAAAACCTTCCTGCGGCGGGGCTGCCGGGTGGTCTCGTCCCCGTCGTCGGAGCCCGCGCTCTCCGGCTCCTCCTCGAAGGTGTCGTCGTACCGGTTCCGTCGCCAGGTTCGCCACGCCTCGCGCAGCGTGGCGAACAGGCCTTTGCGGCGTGCCATGTCGGTCCTCCTGTGGGGTCGGTCTGTTTTCGGGTGTGATGTGCCGGGGCCGGGTGGTGCCGGCCGGGAGAAGGCGGTACGAGGTGCGCCGGGGCTCAAGCGCCGCTCAGGCCACGCAGAAGCCGGGCGATCAACCGGGCGTCCGGCAGTTGGCGCGCCCACCGGCGCAGGTTGAACAGGGCGCGGCGGTCCTTGGGCGGCCACATCCGGAGCGCGAACTTCTCCAGGAAAAGGGTCAGTTCCTCGTCCTCGTCGGCCGCGACCAGCCAGTCGCACAGCAGGCGCCAGGCCTGGCCCGAATGGGCCGGGTCGATCAGCGCGCGCTGCCACAACAGCAGCAGCGTTTCCTCGCCCCCGGGGTCCTCCATCGCCTGGTGGGCGAGCGTCGGACGGGACGGCAGCTCGGGTCCCGCGGCCAGGGGGCCGAGGACCAGCAGGGTGCGGACCGCGTGCCGCGGCAGGTGCCCGTCGCCCGCACGGATCCACCGCCCGAGCGCCTCGGCGACGGGTGCCGCGCCGCCCTCGGCGAGGAACAGCGCCGCGGTCGAGTAGGCGACGGAGGCATAGGGGTCGAGCGCGGGCCGGCCGCCCAGGCCTTGCAGGGCCCGCAGGGTGCCCGGCACGTCCTGGGTCCCCACCTGCGTCCCGTAGGTCCGCGCGGCGCTGTCCTGGAGTTGCGGACTGGGGCTGCCGGACCAGTCCCGCACCTGACGGGCGACCTGGGCCGTGATCCGGGGATCGTCGGCGGCCATCGCCACCGACAGCGCCATGGCGGCGTAGCGGCGGTCGCGCACCGACGGGCTGCGTGCCCAGTCCTTCACCACGTCCCGGTACACGCTGTCGAAGTCGTGCCGGAGCAGATGGCCGACGATCACGGCGGCCCGGGCGCCGACCCGCTCCAGACGGTCGTCGGCCAGGGCCCGCAGCCACGCGACCAGCGGGTCGCGCAGCCAGCCGAATCCGTGCCAGATCACCTCGATGACCGCCGGCATCAGATCCGGGTCCGTGAGCCGGGCGCGGCGCGGGTTGTCGGACAGGTGGGCTCCGGCCTCGGCGGCGATGCCCATGCCCGGTGCGACCAGCCGGTCCAGGTCCAGCTCGAAGACGGGCCGGGCGGGCGCCGACTCCCGGTACTCGGCGCGCAGCATCTCCGCGCTCAGCCGCGTGCCCATCCGCAGGACGTCGGACAGCGGCAGATCGTGTCCGAGGACGTAGGAGATCCGCACGGCCTGGTGGTGCGTCTCGGCCTCCGAGGCGGACGGTTCCCCGTCGGCGTTCTGCGTCTCCGACAGCTTCAGGAACCGTCTGGCGAGGCTCCGCAAGTCCTCGTGAGGGGTGTCGAGAAGGACGTCCAGGGCGTCCTCGGTGCCGTGCAGGCACGCGGCGATGTTCCGGGCGAAGGACGTGATCCAGTCGATCGAGCGGGCGGCGTCGAGCTTGTCGCCCACCCGTGGGTCGTCCAGCACCCCGTCCGCGAACCGGCGCAGCCGTGCCCGGTCGCAGCGGTCGCGGTCGGTGCACCGGGCGCGGTGCGCCTCCAGCACGGACTTCAGGTGCGCGTCCAGCACCGGCCGCGGCTCGGGGCGCAGGTGCCGGACGGCGTAGGGGGCCGGGAGGTCGTCGTCGGTCCGGGTGTCCTCGACGACCAGGACGACGTACGTCCCGTGCGCACGGGCGAGCAGGCTCAGCGCCTGGAGCGTGCTCCTGCCGGGGCGCCGGCCGCCCAGACCGACCAGGACGCCCTCCCCGCGCTTCAGGCAGCGCCGGGCCTGTGCGACCAGGGCCTGGAGCAGGTCGGCGTCGGCGCTGTGCAGGACGGAGACCCGGTCGCTGCCGCACCGGTCGGCCAGCAGGAAGGTGCCTGTGTCCTCCCGTCCGCTGCCCGACCGCCCGACCAGGGTGACGAGGTGGTGCTCGCGCAGCGTTTCGGCCATCTGCTCCTGGTGCGGGACGGGCTGGTGCAGCTGGTGCAGTCGTGCCGTCTCCGTGGCGTCGAGACGTATGCGGTGGAGTTCGGCGGCCTTGGCCGTGCCGACGTTCAGCGTGTAGGCGTTGCCGCCGAAGGCCAGGGCGTTGTTGTACGCCTCGTGGAAGGCGGCGATGGTCTCGATCTCGGCCCGGAAGCGGTCCTCCGCGTCGCGCGCCCGCTGCCCGGATTTCCGGGACCGGTCGTCGTCCGGCGGGGAGTCGGCCTGCTCGCCGGGCTCTTCGTCGCTCCGCCCCTCGTCGTCCCGGCCGTCGTCGGGCCGGTCGTCGTCGTCCCGGTCGTCGTCGTCCGGACCGGGACCGGCCGGTTCGCCGGCGTCCTCCGGCGCGCCGGCGTCCGCGGCGGGCGGCTCCTCGGGTCCGGGGGGCGGCGCGTCCGGTCTCGGCTCGGATGCGGGTGCCGGGGCCGGGGCGCCGGGCGCGGGGACGTCGTCAGTCGTGCTCATGGGCGTTCCTCGTCGTCTTCCTCGGGGCCGAAGTTGTACGTGTTGGCTGTGTTGCCGTTGCCGCCGAAGTTGGCCGAGCCGTGGTCGAAGCGCTCGACGTTGTACGTGGCTCCGCCGCTCTCGCCCTGGGGCCGGCGGGGGCGCCTGCGGCGCAGGCCGGGAACCGCCTTGTGGACCGCCTCGAAGAGTGGCGGGAAGTCGATGTGTTCCTGGTGCGGCCGGAAGAACACGCACTGGCGGCTGCTCAGGTTGCGGATGTCGGCCGGGAGTTCGGACGCGTTCGGCATGTCCGCGCCGTCGACCAGGACCGGGAGGACGTCGATGCCCCAGGCGAACGCCAGGGCGATCTCCTTGCGGACCCAGTCCTCCGGGTCGTCGATGCAGCGGCGGCCTGCGTCGTCCGTCGCCGTCGCCCACCGGTGGCCCATGACCGCGAGCAGCAGGTCGCACTTGCGCAGGGCACCCGTGATCTCGTCGGGGAAGTGCGCGCCCTTGCCGATCGACCGCTGGTCCCGGAACACCTCCCGCTCGCCGAACTCGTCCCGGAGCGCTGTGTCCAGGTGCGGACCGGCCGTACCGGTGTCGGCACGGCGGAAGTTGACGAAGACACGGGGAGCCATGCTGTTCCTCGTTTCGTGAGAGGGCGCGCACCCGGCAGGTCCGGGTGGGCTGGGCTGATGCCCGGAGTCGTGTGCTCCGCGGGCGAGTTGGAGATGGGTCGCCGACGCGGCGCCGACGGTGGGTAAATCCGACATTTTCAGCCGCCGTACGGACGGTCAACGCGTTGCCTGTTGACACTTCCGGTGCCAACAGGACACAGGCGACCGGGGCGGTCGTCGGAGGCCGCCCGGGCGGCTGTCGCGGCCCGGGCGCGGTGGTGCGGGGAGCCTCAGGTCGTCCGGGCCCCACGCAGGCTCGCGGCGATGACCGGCAGGAGGTCGCGGACCGCGGGATGTTTCCGCCGGGTGGCCAGCGACGACCTCAGTTGCCGCAAGTCGGCCCGTACGGTGGCGGAGTCGGTGGTCCGCACGTCCTCGGCGACGGACCGGGCCACCGCGCAGGCCCGGTCGACCTCGTCGGCGTCCGCGAGGGCGAGGGCCAGCCGGGCGCCGTGCCGGGCGCGGGCCCGCAGGGCGTGCGGGGCGATGGTGTCCTGTCCCGCGTCGAGCAGGGTGACGGCGGCCTCGGACTCGCCGAGTTCCCGCAGGCACCAGGCCGCGACGAAGGCGGCGAGGTCGGGGAGGTGGGTGCTGCCCAGCGCGGGGGCCTCGTCCGTCTGCGTCCGGGCGGCGTCCACGAGTCCGGCTCCCCGGTCGAGGGCGCGCAGACACTGCGTCTCGCTGCCCATGAGCGCGTACCCCTGGGCCTCGCGCTGCGCGGCCAGTTCCCTGGTGCGCAGGCCGCGAGCCTGCCGGCCGGCCGCCTCCGCGAGTTCCACGGTGGTCTGCGCGTCCCCTGCGTAGAGGGCGAGTTCGGCCCGGCGCAGCAGTGTGTACGCGGCCATCTCGTGATCGCCGCACGAGGCGGCCAGTTGTGCGGCCTGCTCGGTCCACCAGCGGGCGGCCCGGTCGTCGCCCGCCTCCTGCCACATCCAGCCCGTGTACTCGGCGAAGCGCGCGGCGAGCCGGAGCACGGCGGCGCGGCCGGCGGGCGCGGCGCCGTGGGCGAGACCGCGCAGCGCCCCGGTGGCCGTGCTGCTCAGCGGGATCACGAGGGCGGGCCCGGAGCACTGGCCGAGCCGGCGGTACTCGTCGAACACGGCGTGGAACACGGGGAGCGACGCCTCCACCGAGACGGCTTCCCGGCAGCCCGGCGTGACGGCCCAGTGCGCCACGACGGCGGAGGCGTGACCGTCCGCGAGTGCCTCGGGGTCGCTGGCCGTGAAGGTGCTCTCGCCGTCGGCGGACACACACAGCGACCAGGGCACGCCGTCGCCGCCGTGCGAGGCGGGACGCTCCTCACGCGCCCGCGCCGCGGCGGGCAGCAGGGCGAGGAGCGCGCCGTCGGCGCGCAGTTTGGCGTCGCAGGCGCGGGCCAGTTCCAGGCTGGGGTTGCGGTGGCCCCGCTCGATCTTGCTCAGGTGCGACCTCGTCGCATGGACGAGCCGTTCCATGTCGGTCAGCGATTTCCCGGACTCGTTCCTTCGCCGGCGAAGTTCCTCACCGAACGTCGGGGCCTGTGCTGACATGGTGGCTCCCCCGCCTCGTGCCAATCGACGCTCGATTTTGACACACCTTGCAGCAAGATCATCTATTTAGTGCAGATATGCAAAAATCAATGAGTCATGTGTTCTATGCCTGAAATCTCCGTTCGAATCATTTCGGCGTTTCCCGGCATCCTGGACCCATGAGCAACCAGGGAAGACCCGCGCCCCGCAGCCCCCGCGTACGCGCCCCCGAACTCCGCGGCAAGGGCGGCTGGCTGAATACGGGCGGTCACCCGTACGCCCTCGCCGACCTGCGAGGACGCATCGTCATCCTGGATTTCTGAAAATAGACAACAGAGCACCGAACTTGTCACCACACTGAGTGTGTGCACCAAGACACGATCTGCGACCTGTACCTCCGCCTGTCCCTCGACCGGGACGGCAAGACCGCAATCGAACGGCAGGAAGCCGACTGCCGTGCCTGGGCCGAACGCAACGGACTGACCGTCCGTAAGGTCCACATAGACAGAGGTCGCTCCGGCTACAAGACCGTTGAGCGCAAGGGCTTCGACGCCGCGTTGGCGGCGGTGACGGCGGGTGTCGACGGCACGTGAGGCCCCGGCCGGCCGGAGGCTGGACACCCGGTACGGCCCCTCGACCCGCCTGCTGGTCTCCTCCACCCCGCCGGAGCTGCTGCGCGGCGGCGAGGGGGCGGGGACGGGCCTGTCCCGCGCCCTCGAACTCGACCCCGCCGTTCCGGAGGGTGTGCTGCATGTGTCCGCGACGGCCGCCTCCTGCGACGACGACCCGGACAACGAGTACCCGGCCTGCCGTGTCCACCAGCAGGACTGGCGTGTCCCCGTCCGACTCACCGAAGCAGGGGCGGACCGGCTTCCGCTGGTGCTGGCCGGTATGGACGCCTGAGAACCCCGGACGTCACACGCCGTATCCGTCGCTGTAGCCGTCGCGGCGGTGGTGGACCGCCGGGTCCTCGACGACGCCGGGCGTCGTCGGGGGCACCACCACGCGACGGCGCCTGGCGATGCTGCTGAACGTGGTGACGCCGATCAGTCCGACGATCATCAGAATGATGCCGACCAGGTCGAGGTTGACCCCCTGCATGTCCCAGTCGGTCGCGAACGTGAGGATGGCTCCCACGGCGATGAGGATGATGCATCCGCCGAGGCCCATGTGTGTCGCCTCCCTGTACGGTCCGGTCGTTCCGGTCCCGGAACACCGGGTACCCCCGAGGCGAACACCCATGCGGTGACGACCCGTTCTACCTCTCCAGGAACGCCGTCAGCGCGTTCGCGAGCAGGAACGGGTCGTCGGCGCCGCACAGTTCGCGGACGCTGTGCATGGAAAGGATGGCCACGCCGATGTCGACGGTCCGGATGCCGTGCCGGGCGGCGGTGATCGGGCCGATCGTGGTGCCGCAGGGCATGGAGTTGTTGGAGACGAACGACTGGAAGGGCACGTCGGCCGCCTCGCAGGCCGCCGTGAACTCCGCGCGGCCCGAACCGTCCGTGGCGTAGCGGTTGTTGACGTTGACCTTGAGGATCGGGCCGCCGTTGACGCGCGGGTGGTGCGTCGGGTCGTGCCGCTCCGCGTAGTTGGGGTGGACGGCGTGGCCCGTGTCGGAGGACAGGCAGACCGTGCCGGCGAAGGCGCGGGCCCGGTCCTCGTAGGAGCCGCCGCGGGCGAACACCGAGCGTTCCAGCACGTTGCCGAGCAGCGGCCCGTCCGCGCCGGTGTCCGACTGGGAGCCGTTCTCCTCGTGGTCGAAGGCGGCCAGGACCGGGATGGACGCCGGCTGCGACGAGGAGGAGGCGACGGCCGCGAGGGCGGCGGTGCCGGCGTGCACCGACAGGAGGTTGTCCATGCGCGGGCCGGCCAGCAGCTCGCGGTCGCGGCCCAGGTAGGCGGGCGGTTCCACGGAGTGCGTCATCAGGTCCCAGCCGGTGACCTCGCCCGCCGGGATGCCGGCCGTCTCCTCCAGGAAGGCGATCAGGTCGCCGTCGCGCACGTCACGGCCGAGGCCCCACACCGGCTGCATGTGCCGCTGCTTGTCGAGCTTGAGACCGTCGGCGGTGACCGAGCGGTCCAGGTGGATGGCGAGCTGCGGGACGCGCAGCAGCGGCCGGTCCACGTTCACCAGGCGCGTCGAGCCGTCGCGCAGGGTCAGGCGGCCGGCGATGCCGAGGTCACGGTCGAGCCAGGAGTTGAGCAGCGGTCCGCCGTAGATCTCCACGGCCACCTGGCGCCAGCCGTGCGCCCCGCTGTCGGGGAGCGGCTTGACGCGCAGGTTGGGGGAGTCGGTGTGGGCGCCGACGATCCGGAACGGCGTGTGGGGCGCGGCGCCCTCCGGCATGTACCAGGCGACGATCGCGCCGCCGCGCAGGACGTACTTGCCGCCGCTCGTCCCGTCCCAGGCGTCCGTCTCGGCGACCTGCCTGAAGCCCGCCTTCTCCAGCCGCTCGGCGGCCGTGGCCACGGCGTGGTACGGCGAGGGGCTCGCCGCCAGGAAGGTCATGAGGTCGTCGGTGTGGCCGCGGTCGAAGCGGGCTCGTTCGGTCATGGGTTCACTTTAACGACGGACGAGGGCCCGTTCCCCGGGTAAGGGAACGGGCCCTCGTCCAGAGGACGTGAAGGATCAGAACGCGGCCTCGTCCAGCTCCATCAGGTCCAGCTCGACGCCCTCGGCGATCTTGCGGGCCAGGGTGACGCCCGGCAGGACGTTGGCGGCGAAGAACTTCGCGGCGGCGATCTTGCCCGTGTAGAAGGCCTTGTCCTTGGCGGTGGCCGTCTCCAGCTTCTCGGCGGCGACCGCGGCACCCTTGAGCAGCAGGTAACCGACGACGACGTCACCGGAGGCCATCAGCAGGCGGGTGCTGTTGAGGCCCACCTTGTAGATGTTCTTGACGTCCTGCTCGGTGGCGGCGAGGTCGGTGAGCATCAGGCCGACGATGGCCTCCAGCTCGACGGCGGCCTTGGCGAGGTGCTCGCGGGCACCGGCCAGCTCCTCGCCGCCCGTGCCGAGGGCGAGGAACTTCTTGATGTCCTCGGCGAGGGAGTTCAGCGCGGCGCCCTGGTTGCGGACGATCTTCCGGAAGAAGAAGTCCTGGCCCTGGATGGCCGTGGTGCCCTCGTAGAGGGTGTCGATCTTGGAGTCCCGGATGTACTGCTCGATCGGGTACTCCTGGAGGAAGCCGGAGCCGCCGAAGGTCTGCAGCGACTGGGCGAGCTGCTCGTAGCCCTTCTCGGAGCCGTAGCCCTTGACGATGGGCAGGAGCAGGTCGTTCAGGGCCTCCAGAGCGGAGACGTCCTCGCCGGCGGCCTCCTTGACCTGGATCTCGTCCTGGATCGAGGCCGTGTGGAGCACCAGGGCGCGCATGCCCTCCGCGTACGCCTTCTGCGTCATGAGCGAGCGGCGCACGTCGGGGTGGTGGGTGATGGTGACCTTGGGCGCGGTCTTGTCCATGAAGTTCGCCAGGTCGGGGCCCTGGACACGCTCCTTGGCGTACTCCAGGGCGTTGAGGTAGCCCGTGGAGAGCGTGGAGATCGCCTTCGTGCCGACCATCATGCGGGCGAACTCGATGATGCGGAACATCTGGCGGATGCCGTCGTGCTTGTCGCCGATCAGCCAGCCCTTGGCGGGGTGCTGGTCGCCGAAGGTCATCTCGCAGGTGTTGGAGGCCTTCAGGCCCATCTTGTGCTCGACGTTCGTGGCGTAGACGCCGTTGCGCTCGCCCAGCTCGCCGGTCTCGAAGTCGAAGAGGTACTTCGGGACGAGGAAGAGGGACAGGCCCTTGGTGCCGGGGCCGGCGCCCTCGGGGCGGGCCAGCACGTAGTGGAGGATGTTCTCCGACATGTCGTGCTCACCGGAGGTGATGAAGCGCTTCACACCCTCGATGTGCCAGGAGCCGTCCTCCTGCTGCACGGCCTTGGTGCGGCCGGCGCCCACGTCGGAGCCCGCGTCGGGCTCGGTGAGCACCATGGTGGAGCCCCACTGCTTCTCCGTGGCGACCTTGGCTATGTGCTTCTGGACCTCGTTGCCCTCCTCGAAGAGGATGCCGGCGAAGGCCGGGCCCGAGGAGTACATCCACACGGCCGGGTTGGCGCCCAGGATCAGCTCGGCGTAGGCCCAGATCAGGGAGCGGGGCGAGGTGGTGCCGCCGATCTCCTCGGGGAGGCCGAGCCGCCAGTACTCGGAGTCCATGAAGGCCTGGTAGCTCTTCTTGAAGGAGGCCGGGACCGGCGCGGTGTTGGTCTCGGGGTCGAAGACCGGCGGGTTGCGGTCGGCGTCGATGAAGGACTCGGCCAGCTCGTTCTCCGAGAGGCGGGTCAGCTCCTCCAGGATGCTCTTCGCGGTCTCGACGTCCATCTCCTCGAACGGACCGGTGCCGTACACCTTGTCCCGCCCGAGTACCTCGAAGAGGTTGAACTCGATGTCGCGGAGATTCGACTTGTAGTGCCCCATGGTGACGGCTCCCGGCTCCGTAGAGAGATCGGCGAGGCACTGGATCCTCGCGCTAGTTCACGTACCAACAAGTAGCTACGATGATGCTACCCGTCGGTAATAAGAAGCAACCCCGAACCCGTCATCTGTGACAGGTCACACCGGAACGGTCAGTTCCGCGGTGCAGCCGTCCGTCGCGCCGCCTTCCCGAAGGACGCCTGCGGCACCGTCCACGCCACGGACGGCTACGCCGCGGGCGTGCGGAACCTGAGCGGCCGCTCTGGAGGACGACGGCGTCTTCAGCGACGGGCACGACCGGCAGCCGGCCATGATGTCGGGCCGCGTGCGCTCACACCTCGACGCCAGGAGTGCCGGCCGCAGCGATCCGCAGGACCGGCGCTGTCGACTCGCTGCCGGTTTTCCGGACCGGCCGTACCGGCCCGCCCGCCCGTCCGCTCTCGGTACGCTTGCGCTCATGTACGGCTACGACCAGACAGCGGGCCCGCAAGGGCAGTACGCCCCTCCGCAGCAGCCGATGTCCGGCGGATACGGGCAGCAGCCACCGCTGTACCCCGAGCCGTCCCCGCCCTCCCTCACGGACGCGGTGCGCGCCTTCACCACGGGGCAGATGGCCGCCGAGGACTTCCAGCAGGTCTTCGCGACGTCGAAGGTCTACTGCCCGCGCGGCGACAACCCCGGCTTCCTCGCCCTGCACAACACGCAGCAGCCGGTGATCCCGATGTTCAGCACGCTCAAGGAGCTGCGCCGGTACGCGGGCAAGGAGTCCAAGTACTTCGTGATCACCGGCGCCGAGGTGCTGGACCTGCTGCCGACCGGCTACGGCTTCGTCCTCGACATGGAGGGCGAGCACCGCATGGTGTTCGACGCGAAGGCCGTGGAGCAGATGGTCGAGTTCGCGATGCGCCGGATGTACGGCTAGTGCCGCGGCAGGCAACGTTCGCCCCGTCGCGACGCCCGGCACGCCCTCTCGCCGCACCGGCCGAAAGCCCGAGTACGCCCAGTACGAGGGC
>NZ_JBEZOK010000047.1:0-21011 GCF_040706515.1 Streptomyces sp. NPDC047880 | reverse complement strand
CCCGCCAACGCCTCACGCCAGAACCCCACCTGACGCGACATCAAACTGCCCGCGTCCTCCTCCGACCCCAGCAACTCCCGCTGCCACAACGCATAATCCGCATACTGCACCGGCAACGCATCCCACCCGGGCTCCCGACCCTCACACCGCGCCGCGTACGCCACCGACACATCCCGCGCCAGCGGACCCATCGACCAGCCGTCACCGGCGATGTGGTGCACCACCAGCACCAGCACGTGCTCGTCGCGGCCCACCCCGAACAACCATGCGCGTACGGGCGTCTCGACGGACAGGTCGAAGGCGTAGCCGGCGGCTCGGGTCATCGCCGCCGTCAGGTCGCCCGGGGCGATCTCACCGGACGGAAGGTCGGGAGCCGGTTCGATCGTCGGCAGGTCGATCACCGGTTCGGTCAGTGACAGATCGCCGAGGTCGAGCGGGCGGCCGTCTCGCTGTGGCTGCTCCCCCTGCCGCACTTCGACCACGCTGAGGTCCCAGTCGAGCTCGTCGACGGGAACGATCTGCTGGTAGGGCTCCCCGTCGGCCACGGGGAACACCGTCCGCAGCACTTCGTGCCGCCCGATGACGTCCGTCAGCGCCTGGGCGAGGGCCTGCCGGTCCAGCTCCCCTGTGAGGCGTACGACGACCGGGCTGTTGTAGGTCTGGCTGGGGCCCTCCAGCTGACCGATGAACCACAGCCGGCGCTGCCCGTACGACAGGGGCAGCCGCTCCGGCCTTCGCCTCTCGGCCAATGCCGCACGGGCCGCACCCGCTCCGGCCAGTCCTGCGGCCACACCGGCCGGAGTCGGGGCGTCGAAGAGCGTCCTGATCTCCATCTCCACGCCGAGTACGGTGCGGATCCGGCTCACGAGTCGCGTGGCCAGCAGCGAATGCCCGCCCAGCTCGAAGAAGTCGTCGTCGACGCCGACGCTCTCCAGGCCCAGGACCTCGGCGAACGCGCCGCAGAGGATCTCCTCCCGGAGATCGGCCGGTCCGCGGCGCGATCGTGCGGCCGCCGCGGCGTAGTCGGGGGCCGGCAGGGCCGAGCGGTCGAGCTTGCCGTTGCCGGTCAGCGGCAGCGTCTCCAGGACCACCACCGCCGCCGGCACCATGTGCTCCGGCAGCCGTTCACCGGCGTACGCGCGCAGTGAGGCGGCGAGGGCCGTGCGATCGGTGTCCTCGTCATCGGTGACGACGTACGCGACCAGGCGCACCTCCCCGGGGATGTCCTCCCGGGCGACGACCGCTGCTCGGCTGGTCTGCGGGTGGGCGTCCAGTACCGCCTGGACCTCACCTGGCTCGAGGCGGAAGCCGCGGATCTTGGTCTGTTCGTCGACCCGGCCGGCGAAGACGACCTGGCCGTCAGGGGTCCAGCGGGCGCGGTCCCCCGTGCGGTACATCCGCTCGCCGCCGGCGAACGGGCATGCCACGAAGCGTTCGGCGGTCAGCCCCGGCTGCCCCGTGTAGCCGCGCGCCAGTTGCGCGCCTGCGACGTACAGCTCCCCCACCACGCCCGGTGGGACCGGCTCCAGCGTGGCGTCCAGTACGTACAGCCGGGTGTTGGCCGTCGGGGTGCCCACCGGTATCACTCCGGAGGCCGCCTGGTCCGGGGTCAGGCGGGTGGTGGCGACGCCGATCGTCGTCTCCGTGGGCCCGTAGTGGTTGAAGACGGCCCGGTCGCCGGCCGTGGCCAGGAGGTCGCCCACGAGAGCGGGCGAGGCCGCTTCACCGCCGAGGACCAGTGCCCGGGCGGGCAGTGCGCCGTCGGGGCCGAGCGCGGCCACGTGTGAGGGGACTGCCTTCAGGAAGTCGATCCGGTGCTCCGCGAGGTATGCCGCGACGGCGATCGGGTCGGTGACCGTCTCGGCGTCCAGGACGTGGAGTTCGCCTCCTGTGGTCAGGGACGCGAACACCACGGTGTTCCCCAGGTCCGTGGCCTGCGCCTGGAGTACCGCGTAGCGGCCGCCCGGCGTGCCGAAGCCCACCCGGGCCGGCACCGAGGTCACATAGTTGGCCAGAGCACCGTGGGTGACGGCCACACCCTTGGGGCGCCCGGTCGACCCCGACGTGTACATCACGTAGGCCACCTGTTGCGCCCACAGGTCGACGTCGGGTGCCGTGTGGGGCGCGGAGGTGAGCTGGGCCGCCACCATGATGCCGTCCACCGCGACCAGACGGTGCCGTCCCGCCGGGAGTTCCTCCAGGATCTCCTCCGTGGTCAGCGTCAGCACGGCGCGGCTGTCGCCGAGCATGAACGCGATCCGTTCCGCGGGCTGGCCGGGGTCGATCGGCAGGTAGGCCGCGCCCGCCTTCCACACCGCCAGCATTCCGGTGACGGTCTCCACGCCCCGCGGCAGGCACAGGCCCACCACCGAGTCCGTGCCCACGCCCTGGGCCCGCAGGTAGTGCGCCAGCCGGTTCGCCCTTCCGTCCAGTTCCGCGTACGACACCGAACCGCCGGACGAGACGACGGCCGTGGCGTCCGCCGTCCGCGCCGCCTGCGCTGCGAACAGCTCGGGCACCAGCTCGCCCGCCGACTCGGTCGCCGTGTCGTTCCACGCGGTCAGGACCTGAGCGCGTTCGGCCGCTGACAGCACCCCGACCTGGCTCAGTCGCGTCTCGGGAGCCGTGACCAGTTCCTCGAGCGCACGGACGAACCGGTCCGCGATCCGCTGGGCGGCACCCTCGTCGAACAGGTCCACCGCCGCGGTCAGCGCGCCCCGGATGCCGGCCGGTGCCCCCGCGTCGTCGAACGCCTCACCCGCCATGACGTCCAGGTCGAACTTGGCCGCGGGCCGGGCGGTCGACATCATCTCCGCGCGCAGCCCCGGCAGTTCCATCAGCCCGTCGGCGATGTCGTTCATGGTGAGGACGACTTGGAAGAGGGGGTGGCGGGCGAGGGAACGCTGCGGAGCCAGCTCCTCCACCAGCCGCTCGAACGGCACGTCCTGATGCTCGAAGGCCCCCAGGCCCGCTTCCCGCACGCGGCGCAGCACCTCGGTGAACGCCGGGTCACCGGACAGGTCGGTGCGCAGCACCAGGGTGTTGACGAAGCAGCCGACCAGGTCGTCGAGCGCCTCGTCGGTGCGCCCCGCCACCGCCGACCCGATGGGGATGTCCACGCCTGCTCCCAGGCGGGACAGCAGTACCGCCAGGGCGCCGTGCAGCACCATGAACGGTGTCACGCCCTCCGCGCGGGCCAGGTCCAGCAGGCGCGCGTGCACCTCTGCGGAGACGCCGAAGGCGGCCGTGCGTCCGCGGTGAGTCGCCACCGCCGGGCGTGGCCGGTCCGCCGGCAGGTGCAGCTCCTCCGGCGCGCCCGCGAGTGCGTCACGCCAGTACGCCACCTGGCGCGACAGCAGGCTCCTCGGGTCACCGTCCGATCCCAGCAACTCCCTCTGCCACAGGGCGTAGTCGGCGTACTGCACGGGCAGCTCGTCCCACCCGGGTGCCCGGCCCTCGCAGCGCGCCGAGTAGGCCGTGGAGATGTCCCGGGCCAGCGGTCCCATGGACCAGCCGTCACCGGCGATGTGGTGCACCAGCACCACCAGCACGTGCTCGTCCGGGCGGTCGGTGTGGAACAGCCAGGCCCTCACGGGGACTTCTGCCGACAGGTCGAAGACATGGCCGGCGGCTCCCACGACGGCACCCGCCAGCTCCGAGAGGGTCCCCTCGGCGGACGCGGCCAGTCCGGGCAGGTCGGTCATCTGTGAGAGTTGCTCGTAGGCGCGGCCGGAATCCCGGACGGTGACCTCCGTCAGCTCCCAGTCGAGGTCCCCCATGCCGAGGACCGCCTGGTACGGCTCTCCGTCCTCGGACGGCAGGATCGTGCGGAGCGCCTCGTGGCGGTCCAGCACGTCACGCATGGCGGCGTTCAGGGCCGCGGAGTCCAGCCGGCCGGACAGCCTCAGCACGATCGGGGTGTTGTAGGTGGCGCTGGGGCCCTCCAGCCGGCTCAGGAACCACAGCCGGCGCTGCGCGAACGACAGCGGCACCCGCTCGGGGCGTTCCCGTCGGGCGAGCACCACGCGAGCCTGGTCCGCGCCCGCCAGTCTGTCCGCGAGTCCCGCGACGGTCGGCGTCTCGAACACGGCCCGCATCGGCAGTTCGACGTTCAGCATGCTGCGGATGCGGCTGACGAGCTGTGTCGCCAGCAGTGAATGGCCGCCCAGGTCGAAGAAGTCGTCGGCGGCGTCCACGCTCTCCAGGTCCAGGACCTCGGCGAACAGCGCGCACAGGGCCTCTTCACGGGCGTGGGCCGAGTCTCGTCCCGTGTCCGCGCCCGTGGGCTGCTCGGGTGCAGGCGGGTTCTGTCCGAACTGTTCCGCCTCGGCTACCCGGGCGGGGAACTCCAGCTCACCACCGGTGGTCCAGCGCACCCGCATGCCGGCCCGGTACATGCGCGACCCGTCCGCCGCGAACGGGTCGGCGACGAACCGCTCCGCCGTCGCCCCGGCCCGGCCCAGGACCCCGCGCGCCACCCCGGCACCGGCCAGGTACAGCTCACCCGGTACGCCCGGCGCGACGGGGCGGAGCCCGGCGTCGAGCACGTAGACCCGGTTGTTCGCGACCGGTCGCCCGCGCCGGACCGAGCCGTCCCGCGCTTCGCCGGTGCCCGCCGTCTCGTGGACGCAGCAGGCCACCAGCGCGTCGGCGCCGGTGCCGTCGCTCCCCCACCGGGGCGGGGCGTCGCCGCTGTCCGGCACCTCGGCCCCGGTCGTCGTCGACGCCAGCAGCGCGCTCAGCAGGGTCCCGTCGACCGGTGCCGCCGCCTGCGGAGGTACGCCGGCCCCGTTCGCCGTCGCATACGCGTCCGCCGCCCACGCGACATAGTTGGCCAGCGCGCCATGGGTGATCCCCACGCACGCCGGGTGTCCCGTCGCGTCCGTCGCGGGGATCACCTGTGCGAGGGTCCGGCTCGGGACACGGAGGCCCAACGGCCCGGTGCGCGGCCCGTCCAGCGGTTCCGTCAGTGACGGATCGTCCAGGGCGACCGCTCGTACCCGGCTCGACGGCGGAACCGGCGGCCGGTCGCCCGGGCCGGTGAGGACGAGTTCCGTGCCGGTGTCGGCGAGCAGCCGGGCGACTTGCCCGGCCGGCAGGGCCGGGTCGACCGGCAGTGTGGCGCCGCCGGCCTTCCATACCGCCAGGGTCGCCACGATCGTGTCCGTGCCGCGTGACGTGCACAGCCCGACCACGGACTCCGGGCCCACCCCCTGCTCGGCCAGATGGCGCGCCAGCCGATCGGCCCGCCCGTCCAGCTCGGCGACGGACATGCCGGTGCCTCCGGCGATCGCGTCCGGCGTGCGGGCCGCCCGCGCCTCCCACAGCTGCGCCGGCGACGGCTCCGTCACCGCCTCGGAGACCGTGTCGTTCCACTCGACGAGGACGCGCGCCCGCTCCTGCTCCGACAGGACGTCGATCCGGCCGAGGGGGTCGGTGTGCTCGGCAGTGGCGAGGCTCTGCAGGATCCGGCGGAAGCGGGGGCAGATCTGCTCTTCCGGCTCCAGGTCGCGCGCGCCGCGGTGCACGTCGACGTCCATCTGGAGGCCGGTGCCGTCCAGCCGGTCGTAGACGTCGAAGCTCAGTGTGTCGATGGGGCCGTTGGCGAGGTTGCGGGTGGTCGCCGTGCAGTCGCCGAAGCCGAGCCGGTAGTCGAACGACATGACGTTGACGATCAGGTCGCAGAGCGGAACGCCACCGAGGAGCTTCAGGTCGCGCAGCATGTCCTCGTAGCGGTAGCGCTGGTGCCGGGTCGCGGCACGCACCTGTGCGGTGATCTGCCGCAGGAGGTTCCCCACCGTGGTCGACGCGCCGACGGAGACCCGGATGGGGAGGATGTTCGACGTCATGCCGGGGACCGCGAGCGCCCGGCGTCCGGAACGCCCGACGACGGGGACCCCGACGACGATGTCCCGCGCGTCGGTCGTGCGGTGGTGGTAGAGGGCAGCGGCGGCGATCGTCAGACCGGCCAGGGTGGTCCTCAGCCGCCGCGCGCCCCGCTTGAGGCCGGCGCTGTCCTCGGCGTCGATCTCGCCCCGGTGCCGTACCGGCGTCCGGGGGAGCTGCCGGGGCCTGTGTCCCTCGGACCGTCTCGTGTGCGGGAGGTCCGACAGCGCGCCCGTCCAGTACGCCCTGTCCTCCGCCAGGGCCGGGGAAGAACGGTAGGCGCGGTCCTCGTCCAGGAGTACCGCGATCGGCTCCATGGTCCGGTCCTGCCGAGGATCGCGGCCTTCCGCGAGGGCCGTGTAGTTGTGCGCCAGCCGGTCGGCGAACAGCCGGCCGCTGTGTCCGTCCATCACGAGGTGGTGAGCGCAGTGCATCCAGTAGTGGCGGTCCGGGCCGACCTTGATCACGGCATAGCGGGTGAGAGGCCCGTCGAGGACGTCCATCGGCAGGCGCATCCGGCCCAGCATCCACGCCTCGGCGGCCGCGCGGGGATCGGGCTCCGCGGTGAGGTCCAGGATCTCGACGGGGTGGTCGTCCGCGTCACCGAGGTGCTGTCGCGGAACGCCGTCCACCAGCCGGAAGCGCAGCCGCGCCGTCTCGGCGTCGTCCATCGTGCGGCGCAGGGCTCGAGTGAGCAGGTCCACGTCGAGGGGGCCGCGTATCTCCACGTACTCGCCGACGTTGTAGACCGGGTTCTCGGGGTCGAGTTGCTGCGCGTACCAGACAGCGAGCTGACCGGCCGTGAGTTCCCGGTGTCCACCAACAGTTGCAGCCATCCCTGCACACCCCAACCGATCCGAATCATCGACTGGAGCAGCGAAGAGCAGCCGCCGTCGAGGCATGCTGAATTACCGTCCAGTCCTCAATGACAAAGCTGCGAGGGGATGCTGTTCAGCACCCCCCCCGGGTACTGCGCCCGGAATTCCCCACCATGCGGTCGGGAATTCCGCCGAGTGCGACGTGCTCGTCCCTTCCGGCCGTCGGCGGGGCGAATCAGGACACGGACATGATCGGCGCGGCCACTCGCCCAGTGACCGGTAGCCGGCTGCCTGGCCACGGCGCGCCCCATGGTGGCAGTACCTCTCGAAGACGGTCCAGGTCGGCGCTCCGCGTGTTCAACTGAGTCGGCGCCTCACTTGAACGGCTGCCGGTCCGATGGGGGCGTGCTCCCGCTGACACCGGAAGTCGTGCTTGCGTACGGTAGGGCGGATGAGCCGTGCCCAATAGCACAGAGAGCGGGGGGCATTGAGCGTCGATCGCATATCGAAGACACCGTTCGGTTCCGTGTTGCGAAGCGCGCGAAAGCGGGCGGGTATGACACAGGGGCAGCTCGCCGAGATCTCGACGGTGAGTATCCGCGCCATTCGCGACCTCGAACTCGACCGTACCGGCAGCCCGCGTCTGCAGACCGTCCGGTTGCTGGCCGATGCCCTGCGGTTGAACGGAGCACGGCGTGCGGAACTGGAAGCCGCCGCCGGGCCTACGGCGGTGCGGTCGCTCCACGACGACCTGCCGGCACCCCCGGCTCCCCTGTCCCCGCCCCTTGCCCGCGAGGAGGAGACGTCCTCGCTCATCGGACTGCTGCGGTCCACCGGTCACCGGCTGGTCCGGGTGGTGGGCGCGCCCGGGGTGGGCAAGACGACGCTGGTCCAGTACGTCGCGAGCGAACTGCACCGGACCCGGCTCGTTCCGGTGATCTTCCTGGAGCGTCCTGAGGCGCTGCCCGGCAGCAGCCCGCACGGTTGTGCGCGCCGGCTGGTGAGCCGCGTCGCGGACGTGGTCGGCTGTGCCGCCACGGTGGACGAGGTGGCCGGCCACCTCGCCGCGGATGACGCCCTCCTCGTCGTCGACGACCGTGACCTCGACGACCGGGATCACCGGGACCTGCGGGCGCTGCTGCGGCTCTGCCGCAGTCTGCGGGTGCTGATGGAGTCCTGCGACGTCGCGCCGGGACGCGCCGGGGAGATCACCTTCACGCTCTTCCCCCTCGATGTCCCGGAATGGGACTCCCGCACAGGCGATGCGGCACGCGCCGTCGACTCCCCCGTGACGCGGTACATGCTGTCGCGCTGCGCCCTGCTCTACCCGGCGGCGGTGTCGTCCCCGGAGACAGTGGTCGCGATCGCCGGCGTCTGCTGGCTTCTCGACGGGATTCCGTCGGCGCTCGAGTCGGCCGCCTCCTGGCTGCTCATCTACGAGCCCACGGAACTCCTGCGCATGGCGCAGGCGTCCCCGGCACGGCTGGTGATGTCTCCGTCCCGGACCGATGTCCCGCTCATCGTGTGGATGCGTGACGTCCTCGCGTCGCTTCCGCCGTTCCAGCTCGACGCCCTGCGCAGGCTGGTCGACTCGCGGCCCTGGACGGTGAGCGACGCCGTCACGCTGCTCGCCGGTTCCGTCACGGATGCGGAGAGCGCCGTGCACGCGTTGCGCACACGCGGTCTCGTACGCCGCGTCGCGTCCTCGCACGGGAACGCGCAGCGGTTCGTGGTGCTCAACCTGGTGCGCCACCTCGTGCACTCCGAGCTCGCACCTTCCTCCCCTCCCTGCGGTGTGACCGTCTCCTGGGGCGGGCTTCGTGACGTCCAGCCGCTGACGTCGTGAGCGGCGCCGGCCGCCGGCGGGGACCGCCGGGGCCGTGCGCCGCCTGTCAGCGGTCCGCCGCCTTGAGGGCCGCCACCACCTGGCGGATGGTCGGGTTGCGGTAGAACTCGCGCAGGCGGAGGGTGGGAATCCCCTCGGCCCGCATCGCCGCGGAGCTCTTCACCGCGGCCATGGAGTTCCCGCCGGCCTCGAAGAAGTCGTCGTCGAGACCGACCGGGAAGCCCAGGAGCCGTGACCACAACTCCTGGAGCCGGGTGGCCAGTTCGTCGTCCGCCGTCGGGGTGGCGTCATCGGCGGCCCTCGTGGTGATCTCGGGGGAAGGCAGACGCGCGACATCCACCTTGCCGCTCGTCGTCAACGGCAGGGCGTCCACCTCGGTCACCGTGGCCGGAACCATGTAGTCGGGCAGGACGGCGGCGGCGTGTTCGCGAACGCCCCGCACATCACCGCCGTCCAGCACGACGTAGGCGTCGAGGCGCAGAGCGGACGAGCCGCCCCCGGCCGTGGAGCCCACGACGACCGCTGCGGCCCGCACGGCTTCGTTCTCCAGCAACACCGTGCGGATCTCGTCCAGTTCGATCCGGAACCCCCGTATCTTCACCTGGTTGTCCAGGCGTCCCAGGTGTTCCAGTGCACCGTCCGGCCGCAGCCGTCCCCGGTCGCCGCTGCGGTACATGCGGCCGCCGTGGTACGGGTCGGGCAGGAACCGTTCGGCGGTCAGGTCCGGCCGGCCGACGTAGCCGTGGGCGACGCCGGCGCCACCGACGCAGATCTCGCCCGCGACACCGGGCGGCAGCAGCCGCCCCTCGGGGTCCAGCACGTAGACGTGCCATCCGGGCAGCGGTGCGCCCACCGAGCGCGTCGCGCCGAGCGCCAGGTCACGCGTCACGGTCTGCGCCGTGACGTGCACGGTGGTCTCGGTGATGCCGAACATGTTCACCACCCGGCACCGGTCGTCGGGGTACGCGTCGAACCACGGCAGCAGCATCCTGGCGTCCAGTGGTTCACCGCCCAGGATCACCAGCCGCACGGCGAGGCCCGCGTAGTCGACGGACAAGAGGTTGGCGAGGGCCGAGGGCGTCTGGCTGAGCACCGTGACCCCGTGGGCGATCATGAGGTCGCGGAACCGGTCGGGTTCGCGTGAGGTGAGGTGCGGCACGACCACCAGGCGGCCGCCGGTCAGCAGACAGCCCCACATCTCCCACACCGAGAAGTCGAAGGCGCTCGAGTGGAAGAACGTCCACACGTCCGACGCCCCCAGGCCGAAGTCGGCGCGGGTCGCCTGCACCAGACTCAGCACGTTGCCGTGGGGTACGGCGACGCCCTTGGGCCGCCCAGTGGAACCGGACGTGTAGATCACGTAGGCGGTGTCATCGTCCCCCCTGCCGTGCTGTGCGCCGGGCGCGTGGTCGTCCTCGAGCAGCCGGTCAGGGGTCGCCAGGCGGTTCTCGCCCTGTTGCGGGAGGTCGGGGCGGCGGGTCACCAGCAGGTGTGCCGCCGAGGTCTCCATCATGTGGCCGACCCGTTCAGCCGGGTACGCGGGGTCGGCCGGGACGTAGACGGCGCCGGCCTTGAGCACGCCGAGCAGCACGGCGACCAGTTCCGCCGACCGGTCCAGACAGACTCCGACACGGTCCCCGGGGCGGATCCCGCGCGCGCGCAGACCCGCCGCGAACATGTCCGCCAGGTCGTCGAGTTGCGCGTAGGTGAGCCGCACGTCGTCGTCGCAGACCGCGACGGCATCGGGAGCGGAGGCCACGACCCGGGCGAATGCCCCGTGCACGGTTTCCGCCGGGACAGGCGGCGCGGGCAGGGAACTGCCCAGGCGCACGATGCGGTCGCGTTCCTCGTCGTCGAACAGCTCGACGTCGGCGGCAGGAGTCCGCGGTGCCGTCGACGACCGCCCGTACACATGGGCCACGTGCCGGGCCAGTTGCGCACCGGTCGTGGGACCGGCGTGACTCAGCAGGTGGTCGCAGCGCAGCCACAGCCTGCGGTCCGCACGGCGGACGAGGGAGAACGTCAGGGGGAACACCGGCGCGAGTGAGGGGAGGTAGGCCTCGCCCTCGCGCAGCGGTTCCCCGTCGCCGCCGGGCAGTGTGCCGGCCACCACCGGAGCGTCCACGCACGGATGCGGCTGCCGGTACACCTCGTCGAGGGTGCCGTTCACCCGTACGGCCACGGCGCCCTCGTCGGAGCCGAGGACGATCTCATCGGTGCCGTCGTCCGCGTAGCGTCGCAGCGTCACGGCCAGAGCGGTGCGCAGTCTCATGTCGTCGGCCGGCGCACCGGACGGCAGGGCCGCCCAGGCCGTGGCGGACCGGTCGCCGTCACCCTCGCCGAATCCCCAGCCGGGAGGGGCGCCGTTCCGGGTCGTGGGCGTGCCCACGGGGCTGTCGGCGATGCGCTTGAACTCCGCCCTCACCGCCTCCTGGTCCCCGTCGGCCAGCTCGGAGACCAGGCGCCGCAGTCCGGCCGTGTCCAGCACGGCGCGGGGGGCCACGACGACCAGGTCGGCCGATCCGTCCGGATGGCGGAGCAGCAGCGCGTGCACTCCGTCTCCCACTCGCGCCGCTTCCCCGCACCACACGTCCGGGGCGCCGGGGTCTCCCATCACCGGAGGTACGTCCACGACGCGGAGGTCCGGCACGTCGCCGACGCCCGGGAAACGCTCCCTCAGGAGTTCTGCCTGGGCGGGATCACCCAGGCGGAGCCGGACGGCGTGCTGCTGTGCCCTCACCATGGGTGCGCTCCTTAGCGTCGCCGAATCACCCGAGTACGGTACGAGGCCCCGCGCACGCTGAACGGCAGTTCGGGCGGCGACTCGTAGGCAGCGCGCATACCGCCCTTTCCCCGGTGGTGCGGCCCGGTGCCCGGGGAAACTGCCTCAGGGATCGCCTCCCGTACTGCCGGTGCCGGAGTCGGCGGGACCCTAATCTCGGTGCGATGACAGCAGGTGGAGGAACTCCCACGGCTCCGGTCAGGAGAAAGCTCCCGAACGGGATGCACGTCTTCAGTCTCAACGGCAACGAGACGGATTACCTGTACGGCGAGATCTTCGACGACGAGTCCTACGTCCCACCGCAGGGCTGGCGCATGTCCGAGAAGCCGGTGGTTCTCGATGTCGGCGCCAACATAGGGCTGTTCACGCTCTTCGCGACGCAGCGGTGGCCCGACGCGCAAGTGTTCTCCTTCGAACCGGCACCCGACGTCTTCGACGCCCTCCGGCGGAACACGGGCCACCTTCCCGGTGTGCGCGTCCACAATCTGGCCCTGGGTGACGAGGACCAGTCGCGCGAGCTCACCTACTACCCGAACTACAGTATGATGTCGGGCTTCGACGCCGACCCGGCGGTCGACAGGGTGCTCGCCTCGGCGTTCATCACCAGTGCCGCCGACTCGCTAGACGAGGAGCTCCGGGATGAGTTCATCCAGGAGGCGAAGGATCTGGTGGAGGACAGCCTCGACGAACGGCGCCTGGTGCGCTGTGACGTGCGGCGCGTGGAGACGTTCGCCGGGCAGGCCGGCATCGACCGGGTCGACTTCCTCAAGGTCGACGTGGAGGGCTTCGAACTCCGGGTGCTGCGGGGCATCGGCGACCGTCTGTGGCCGGGGATCGCCAACGCCGCCGTGGAGGTCGCCGATCGGGGCGGGGCGCTCGATGCGGTGGTCTCGCTCCTGCAGAGCCAGGGCATGACCACCTTCGTCCGGCAGGCGGCGGAGTACCGCACCACTGATCTGCACACCGTCTTCGCATGGCGGGTGGCCTGAGATGACGGATGTTTCTCCCGCACCCGCAGCCACACCCGCACCGCCACCGGTACCGGCACCACCACCAGCACCGGACCCGCGGGCCCTGCTGTCCGCCAAGCGGTGGGTCGTCCGTCCCAGGCGGAACGAGGATCCGGGCATCAGGGTGTTCTGCTTCCCGCACGCGGGCGCCGGGGCGGCCGCGTTCACCCCGTGGGCGAGGCGCCTGCTGCCCGAGGCCGAACTGTGCGCCGTGCGCTACCCGGGGCGGGAGAACCGGATCGACGAGCGGCCTTTCGACGACCTCCACCAGCTGGTGGACGCGCTCGAACCCGTGGTCGCGCCGCTGACCGACCGGCCTTTCGTGTTCCTCGGGCACTGCTCCGGCAGCGTCGTCGCGCTGGAACTGGCCCGCCGCATCCGCGAGGCACGGGAGCGGCTTCCTGCCGCGCTGTTCGTCTCCTCCATCGCGGGGCCCGTCCGGCACTCCTCGGAGTCGATCCATCTGCTGCCGCGGGAGGCGTTCTTCGAACGTGTCGCGCGCTACGGCGGGATCGACACGTCCGTGCTCGACGACCCCGAGATCATGGACGTCTTCGAGCCGACGCTCCGCGCCGACTTCCGTATCGCCGAGGAGGGAGCGCCCCGGCAGGCGACACCCCTAGACGTGCCGATCACGGCGGTGGGCGGCCGGCACGATCCCTTCGTGAGCTTCGAGGACCTGGCGGCCTGGCGCGAGGAGACGAGCACCGCGTTCTCCCTCCATCACATCGACGCCGGTCACTTCGTCCTGGACCAGACGATGGAGCGGATGGCGGACACCCTGCCCGCCCTCCTGCGGCAGGCCGGCGCGGCCGTACCCCCGCCTCACCCGGCGGACTGAAAGACCGCCCAGCAGCACGACTCGGCGGCAAGGCGGCGCACACATGCCTGTGCCCTCGGCCCGACGTGGACGTCGGGCCGAGGGCACAGGCCTTTCGAATGCCTACTTCTTCTCCATGGCCTCGATCAGACTCTTGGGACGCATATCGGTCCAGGCCCTCTCGATGTAGTCGAGGCATTCCGTGCGGCCCGCCTCACCGAACACCGTCTTCCAGCCGTCCGGCACATCCACGAAGACCGGCCAGAGGGAGTGCTGTCCCTCCTCATTGACCAAGACATAGTAGTTGGCATCGGGGTCGTCGAATGGATTCGTCACCACGCCGTCCCTTCCGAGGTAGTCACATCAGCCGGCCGGTCAGGGCCATCCCCCGATCAGCAACGGTTGGAGGCTAATCAATCAGCGGCAGCACCACACCCATCGTTCAACTGCGCCGCCGCACCAGTTGAACAACTCACCCCTTCTCACCTGCGATTTCACAGCAGTGATCACCTCTGGAAGGTGATGCCGAAATTCCGTTCCGGCGATCAGTGAAGACCATTTCCGGCCACGGTTGTGCCCGGATCCGGAAATGGATACCGTCGCCGGACGATTCACATCACCTCATGCCACGGAACTGCCGTGCCGATCGTGCACGCACTTCGGGAGGCGGCTGTATGAGCGCGTCACGCCTCGACATCGGTGCCCGGATGGATTCCGAACCCCGGGCCGCGGCCGTGATCTCCGGACTGGGAGCCTGCCTTCCGTCGAGAGCGGTCCACAACACCTCATTGGCGGAAGGCCTGGACACCAGTGACGAATGGATTCGCACCCGTACCGGAATCCGGTCCCGCCGACGCATCGACCCGGGGCTGTCGGTGCTCGACCTGGCCTGCGAGGCCGCCGGAAACGCACTGCGGTCGGCAGGGACCGACACCGTCGACGGCCTCGTCTTCGCCACGACGACACCGGAGCGCCCCTGCCCCTCCGCGGCCCCCGAGATCGCGTCCCGCACGGGACTGGGGCATGTCCTCGCGTTCGACGTCTCAGCCGTCTGCAGCGGGTTCCTGTACGCGCTGACGACGGCCGGTGCACTGATCACTGCCGGGACCGTGGACAGCGTCCTGGTCGTGGCGGCGGAGACGTACTCACGCATCGTCGACCCGGCGGACCGGTCCACGGCCGTCCTCTTCGGCGACGGGGCCGGGGCGGTCGTGCTGCGCTCCGGTGCGACCGGCGAACCCGGGGCGCTCCTCGCCCACGACCTGGGCAGCGACGGCACGGGCGCGGACCTGATCCGGATCCCCGGCGCCCGCGAACAGGGCACCGGGCAGCGCTGGTTCACCATGTCCGGGCGGAAGGTGTATCTGCAGGCCGTCGACCGCATGGCGGAGTCGGCCCGCCGAGTCATGAAGGACTGCGGCTGGAGCCCCGGAGCCCTCGGCATGCTCGTACCGCACCAGGCGAACGCACGCATCATCGAGGCCTTGGCCGGCCGGCTCGGACTCCCGCCGGAACGCGTGCTCTGCGTACTCGCGCACACCGGCAACACCGCGGCCGCCTCCATCCCGCTGGCCCTGGCCGGCGCGGTGGCCGGCCACCGGCTGAAACCCGGGGCCCGCACCGTGCTGACCGCCTTCGGCGGCGGCCTCAGCTGGGCCTCCACGGGACTGATCTGGCCACATCTGACCGCCGTCACCTCAGAGGTCTGAAAGAAGGAGCCATCTGTGTTCATCGACTACCTCACCACCCTCCTCGGCACCGTCTACAAGGTCCCCGGAGTCATCGACCCCGACAAGTCGTTCACGGAACTGGATGTGGACTCGCTGTCTCTGGCGGAGCTCGGCGCGCATCTGGAGGAGGAACTCGGCGTGACGGTCGAGGAGGAGGAGCTGACCGGTTCCACCACCGTGACCGAGCTGGCGGGGCTGCTGGACGCTCGTGGGGCGGTCGTACCGGCATGAACGGACGAAGACAGCAGCACCCGGATGTGGTGATCACGGGTCTCGGGATCGTGTCGCCCGCCGGTACGGACACGGCGACGGCGTGGAAGGCGGCCTGTGCCGGGCTGCCCACGGCGGCTCCCGACGCCCGGCTCGACGGCATGGCCGTCGATTTCAGCTGCGCGGTGTCGGCGTTCGACACGGACGCGGTCCTGGGGACCGATGCGCGCCGGATGGATCCGTTCACGCAGTACGCCGTCGCAGCGGCCCGCGAAGCCGTGGCGGACGCGGCGGCGGACGGCGGGCACTGGGACCCGGCCAGGGTCGGGGTGTTGATCGGTACCGCCGTCGGCGGCCTGGAAACCTGGCTGGAGCAGTCGGCGCGGCTGCGGAACACGGGGCCGCGTGCGGTCAATCCGCTGACCGTCCCCAAGGCCATCGGGAACATGGCCGCGGCCACGGTGGCCCTGGACCTCGGCCTGCACGGGCCCACGCTCGCCGTGTCCACCGCGTGCGCGTCGGGCACCACGGCGCTGGGTTTCGCCCTCGACCTGTTGCGCGCCGGCCGCTGCGACGTCGTACTGGCCGGTGGCACGGACGCCGCTGTCACCCCGCTCCTGTCCGGCGCCTTCGACCGGCTCAAGGCGCTGTCCCGGCGCCGCGACGAACCGTCGTCGGCCTCCCGGCCGTTCGACCGGCAGCGTGACGGCTTCGTACTGGCGGAAGGGGCCGCGGTGCTCGTGCTGGAGCGCGCGGCGGACGCGCGGGCCCGTGGCCGACGCCCGTACGCGACGCTCCTCGGGTACGGCGAGTCCACGGACGCCCACCACCTCACCTCGCCCGATCCGGACGGGAAGGGCGCGCGGCTCGCCATGCGGAGCGCGATGGCGGACGCCGGGGTGGCCGCGTCGGACGTGGCACTGGTCAACGCACATGCGACGGGCACGCCGCTGGGCGACGCCATCGAGGCACGCCTCATCCACGACGTCTTCGGCCCGCACACGGCGGTCACCTCCACGAAGGGAGTGACGGGGCACATGCTGGGAGCGGGCGGCGCCGCAGAGGCGGTGTTCACGGCCTTGTCCGTCGAACAGGGTGTCGTGCCGCCCACCGCCAACTTCGTTGAGCCGGGGGCCGACATCGCCGACCTCGACATCGTGCACGGCGGTCCGAGGTCCGCCCCGGTCACCGTGGCGGTGAGCAACTCGTTCGGCTTCGGCGGGCACAACGCCGTCGTCGTCCTCGGGCGCGCCTGAGCGAGGCGCACGAGGAGACGGGGCGTCCGCGGCGCACAAGGAGTGTGGGGTGTTCGCCGCGCAGGGGGTCAGGGTTGTTCGTCGCGCAGGGGAGCCAGGGGGTAGCTCGCCACTCAGGAGGCCCGCCAAGAGGTGTCGCCGCCCCCACGAGGGCACGTCAGAGCACGTCAGGACTCGTCAGGTCTCGTAGGGACTCCCGCACCGGTTCCCGCGCGTCCTCACTCAGCGCTCTCGTCGAGTTCCTGCGCGACCTCCAGCCAGGTCTCGGCGTACTGGCGGGCGAGGTCGACGACGAGGTCCCCGCAGTGCGACGGCACCGCGGCGGCCAGCCTGGACCAGCCCCGCTCCTCGATGGCGTTGCGCTGAAGTACCCGGAACAGGCGCCGGTCCTCCTCCCTGTGCCGCAGCGAAGGATCGCTGAGCAACCTGTCGAGCAGGGCGGCGGGATCGGGGACCGGCAGCCGGCTGCCCCGCGCCGGCTGCCGTGGTCCCTCCGGCGTGGCGGGCCCGGGCAGGATCGGCTTCACCGCGTCGGTTTCCGGCCGCTCGTCGGCGGGCGGTGCCGGCTGCGACGTCTGCTCCGGGACGGGCGGCTCACCGGCCAGGAGTCGTCTGCGGACGTCGCTCACCGTCGCGGGCGAGACTCCGGCGAGCCTCGCGATCTCACGCAACGACGCCTGCGGGCGCTCGGCGATCAGCCTGGCGGCCCGCTCGCGGCCCTCGGCGCTGTTGAGGGGGCGCACTTTGCCGTCCCGGCCGATGCGTGCGCTCAACTGGGCATTCCCGCCTGCCGAGTTGCGCCGGATGGCGGCGACCGTCTTGGCTCCCAGGCCCGCGACCCGGGCGATCGCCCGGTCCGACATCGCAGGGTGCGAGGCGATGATGCGCTCGGTCGCGGCCCGGCGGTCCTCCTTCGACAGCGGGAGGCCGTGGGTCACGTTCGCCTCGACGGCCCGCAGGAACGCCTCCTCGGCGGTGCCGTCGAAGAACTCGACGAGGATGGTCGCCTCGCCCTTGCGGAAGGCGGCCGCCAGCCGGTGCATCCCGTCGATCACGCGCATGCTGCGCCGGTCCACCAGGATGGGAGGGAGCGGGGTCTCCACCGCCGCCAACCGGGCCACGTGCTCCGCGGCCTGGCCTTCGAGACGCGGGGAGTCCGCGGGAAGGAGCGAAGCGACCGGAACGGACGTGACCCCGCGCACGGCCGGCGCGGGAGCCGCGGCGGGCCAGGCCGAGTCGTCTCTGTCTCCGGAGGATTCTGGATACCTCGAGTCGACAGCGCTACGCTTCATTTCCCGCTCCCCCACTGACGAAACGTCTTGTTCTTGACGACGACTTTCGGCAGAAAATCTGCGACCGCCGGGCAGTGAGGGAAATGCGGACTCAATGCTGTCGAACTCGCGACCAGTACACCGGCAGCGGTTTCATCAACTCACCGCCACTCCTCCAGAACGCCCGAAACTGCATTCGAACCTACATCCGGCGTGCGGTTCCGGCAACTGGCCAAGACCAATCCGCCGACGCCGCGAGAAGGCGTTCAAGTGCGGCACGGCGGCGGTTGAACGCCCTGTTCGACCGCCGTTCCAGGCCTCCGTCCAGGCCTCCGTCCAGGCCTCCGTCCTGGGCTGTGTCCAGGTCTCCGTCCAGGTCGCGGATGAGCGACCGACGGCGGGCCCGTGAGGACGGCCCGCCGGTGCGCTCGCCTCCACGGGCGCCCCTGTCCTATCTTCTGCAGCATGACGCTGATCCGGGCAAGGGGCCCGGTGGGCAAGGGGTTGGTGGGCATGGTTACCGGTCGTGTGGTGCGGTTCGACAGTGTGCGGGGTTTTGGTTTCATCGCTCCCGATCACGGAGGGGACGACGTCTTCCTGCACGTGAACGATCTCCTGATCCCCGAGCACTATCTCCGCTCGGGCCTCTCGGTCCAGTTCGAGGTGGAGGAGGGTGACCGCGGACTCAAGGCCTCGGCGGTCCGGCTGGTGGACGGGGCCGACGCCAAGTCTCCGGCCTTCCAGACGCCCGTCGGCGCCGCCGCGGCCCTGGCGTCGGAGCCGGCCAGGCAGGCGGACGGTGACGACTCCCTGTGCGACGTGCTCGCCGCGAACGAGTACCTGCACGAGGTGACCGAGGTGCTCCTGTCGACCGCTCCGTCACTGACAGGGGATCAGATCGTGCAGATCCGAGCGGGATTGCTCCAGTCCGCCAAGAACCACGGCTGGACCGAGGGCTGATCGAAGGTGCCCGGGGGGAGCTCCAACTCCCCCCGTCTCACCCGCCACTTACTACCCGCCGGCCTCTTCGGGGCCCTCACGCGCGTGACGCCATTCCGCGCCTCCCAAAAAAGCGCCGCGATCTCTGTCTCCGAGTTCGGCACCCTGCCCGGAGTGTTGGCCGAGCAGCCCGCAAAGGGCCGGATGAGCGGTCCGTCCGGTATTGATCGGGGCGACCGTGCAATGCATCGTGGATGCCACGGTTTTCTCTTCATGGAATGCTGCGACGGCGATTCAGCACACCGCAGAATTCCGGTCCTGGTCGCCGGATGTTGACCCGATGTCTTCTCTCCACCCGATGTGGCGATGCGAGAAGAACAGAGAGCGAGGCAGTTTCCGTGACCGTGCTAAACCGCCCGTCCATGGGCCCGATACGGCTGCGGCCGGGCGACGAGTCGATCCAGCGCCAGCAGGTCAGACCGGGAACGGTACGGCGAATCCTCCCGTACGCCCGGCCATACCGCTGGCAGGTCGCGCTGTTGCTGACCGTGACCGCCGTCGACGCCTGCATCGCGGCCGCCAGTCCGCTGATCCTCAAGTACATCATCGATCACGGCATCCTGCCCGGGCACCTCCACGTCGTCGTGTGGCTCAGCCTGGCGCTGGCAGGGCTCGCCCTGGTGAGCGCCGGGGTCGTCTACGTCCAGAGCCGCTGCTCGGGCCGGGTGGGTGAAGGAGTCGTCTACGAACTGCGCACCCAGGTGTTCGCACATGTGCAGCAGCAGCCACTGGCGTTCTTCACCCGCACGCAGACCGGCAAGCTGATCAGCAGGCTGAACACGGACGTCGCCGGCGCCCGGCAGGCCGTGACCACCCTGCTCACCCAGGCCGTCTCCACGGTTCTGACCCTGGTCCTGGTCCTCGGCGCGATGTTCTACCTCTCCTGGCAGATCACCGTGGCGGCTCTGGTGATGATTCCGCTGTTCCTGATCCCCGCACGTCTGCTGACGCGTCGTATGCAGCGCATCACCAGATCGCTGATGGAGCAGGACGCCGAGATGAGCTCGATGATGACCGAGCGCTTCAACGTGTCGGGCGCCATGCTGGCCAAACTGTACGGGCGCCCCCAGGACGAGGAGGAGCTGTTCGCCGGCAAGGCCGCCCAAGTCCGCGATCTCGCGGTCAAGTTGGTCGTCTGGGGTCGGCTGCTGCCCATCATCGTCACCATTCTCACGACGTTCACCACGGCCCTGGTCTACGGCCTGGGCGGCGCCCTCACCATCGACGGTGCCATCGAGTTCGGCACGCTCGTGGCGATGGTGGCCCTGCTGATGCGGCTGTACGGCCCGGTCAACGAACTGTCGACCATGCAGGCGACCGCCACGGTCGCCCTGGTCAGCTTCGACCGGGTCTTCGAGGTTCTCGATCTCAAGCCGCTGATCACCGAGCGCCCCGGCGCCAAGGCGCTGCGCCTCGAAGCCGGCGCCGAGGGCGGCAAGGGGCAGCCTGCGTCCGCGCCGGACATCGAGTTCGAAGCGGTTTCCTTCCGGTACCCCAGCGCCGACGAGGTGTCGATGGCGTCGCTGGAGGCCGCCGCGAGCCGCAAGCACGAACGGTCGGACGCGGTCCCCCAGGAGATCCTCCACGAGCTGAGCTTCCGCGCTCCGGCCGGGAAACTCACCGCGCTGGTCGGCCCGTCGGGGGCCGGCAAGACGACCATCACCCAGCTGGTGCCCCGTATGTACGATCCGAACGCGGGCACCGTCCGCATCGGCGGCCACGACATCCGCGAACTGACCCTCGCCTCACTGCGCGAGAACGTCGGTGTCGTCACTCAGGAGTCCCACCTCTTCCACGACACCCTCCGCGCCAACCTGGCCTACGCCCGTCCTGGGGCCGACGAATCGGAGCTGATCGAGGCGTGCAGGGCGGCGCTGATGTGGGACACCATCAGCGCGCTCCCCGAGGGCCTCGACACGGTCGTCGGTGACCGGGGCTACCGGCTCTCCGGCGGCGAGAAGCAGCGGATAGCGCTGGCCCGGTTGCTGCTCAAGGCTCCGCCGATCGTCGTGCTCGACGAGGCGACCGCCCATCTGGACTCGGAGTCGGAGGCGGCGATCCAGCAGGCGCTCAAGACCGCCCTCGCCGGCCGCACCTCGCTGGTGATCGCCCACCGGCTGTCCACCATCCGTGAGGCCGACCAGATCCTGGTCGTCGAGGACGGACGGATCTGCGAGAGCGGCACCCACGACGAACTGCTGGCGGAGGCAGGACTCTACGCCGATCTCTACCACACGCAGTTCTCCCACCAGGCGACCGAGCACAAGCGCGTCAGCCGCCGGCCGTCACCGTCCGCGGTGATCGCGGGAAGCACGCAGTCAGGGTCCTGACCGGCCCCGTCCCGTCGAACGTCGAGGTGGGGGGCCGCCGGGGGGGGCGCCCC
>NZ_JBEZOK010000046.1:0-21521 GCF_040706515.1 Streptomyces sp. NPDC047880 | reverse complement strand
CGGTTCGACGGCATGGTCGACCGCCTGGAGGCGCTGGGGGTCACCTACTACGCCGACCCGAACCACACCCGCCCGGGCCGGGCCCCGGCCGCCACCGGCCAGTGTGCGAGACTGCGAGACCGGAGCGATCGAGAAGGAGGGGCGCTGTGACCGCCCGTACGCGCCTGTCGGCCGCCGCCGTCGAGGAGCGACGGCAGGCCGTGCTGCGGTACGTCGCCGACCACGGCGAGACCCGCATCGACGACCTCGCCCGGCACTTCGACGTCAGCCTCATGACCATGCACCGGGACCTGGACGACCTGGCCGGGCGCCATCTGCTGCGCAAGGAACGCGGGCGGGCCGTCGCCTTCCCCGCCCTCACCATGGAGACGGCCACCCGCTTCCGTGAGACCAGCGCCCTCGCCGCCAAGAACGCGTTGTGCGCAGCCGTCGCCGACCGGATCAGACCGGGCAGCACGGTGCTCATGGACGACTCGACGACCCTGTTCCCCCTGGTCCCCAGGCTGGCCGGACTCGACCAGGTGCACGTCGTCACCAACTCCGTCGGCCTCGCGCAACGCCTCGGGTCCGCACCCGGCGTGAGCGTCACCCTGCTGGGCGGCCACTACCGCGGCGACTTCAACTCCTGTACCGGCCCCACCGTCACCCGCGCCCTGTCCCAGATCCGTGCCGACCTCGCCCTCATGTCCGCCACCGCCGTTCTGGAAGGCCAGCTCTTCCACCCCCTGAACGACTACGTGGAGGTGAAGCTGGCCATGGCCGCCTCCGCCGAACAGACCCTGCTCCTGGCGGACCACTCGAAGTTCGGCAAGACCGCCACGTACGCCTACGGCACCGTGGCCGACTACGACGCCGTCATCACCGACACCGGCATCTCCGACGCGGAAGTCGCGGCCATACGCGACCTCGGCGTCCCGGTGGAGACCGTCGAACCCGAAGAGCCCTCCCCGTGATCCACACCCTGTTCGAAACACCCAGCGCCTACCACCCCAGCGACATCGAGACGGCCGCGCCCGTGCCCCCCGTACAGGCCGTCCTGTTCGATTTCAGCAACACCATCTTCCAGATGATCGACCTGGAGACGTGGCTGCGCCGGGTCGGCACCGCCTGCGGCCGCCCCGCCGTGCTGGACGAGCCCGGCGCGGTGGCCGAGATATCCGAGCAGTTGCGCGAAGCCTTCCGGCTGCCCTCCGTCGTCGCCCTTCAGCACGGCCGGGATCTCTCCCCGGAGCGGCACCGTCGCGCCATGTTCGGCTGGTGGGAGCGGGTGGACTTCCTGCGCGGCGCGGAGGAGGCGGCCTACCGGGAACTCACCGCCCCGGACGCCTGGACCCCCTACCCCGACACCGAACCGGTCCTGCGGGCACTGCGCGCACGCGGACTGCGTATCGGCGTCGTCAGCGACTTCGCCTGGGACCTGCGCACCCACCTCGCCCACCACGGGCTGGACGCCCTGGTCGACGCCTGCGTCATCTCCTACGAGCAGGGCCGCGAGAAACCCGATCCGCAACTCTTCCACAAAGCCTGCGCCGACCTCGGCAGCGACCCCCGTGCCACCCTCATGGTCGGCGACAACCCGACCCGCGACGGCGGCGCGACCGCCTGCGGCCTGCGTGCCTACATCCTCCCGGCGGAACCCCGCACGGGTGAGCGCGGTCTGGCGGACGTGCTGCGGCTCGTGAGCTGAGATCACACGTCGCGCCTACGTCGAGCAACTCGCGCCGGCGGAACCGGCCGGGGTGGCGAGCGCGGTCGCGCCGACACCGGCACCTATACCGATGCCCGTTGCCTTCAACATGCTCCGGCGGCTGATCTGTCGTGTCACGTCGTCGTACCTCGGCGTCATAAGTCGCTTACCTACGGGGGCCGGTGAGGAGACGGCCTGGTGGTGCGGGGGATAACAGCAACTGCGCTATAGTTGGTCTGCGTCCAGTCGCCGGAACTCCGGCGGGCAGACGATGCGTTGGTGGTCCAAGGAAAGACGCCCCACTTCCTGTGGGGAGATGCAGGTGCAAGGCCTGCCCGGCGCTCCGATCAAGAACCCGGCCCTGGGATTCAGGGCCGGGTTCTTTGCTGTGTCCGCGAGGGCGAGCCGGTCGGCCGGGCGGGCTCACCGGCTCAGCCGGTCCGGCGCACTGGGATCGGCCGGTCAGTCGATCCGGCGCCTCGGGATCATCCGGTCAGCCGGCCCTGCGCTCCGGGATCATCCGGTCAGCCCGCCCAGCGCTCCCGGATCATCCGGTCAGCCGCGCCGGTCCGCGACCGCCCACGACGCCAGCCCCACGGCCCCCGCCACGCCGAACACGGCAGGCCAGGCGCCCACCTTCTTCGCCAGCGGATGCGACCCGGCGAAGGCGGCGACATACGCGGCCGACAACGCCCCCGCGGCCACCCCACCGGCCTGCTGCCGCCACTGCCGCGCCGCGACCACCCCGGCCGCGGCCAGGACGACCCCGCCGAGCGGCCGCTGCCGGGTCCAGCGGGCCACGCCGTACCCGCCCACGAGCCCGCTCGCGGCGACCACCGCGCTGGGAACCTTCGCCATACGTGCCTCCTGCGTCCTACACCCTGCTCAAGATCTTGAGGCTAGCCCGCGTGCCTCGGAAACCCGAACCTGAGTCCGGGCTTGTCAAGTTTCCTCCTCCGAGCTATATAAGAAGACGCAGACCGTATGGCATCGCACCCACTGCACCCGAAGAGAGGAGTGACCAGTGATGCTCATGCGCACGGACCCCTTCCGTGAGCTCGACCGACTCACCCAGCAGGTCTTCGGCCCCACCACCGCCCGCCCGTCGGCGATGGCGATGGACGCCTACCGCTCCGGGGACGACTTCTTCGTCCACTTCGACCTCCCCGGCATCGACCCCGAGACGATTGAACTGGACGTCGAGCGCAACGTGCTGAACGTCCGAGCCGAGCGCAGGTCCCCGGCTCCCGAAGGCGCGGAGCCCCTCGTCGCCGAGCGCCCCACCGGCACCTTCACCCGCCAGCTGTTCCTCGGCGACACCCTCGACACGGAACGCATCGACGCCTCCTACGAGGCCGGCGTCCTGACCCTGCGCATCCCGGTGGCCGAGCAGGCCAAGCCGCGCCGCATCCAGATCTCGGGCGGCGACACGCGCAGGCAGCTCAGCAGCTGACCTCACCGCACCACCAGAGGTACGTCGCGCCGCCGGGACGAGCCCCCGGCGGCGCGACCCAGGCTCGCCCCCTCAAGCATCCGGAGGAAAACCCCACACATGAGCACGACGACGGTGCCCCGTGTGACGACGAGACTCGCCCCGCACGCCTCCGCCGCCGACGACGGCTGGCGCCAACTGGTCGAAGCGGTCCGCGAGTCGGGCCTGTACCCCACCCGGTCGAAGGCGGAACAGGTCACCCGTACCGTCCTGGCCGCCCTCGGCACGCACGTCACCGGCGACGAACGGGTCGACCTGGCCCGGGCCCTGCCCCCGGAGGCCGCACGGCTGATCGCCTCCCAGATCCCGGCCACGCGGCGCCTCACGGCCGCACGGTTCGTCGACGAGGTCGCGTCCCGCACGCCCGGAGCCACGTCCGCCACCGCCCGCTGGGACGTCAGCTCGGTCCTGGGCGCGCTCCCGCCCCTCGTCGGCGACGACCTGGTCACCCGCATCCTGGCCCAACTCCCCGCCGGCTACGCCCTCCTGTTCGGCCGAGCGGACCTGACCCCGGCGTCGTAGGCTCCTGGCACCAGGCGTACGACGGCCACCCCTCGTCACACCGGGGGTGGCCGTCGCCACGGAGGCCGGCCAAGCCGACGAAGAGGGGACTCTTTGACCCGCACGACATCCGGAACCCTCACCACCCCCGACGGCACCCGCCTCGCCCACCGGACCCACCACCCCGTAGCCGAGCCCGTCACCACGCTCCTCCTCCTGCACGGCCTCGCCGGCCACCAGGGCGAGTGGGACACCCTCGCCGCGCAACTGACGGCCGACGGCCACCGCGTGGTGACGTACGACGCCCGCGGGCACGGCGCCAGCACCCGCACACCGGCGTCCACCACCCGCGAGGCCCACGTCCAGGACGCCACAGCCCTGATCGAGGCACTGGACCTCGCCCCCGTCACCCTCCTGGGCCAGTCCCTCGGCGGCCACACGGCGATGCTGCTGGCCGCGGCCCACCCCCACCTGGTGAAGTCCCTGATCCTGATCGAAGCGGGCCCGGCGGGTCCGTCCCCCGGCCTCCCGGCCAGGATCGCGACCTGGCTGGACAGCTGGCCGACCCCGTTCCCGTCCCTCCGGGAGGCGGAGGCCTTCCTCGGCCACGAGGCATGGACGAGAACGCTGGAGCGGCGGGCCGACGGCTGGCACTCCACCATGGACCGCACCACGATCATCGACACGGTCGCCGAACTGGCCACCACCGCCTACTGGGACGAGTGGTCCCGCATCGCCTGCCCCACGCTCCTCATCCAGGGCGAACACGGCACGATGCGCCCCGACGAGCCGTCCACAATGCTCACCCGCCGCCCGGGCACCCGCCTGATCCGCATCCCCGGCGCGGCCCACGACGTCCATCTGGATCAGCCGGAACACCTCCACGAGGCGGTCGCCTCCGTCCTGCCCGGCTGAGGCGGCGCGCGGCGCGCGGCGGGCGGCGAATGCGGGGGACCGGGAACGCCAAATGGTTCGACAGGCCCCGGCCTCCCCACGCATCCTGCGAAGCGCCACCGGCGCGTCGGACGACGTGAGGGAGACGACCGTTGCACCCCAATCCCAGCATCCGCCACATCACCTTCGACTGCACGAACGAGCCCTACGAACTGGCCCGCTTCTGGGCCGAGTTCCTGGGCCGACCCATCTCCGGCATCGACAAGCCCGGGGACGACGAAGTCCTGGTGGAACTCCCGGACGGCGCGCCCGGCCTCCTCTTCATCAGAGTCGAGGAGGCGAAGGCGACGAAGAACCGTATCCACTTCGACCTGGGCCCCACCGGCCGCACCCGCGCCGAGGAGGTCGAACGAGCCGTGTCCCTGGGCGCCCGGATCCTCACGGACCGCACCCTCCCGAACGGCCGCGGCTGGGTCGTGATGACGGACCCGGAGGGCAACGAGTTCTGTATCGAACGGGGGGAACTGGGCTGACCGGAGACGGGCTGAGCTTTGAACCAGACAGTTGAACTTGAAAGGGCGAGTGCCCATGGTGGAAGACGAACCAACGGTGTACGAGATCCGCATCCACGGCTTCCCGACCTCACAAGAGGCCCTCGCACTCCAGCTCCCGATAGAACGCCTCCTGTGCCCGGACCCCGACCACGCCCCACCGTGCGAGATCCCCTGGAGCTTCACCCTCGCCAGTGAGAACGACGATGCTTCCACCGCTCTCGTCCTGGGCGTGTATACGTCCAGAGGTCAGGCCGCGCAGATAGCAGACCGAGTACGCACGCTGGTGGGCGAGACGCGGACTGCTGCTGTGAGCGAGGGTGAGGCCGGGGAGTGGGAGGAACTGGTGGCGCAGTATCGGTACGAGAAGGGGCTGAGCTAGGTCCCGTCCGGGTCAGGGCTTCACGCTGACGCACTTCATGGGCTGGATGAAGAAGCGCCATGCATCGCCGCTGACAGCGACCACATTCGCCCCCACTCTCTTCGAGTCCCGAACAAGAGCGCCATGACTCGTGAGCGCGCATTCCACGCACTCGCCTCCGGCACCGTTGCTGTAGGACGACCGGAACCACACGAGACGGGTGCTGGCGTCGGACTCAGGCGATATCACTACGCGTAATCCTTCAAGATCGACTCGATCAACACGGCCGAGCGCTGAGGACTCAGGGCTGCCGCTCGCAGCCCGTCGAACGCCCTCGTGTACTCACGTACATGATGCTCGCCCTCCAGGTACACAGCATCCGTGATGCCGTCCCGGTACACGATGTCCGGATCCTCGGGGGCCGGAAAGCCCAGCATGGTGAAAGAACCGGTAGTTGGGCGGGTCCCTGAGTCGAAGGGAAGGACCTGCACAGTCACGGTCGGTAGAGCGGCCGTCTCCAGAACTCGTTCCAACTGCTCCCGCATCAAGGCGCGATCACCGATAACGTGGCGTAGCGCGCCCTCGTTCACGATGAACCAGGCGTCTGGAGCTTCCGGCTGCCTCAGCATGGCTTGGCGTTCCATCCGTACCCGCACCGCCTTCGCGATGTCTTCTACGGACATGTGTGCCCCAGCCTTGTGAAGCTCGGAGGCGTACACCGCGGTCTGCATGAGGCCGGGCACCACCTCGCACTGGTACTGCCGGAAGGTCGAAGCGTCCTGCTCCAGGCCGATGTAGATGTTGAACCACTCAGGCACGCCGGCGCCGTGGACCTGCCACCAACCGCGCACTTTCGCTTGCCGAGCCAGGGACTTGAGGAACTCACGCAGTTCGTCGCTCGTGTCGTAGAAGCGGCACAGGGCGTCGATGTCCGAGGGCTGGACGCGTCCGCTGCCCGTCTCCATCCGGTTGACCTTGGAGCCGCTCCAATCCAGGGCCTCGCCGACCTGAGCGCAGGTCAGGGCGCTCCTCTCGCGGAGCTTCTTCAGCTCGATCGAGAGGCGCCGTCGGCGTGCCGTGGGTGATCCGGCCATCTCAACCCTCTTTCAAATAGCGAGCGTTCAGTCTCGCGCCAAGGGGTGTGCCTGCCAATCACTCGGAAGTGGGAATCCCCTCCTGCACATTGCAGAACGGGATGCGTTCCCCGCACTCTGGTCTCCAACGCAACTCACCGTGAGCATCCGTGACGTTGCGCTGTCGATGCGGTGCCAACCGCGATGAAAGGGGTCCGCGTGAGTCAGGAAGCCTGCATGCCACGCAAGCCATGGGACATCGCCTTCACGGCCGAACCGGCGGAGGTGGCGGCCCTGCGTCGGATCACGCGGCTGCATCTGGGGGTCTGGGGGTTACAGCACCTGGTCGACGAAGCCCAACTGTGCGTCAGTGAGCTGGTGTCCAACGTCATCACTCATGTGGGACCAGGCACCCCCGCAACACTGGCCGTCTCCATGAAGAACAAGCACCTGCGCATCGAGGTGCACGACCCTGACACGCGCGCCCTCCCCACTCTCCGCGCCCCGGACGCGGACGCCGAGGAGGGGCGCGGGATGGCTCTCGTGGACGCAGTCGCCGACCGCTGGGGCGTGCTGCTGTGCGCGGACCGCAAAATCACCTGGTGCGAGCTGGCGACACGGCTCGCCACGGCCGATGGGCACGTGCAAGCCTCCAGCGTGGTGCGAGCCGAGGCCTTGCTGCGCCACTACGCGGCCGCTGCACAGCCCCGGCACAGGGTGGGGGCGAACAGATTGACCTCAACCGTGGCGGAAGAGTCGGTGATCGCGGCGATCACCGACTTCCTTCACTGGTTCCGGGCCCATGGTCGAGATGCGGACGACATGCTCGACCGAGCGCAGATGCGCTTTGAGGCTGAATCCGCTTCTCACGCCGGGGGCTGTGAGGCATCACCCAGCGATTGCTGAGTACGTCCACACATCGGCCGGAAGCGGGTGCTGCAACTGCCACGTGATGGCCATTGGCTTGCTGCCTATGTGCTCCACGTAGTCAGCGGGGCCCAGCAACATCCATGGCTGGGCACCGCCGATGTCCGTGCTCTTGTAGCGACGTACGAAGAGCAGGACATGGCTGCCATCAGTGGCGTGGCGTTGATACCGCAGACCTGTAGGAGAGGTCTCCGAGATCTGGTGTTGGGACTCCCAGTGGAATCGGGTCTCGTTGAGGGCATAGTCGCGGTAGCGGGTTTGCGGGGAGAAGTCCTTCTCGTCCTTTTCCAGGGTGATGAGGAGGGCGTCGGTCTTCATGGACTCACACCACTTCACACCCTCGCGGAAGTCGCCGGGCATGAAGCCGCCGATGGCGGACGTACCCAGGGCAGGCAGGATCTCCTCGCGGCTGTATGAGGCGTGGACGGTCAGCGGGACCCCGGCGTTGTCTCCGATCCCGAGGAGGGGAATCGGGACGTGCTCCGTGTGGGCGAGGTTGTACGCCAGCATCTGGCGGATTTCACTCCGCACTGCCTCCTGTTTACGTAGCGTCGCGAAGCCGGAGTCGTAGCTGGCGAAGCTCTTGCGAGTCACACCGCCGAGGGGCCAGAGCTGGAAAAAGAGCATGCGAGCATACGCCTGTCCCTGCTCGTCGAGCTCGCTGTAGGTTGGCGCCTCATCTTCCAACATCCGGGTGTATGCGCCTACACGCAGTGGATCATCCACGTGCAGAAACGCAGGGATGCGTTTGAGGAGAGCTGCCTCGCCTTCAGGTGGATCACCCTTGAGGAGTCCGGCGCGGCGTAGGAGACCGGTCCAGGAGTTGCCGCTTCCTCGGTAGAGCTCCTTCAGGTCGCGGCCGCTCTCTTCTAGATAGTGGCTAAGCCTCGGCTCTGCATAGTCCGCAACCTCGCGCGCTAGCGCAGTGACATTGACGCCGATCTGATGCTTGATGTTGGCGATGATCGCCTTTTTTGCTTTCTCTTCAAGGATGATCTGGCAGCCGGAGGGGAGCTGGGGAAAATCGTGCTCAATGTGGTCGAGTAGCCTTTTGCGTGTCAGGTTGGTGAGTGCTCGAAACTGATTCTCGAAACGAAACTCCTTGCGGTGCTGTCCGATAAAGTCGAGCACGGTGAGTACCGCCTTGCTTTCGGACCGGCGGAGCCCGCGGCCGAGCTGCTGCAAGAACACCGTGGCGCTGGATGTCGGGCGCAGCAGCAGTAGCGTGTCTACGTCCGGGATGTCGAGGCCTTCGTTGAAGAGGTCGACCGAGAAGATCACCTGGAGCCTTCCGAATGCCAAGTCATTCAGCGCCTGCTGGCGCTGCTCGGCCGGCGTCTCTCCAGACAGGGCGATGGCCTCAAGGCCGGCTGTTCGGAAGACCTCAGCCATGAAGTGGGCGTGGGCTACTGACACACAGAAGCCCAACGCTCGCATGGAGCTGGGATCGGACAGCTTATCCCGGACGGCCTTCACGACCAGCCGGGCACGCCTGGCGTTGCTCGACAACACATTGCTCAGTGCAGTTGGGTCATACGTCCCGCGCTTCCACTCCACTGTGCTGAGGTCTGTGGAGTCGCTGATGCCGAAATAGTGGAAAGGGCTGAGTAGATCATTTTCGAGCGCCTCCCATAGGCGCATTTCGGCTGCGATCCGGCCGTCAAAGAACTCGTCCTGAATGTTCTTTCCGTCCATGCGCTCAGGCGTAGCGGTGAGCCCCAGAAGCTCCAACGGCTGGAAATAATCGAGGATCTTACGGTACGTCGGTGAGGTTCCGTGATGGAACTCGTCGATGACGATCACATCAAAGTGATCGGGAGCGAGACGGTCCAGACCCTTGGCACTCAGCGACTGCACGCTAGCGAAGACATGTGACCAACGCTCTGGGATTTCACCGCTGTGAAGCGATTCGCCGAAATTCGCGTCCACCAACACGTCTTGGTACGTCCTCATCGATTGCTCGAGGATTTCCTTGCGGTGGGCGACGAAGAGGAGCCGCAGGTCACGGCCATGCTTCTTACGCAGTTGCTTGTAGTCAAGCGCTGCCATCACCGTCTTGCCCGTGCCTGTGGCTGCCACCAGCAGGTTCTGGTGCCTGCCGTGCACCTCACGCTCGACTTCGAGCCGCTCCAACATGTCGCGCTGGTGGGGATACGGTCGTACCTCCAGCCCCGACAAGGTGATCCCACGCTGAGCCGCGGACGTCGATGTTGTACCGCCCGCAATCGCGAGGGCTTCGCGAAGGCGGTCGCCATCCGCCTTAGGGTCGTACGTCTCGAACGACGGGTCGCTCCAGTAAGCGTCGAAGGTGGCCTCGAACTTGCGCATCACGTCAGGTGTGGCGACCGAGGAGAGCCGGACGTTCCACTCCAGGCCGTCGAGAAGCGCTGCCTTGGACAGGTTTGAGCTGCCCACGTACGCCGTGTCGTATCCGCTCCTACGACGAAACAGCCACGCCTTGGCGTGCAGCCGTGTCGAGCGTGTCTCGTAGTTGACCTTGACTTGCGCGTTGAACTCTTCCACGAGTCGATCCAACGCGCGCCGCTCGGTGGCACCGATGTAGGTGGTCGTGATGACCCGTATCGGCACCCCTCGTGCATGGGCTGCCTTCAGCGACTGCTCAATGATCCGTAGCCCATGCCACTTCACGAAGGCGCACAGCAGGTCCACGCGGTCGGCGGTGGCGAGTTCCGCGCGTAGTTCGAAACCTAGGCTCGGGTCCTCGGGTGAGTTGGTGATCAGAGCGGCATCGGAGAGCGGGATACCCGGGCGTACGGCAAAGACACCGGGTGCTTCTTGCCGGGTGATTGCGAGGAGCTGGCGCGGTCCATCAGCGATCAAGTCCACCCACTCCTGGGCGCCTTGCAGCGTGCTGAGGGACTCCAAGATGTGGTTCGCTGCGTAGACCCGTTCCTCTGCCGGGAGGTTCTGCAACACCTGCCGAACCGTGCCCCCGATGTGCCGAGCTAGGACGTGTGGCACAGACTCGGACCCCACCGCCTCGCTGATGGGATGCCATCCGAGACCAGCCAGCTCGTTCAACTGCTGCTCGAAGCGCAGCGTGATCAACTGCTCGTACAGTCCATCGGCAGGGGCAAACGCTTCGGTGCGGCGGCGCTCAGACACTGGCAGGATCCCCCGATTGATCGCGACGATCGACGATGAGGCTGTTCTATCAAGAGGCGCTGACAGGGGCCCGGCCACAGTCAAAAGGTAGTTCGGGCTGGGCAGGGTGAGTACGCCCACGCGCACGAGATCGATCCCCGCAGCGACACAACTGATCGCATCAGGTTACGTTTTGAGCGTGCACTTACGTGATCTGCTCATACGTATAGCGGAGACCTACGACCCAAAGGCCGGTACGGCTACCGGTGTGCCAGCTCAGGACCTCCTTCGAGAGGTCGAGAGGATGGCCGATCTGCCTTTACCCCATGGCTTCGTCGCCTCCGGGTACGGCGGTAAGGGAGGCGCGAGTAGCACTCCATGGATCGGCGTGTTCGCTGAATCGATCAATGTCCAGGCCCAAGAGGGTCTGTACCTCGCCTACATCTTCGACTCGACCCGTACCTCCGTGACCCTGACCTTGCAGCAGGGCGTAACCAAGCTTTCGGACGCCTACCCCAAGCTGGGCGATCGGCTCAGGGAGCTGAAGAGACGAGCAAGACATCTCAGAGCGGGGTTGGAACCCGAGCTGGCCGCGCATTGGGCTCACACGCCAGTCTTCGCATCCAAGCTTGAGCGACCCCGTGCGTACGAGGCCGCGAGTGTGGCAGCGCGGCGGTATGAGATTGCCAGCATGCCAACGGAGGAAGCACTCGCGGAGGAGCTCCGTGTGGCATCTCTGCTTCTCCGCGACGCTGCCGCAAGCCGTCGTGTCTGGCTCCAGCAGCCGTCGGAGAACGAGCCCTTTGTCTACGAGAGTGAGGGCCATCTCCCTCTCCCCGCCGATGACCCTCTCGACGGCTTTCGCCCGAACGACAGCAGCGACTACTACGTCCACATCAGCGGCGGCCGCCGGCGCAGGGAACGGCACCACGAAGAGCTCATCAAGGATTTCGGCCTTCACGTTGTCCTGCGCGGATATCAGCCGATAACGCTAGGCATGTATCCCAGGGACCTAGTCCTGCGTCGTCCTGCCGTGGATCAGCAGCGTTCCTGGCTTGTGGAGGGCAAGGCTGTCAAGAAGGGCAACGCGACTCAGGCCGTCCGTGAGGCAGTGGGGCAGCTCTACGAGTACAGCTACTACTGGCACCAGAAGCGGGGCGAGCCGAAGCCGCACCTTGTAGCCCTCTTCACGGAAGACATAGGGCACTACGCCGAGTACCTAGAGGAACACGGCATCGCGTCGATCTGGAGGACTGAGGGCGGGGATTGGGCGGGCTCTCCCACAGCCGTCTCGTGGGATCTGGCCGTAGGAGCCTGACCAGGCCGCGTACGAACCCGGCGACACTTGGTTGCCGTAGGGGCCGCCCGCTTCCTGGTCAGTCTCGTGCCTCCGCACCCCGCCTCAAGGGCGCTTCACTCCGCTGCGCTGCGTTCCGCGTCGGCTGCGCCGATGGCCCTGCGGGCCACCCTTGACCCGGGCCGCTCCGGCACGGGAGAGAAGCGAGCGGGCGGCCCGGGGAGGGAAGCGGGGGCCAGGGGACGTGGCGGCGCCGTGTGCTGTGCGGGTGCCCGGCGTGACGGGCCCGTCAGCGGTTCCGCGCACGCCGGGTCGGCTCAGCGGCGCCTTGCCGGTGGTCCCTCTTGATCAAGGGCAGTGGGCTCTCAGGCAGCGCCGCCGTGGCACTCGCCGTACGTGCGTCCCGAGCCGCACCAGCAAGCCGCCCCCTGCTGCGGCGGCCACGCCACCGCCCGTCCCCTCGCCGCAAGCGTCGTCGCGTACTGGGGGAGGAGGGCCGGGTCGGTCGGGGAGGAGAGTTCCGATGCCGCGAAGGCCTCGTAGGAGGGCACCGTGCCGGTGACGATGCCCAGGTTGGGGGTGCCGGAGGCGGACAGTTCGCGCAGGGCCGTCTCTATGGTCGCGAGGTGTTCCTCGTGGGTCGGGTACTCCGATGCGAGGGTCGGGTACGCCTCCAGGAGTTCCCTGAGCTCGTCCGCCGGCCAGTGCAGGATCGCCACCGGGAAGGGGCGGGAGAGGGCCTCCCGGTACGCGCCCAGTTCCGCTCGGAGGCGGAGGATCTCCGCCTCCAGTTCCGCGGGGTTCTCCGAGCCCAGGGACCACACGCGCTTGGGGTCGTGGAGTTCGTCCAGGGTGATCGGGAGGGAGTGGACCGTGTCCGCCAGGGCGTCCCACTCGTCGTGGGACCTGCCGAGCATGCGCCGTACGCGGTGGCGGCCGAAGAGGAGGGGGTGGGTGGCGTAGGGGGGCTCCTCGACGTCCGTCAAGAGGCGGTGCACGGCCTCCGTGAACGTCTCGTGGGCCGCTTCCAGTTCGTCGTGGGATTCCAGTGACTCCGCGACGATCACCCAGGGGGCCGGGTCCTTGGGGGACGCCGCCCGGACGCCTTCGATGATCGCGCGGGCCTCGGCCTCGTGGCCGTACTCCCACAGGTTCGAGGCCTTGAGCGCCCGTACCAGGTGGGGGTTCTCCAAGCCGTCGGAGGAGGACAGCAGGCGGTCGTAGAGGGTGGTCGCGGTGGGGCGGTCGCCGGCGAGCTCCAGGTGGGCCGCCGCCCGCAGCAGCAGGGCCTCCGCGTCCTCGGGATACAGGCCGGCGGTCCGCTCCAGGCGTGCCGCCTCGGCGGTGTGGTCGACGTTTTCGGCAGGCGTGTCGGGGCGCATGGGGGACACCGTACTGCCGGGAGGTGACGAGCGTGAGAGATGCGCAGGCCAGACCACTCGGCCCACCGACTTTCCCCCGCTCGTCACCCGGGCTTCACGGTTCGTCCCGAACCGCCGCCGCCGGACCACCCCGGGACTACAGGGTCACACCGTCGATGTGCAGGGTCTGGACCGACTTCGCCGCGAAGGGGACGCTTACGGATGTGCCGGACAGGCGGATGTCCGAGCGGGCCGTGTAGAGGTCGCCGCCGCCCGTCGTGACCGTGTTCCAGCGCGGGACCAGGCCCCCCGATCCGCCCGCCACCGTCGCGAAGCGGGAGAGGTCGAAGGTGAGGGTCTGGGCGGAGGCGGAGGTGTTCACCGCGACGATCACCAGGCGGCGGGCCGTCGCGTCGTACGCGGCCACCGCGTAGTCCACGCCCGTGTCCAGGATCGTCATGCCGGGGCGGATGTGGCGGCTGAACTGGGCCATCACGTAGTGCTTGGTCTGGACGGTGGTCGGCTGGAGGGTGTTCGCGTCGTAGGCGATCATCGCCCAGCCCGTGGACGGGTCCATGACCTGCCAGTAGCACCAGGCCGTGGGGTGCAGCCAGCGGAAGTCGAGGCACAGGTTCGAGGCCATCGTCAGGCCGGTGCCGTCGCTGTCGCCCGTCTCGGAGTTCCACAGCTTCTTGCGGGAGGTGGTGACCACGTCCGTGTAGAGGAGATCGCGGCGGCCTCCCGAGCCCTGGTAGCCGTGCACGTTGACCTGGGAGACCAGGCCCTTCGTCGTCGCGCTGAAGGACGACCAGGTGGAGCGGGCCGTGTCGTAGTTCGTCTCGTCGGAGGCGGCGATGCGCAGGCCCGTGAGTCCCCGCTTGTCCAGCTCGCTGCGCATGTACGGGAGGACGGCCGCCTGGACCGCAGGGTCCATGTGGCAGCCCTCCTGGGTGCCGGTCGCGGTCCACCAGGTGGAGGCCGGCTCGTTGAAGGGGTCGACCGTCGCGAAGTTCACACCCCAGTTGTTCTTCGCGTACAGGGCCGTCGCCGCCAAGTGGCTCGCGTGCTGGCGGTAGTTCCAGGTCTGGAGGTTGTTGCCGCCGCCCGACGCGCCCGACGGGTTGTGGTTGCCGCACATCCACCACATGGGGGAGTTGGCGAACAGCTCGGTGATCGCGCCCCGCTGCGTCGCCTTCACCAGCATCGCGCGCTGGCTGGCGTCCGCCGTCCACTTCCACGCCGAGGAGGTGGGGTCCTCGTTGTTCCAGTCCTGCCAGAAGCCCTCGATCTGCTTGAAGGCGGGGATGTTGGGCGACTTGACCATCGTCTCGCCGCCGACGCTGTTCCAGCTGCACGCGCCGAGGTTGTAGCGGGCGATGCTGAGGCCCAGGCCGGGGAGGGAACGGCCGTTGTATGTCACGGACTTGGTGGTGAAGAACAGGTCGGCGAAGTCGTCCCGGGCGCCGAAGACGTTGGCCCACCAGGCGAGGGAGGTGCCCCAGCCCTCCCAGGTGCCGTACGTCGTCGACGGGTTGACGGCGATCGTGGCGTCCGCGTGCGCGGTGCCCGTCGCCAGGGCGCTGCCGAGGAACGTTCCGCCTGCTGCGGCCAGCAGGCTTCTGCGTCGTATCACGGCTCCTCCGTAAGGGAGATGAGGGCGCACGCCGGTCCCCGGCCCGGCGTCGCAAGGGGGGCCCGTTGTCGGGTGACGAGAAGCATCGGGTGTGGCGGGTGGGTTGTCGAGAGTTCTGACGAACCTTTCTCAAACCCGTGTACGAAGTCGCGGGCCCGGGTGGGAGGGTGGTCCTGTATAACGGACGACAGGACATACGCGCGTACGAGGGGAGGGGCGGCCGGTGAACCGGAGCTGGGCCACGCTGCGTCCCGCCCTCGCGCTGCTCTTCCTGCTCGTCGAGGTGGCGCTGCTCGACACCGGCAGCCTCTCCGCCACCGTCGCCCTCGCCGCCACCGCCGCGGCCTCGTCCGCCCTCGCGCTCTGCGCCGTCGTCGCCTCCCGCTGCGCGCCCGCCGTGCCGCGCACACGGGTGCGTACGGCCATTCGCGACCGGGACCGGCGTACGGCCTTCCTGCCCCAGCGTGATCCCGACGCCCGGGGGCGCACCCGGCCCCGGGCACCCGGTCACGCCCTCCGGGCGACCGTCGCGTAGGGGCACCTCCACACCTGTCACACCTGTGAGTGACCCCGCGCGGGTCGTCATGCCGCCCTGACCCATTTCCGGCACGACGAGACCCCCGGAGGGCTCACTCATGTCCGTCTTCGCCCACCTGGTCGAGCACCTCGCCGACCTGCTCCAGCCGCTGTTCGGCGCCTCGGCCGCCGCCGCGGCGATCGTCCTGTTCACCGCGCTCGTACGCCTCCTCGTCCACCCCCTGTCCCGGGCCGCCGCGCGCGGCCAGAAGGCCCGCACCGCGCTCCAGCCGAAGATCGCCGAGCTGCGGAAGAAGCACGGCAAGGACCCCGAGAAGCTTCAGAAGGCCGTGCTGGAGCTGCACGCCGAGGAGAAGGTGTCGCCGCTGGCCGGCTGTCTGCCCGGGATGCTCCAGATCCCCGCGTTCTTCCTGCTCTACCACCTGTTCTCCAGCGACACGATCGGCGGCGAGACCAACGGGCTGCTCGGCCACCGGCTGTTCGCGGCGCCGCTCGGGGAGCGGTGGACGGACGCGCTCCACGGGGGTGTTCTCAGTGGTGCGGGGCTCGTCTACGCCGTGCTGTTCGTGGTCGTGGCCTGCGTCGCCGCGTTCAGCTACCGGATCGGCAAGCGCATGATGGCCGCGAACCCGGCCGCCCGGGCCGGTGACGGGGAGCAGCTGCCCGGCCTGGGGGCCGTGTCGAAGGTGATGCCGTTCATGTCGTTCTTCACGCTGGTCACCGTGGCCGTCGTGCCGCTGGCCGCCGCGCTGTACGTCGTCACCAGCACGACGTGGGCTGCCGTCGAGCGGGCCGTGCTGTACCGGTGACCGGAGGCCGGTGGCCGGTCCCAGTACGTGAACGGGGTATTGCGGAGGGCACTGCCGGCTTGGAGGATCGACCAGTCCTCCGATGGCTGCCCCGCCGCATCCGGGTCGCGCTCATCGGTCGGGCGCCCGCGACAGAGGGAGACTGATCATGAAGCTGCTGCGAGTCGGTACGGCGGGGGCCGAGCGGCCTGCGCTGCTCGACACGGAGGGTGCCCTGCGGGACCTGTCGGGCGTCGTGGCGGACATCGACGGCGCGCTGCTCGCCGACGAGGAGGCCCTCGACCGTGTCCGGGCCGCCGCGCAGTCCGGGGAGCTGCCCGTTCTGGACTCCACCGGGCTGCGGATCGGCCCGCCGCTGGGGCGGATCGGCAAGATCGTCTGCATCGGGCTGAACTACCACGACCACGCGCGCGAGACGGGCGCCGAGCCGCCCGCCGAGCCGGTCGTCTTCATGAAGGCACCGGACACCGTGGTCGGCCCGAACGACACCGTCCTCGTGCCGCGCCGGTCCCTCAAGACCGACTGGGAGGTCGAGCTGGCCGTCGTCATCGGGCGTACGGCCAGGTATCTGGAGTCCGCGCAGGAGGCACTCGCGCATGTCGCCGGATACGCCGTGGCGCACGACGTGTCCGAGCGGGAGTTCCAGATCGAGCGGGGCGGGACCTGGGACAAGGGGAAGAACTGCGAGACGTTCAACCCGCTCGGGCCGTGGCTGGTGACCGCGGACGAGGTGCGGGACCCGCAGGACCTGTCCCTGAAACTCTGGGTCAACGGCGAGCTGAAGCAGGACGGGACGACGGCCGAGCAGATCTTCCCGGTGGGGGAGGTCGTGCGGTACGTCAGCCGGTTCATGACGCTGTACCCGGGTGATGTGATCAACACGGGGACGCCGGCGGGGGTGGCGCTGGGGGCGCCCGAGCCGAAGCCGTTCCTGCGGGCCGGGGACGTCGTGGAGCTGGAGATCGAAGGGCTCGGGCGGCAGCGGCAGGAGTTCAAGGACGCGTAGGCGCTCCGCTGGGAGGGCCGGGGAACTGCGGTCCGTTTCCGGCTGCGGGCAGTCCGTGGCTGGTCGCGCGGTTCCCCGCGTCCCTGAGGACGTCAGCCCAGCAGGGCTGCCACGTCGCGCCACGCCTGCCGCGGGAGGGCGTCGCGCGGTTCGCCGTCCAGGACCTGGAGGGCGACGTGGTCGGCGCCCGCCTCGATGAACGCGTCGATCTTGGCGCGGATCGCCGTGTCGTCGCCCCAGGCGAACAGGGCGTCGACCAGGCGGTCGCTGCCGCCGTCCGCCAGGTCCTCCTCGGTGAAGCCGTGCCGGAGGAAGTTGTTGGTGTAGTTCGGCAGGGGCAGGTAGAGCTCCAGGAACTCACGGGCCAGGGCACGGGCGCGGGCCGGGTCGGTCTCCGGGATGACGCCCAGCTCCGGGGCCAGCAGCGGGGCCTCGCCGAGGATCTCGCGGGCGTGCGCGGTGTGTTCCGGTGTGACCAGGTACGGGATCGAGCCCGCCGCCCGGTCCCGGGCCAGCCGCAGCGACTTCGGGCCCAGCGCGGCCAGGAGACGGCGGTCCGCCGGCACTCCGGCGGCGTCCAGCCCGTCCAGGTGCTCGACCAGGGCCGAGTAGGGGCGGGCGTACTGCTCCACCCGCTTGGCGTGGCTCACCCCGAGGCCGAGCACGAAACGCCCCGGGTGGGCCGACTCCAAGTCCGCGAAGGCCGTGGCGGCGGCGTCCGGTTCGTGCTGCCAGATGCTCTGGATGCTGGTGCCGACCGTGAGCGTCGAGGTCGCCTCGATGAGCGGGGCGGCGTTGGCGGCGGAGCTGTTGCCGCCCAGCCAGACGGCGCCGTAGCCGAGTTCCTCCAGTTCGGCGGCGGCCTCGGCGAGTTCGCCGCGCCGGTCCGCGTCCTCCGAGCGCAGGCCTACGCTCCAGATGCCGTACCGGCCGACGGTCTCCTTCAGGGGGCTGGTCATCAGGGGGAATCCCTCCGGTTGGGGCGCCGCGCTTGATCACGCGTACGCGGGTGCCAACCGGAGGGAGTCTCCGGTCATTCCGGGTGGGAGACCTGGAGGCCCTGGAACCGCTCCAGCGCCTCGACCACGAGCCGGTGATCCTGGAGTTGGGGCAGTCCCGAGACCGTCACCGCGCCGATCACGCCCACGCCCTCGACGGTGATCGGGAAGGAGCCGCCGTGGGCCGCGTAGGTGTCGGGGTCCAGGCGGGAGGACTCCTCGAACGTGCTGCCCTTGGCGCGGAAGCGGGCGCCGACCAGGTAGGAGGCGGAGCCGTAGCGCTCGACCACCCGGCGCTTGCGGGCGATCCAGGCGTCGTTGTCCGGCGTCGAGCCGGGCAGAGCGGCGTGGAAGAGCTGCTGGCCGGCGCGGTGGATGTCGATGGCGACCGGGGCCTGCCGCTCCCGGGCCAGTTCGACCAGGAGCGAGCCCAGCGCCCAGGCGTCGTCGTACGTGAACTGGCGGAACACCAGCCGTCGTTCCTGCTTCTCCAGCTCCTCCAGGCTCGGAGTGAGCTCCGGGTGGAACATCGGAGTGAGCCCCTGGCTGTGGGAGGGGTTGCTCTTGTGGGTCACAGTGTCACCGTCACCTTCTCGCGGGCCGAACGACGGGCGGCCTCCAGGACGTCCAGGGCGGCGGCCGCCTCCCGCGCGGTCACCGGGTTCGGGGCGCCCTCCAGCAGGGCCTTCGCCACGGCCGCATAGTAAGCGGGGTAGTCGCCCGGGAGGGTGGGTTCGGCGCGTCCGCCGCCGGTCACCGGGGACTCGCCGGAGCCCACGCGGCCCCACAGCGACTCGGGCTCCGCACCCCAGCCGGGGCCGGGGCGCAGGCCGTCCCGGAGGGCCGCCTCCTGGGGGTCGAGGCCGTACTTGACGTAACCGGCGGCGGAGCCCAGGACGCGGAAGCGGGGGCCGAGTTGGGCCGTCGTCGCGGAGACGTAGAGGTGGGAGCGGACGCCGCCGGTGTGGGTGATCGCGATGAACGTGTCGTCGTCCGTCTCGGCGCCCGGGCGGCGGATGTCCGTCTCCGCGTACACGGAGGCCGCCGGGCCGAAGAGGACCAGGGCCTGGTCGACGACGTGGCTGCCCAGGTCGTAGAGCAGACCTCCGATCTCTGCGGGGTCGCCGGACTCCCGCCAGCCGCCCTTCGGCTTCGGACGCCAGCGCTCGAAGCGGGACTCGAACCGCCACACCTCGCCCAACTCGCCCTCGTTCAGCAGCTTGCGCAGGGTGAGGAAGTCGTTGTCCCAGCGGCGGTTCTGGAAGACGGAGAGGAGCAGGCCGCGCTCCTCGGCGAGGGCGGCGAGCTCGCGGGCCTCTGCCGCCGTGCCCGCGACGGGCTTGTCGACGACGACCGGCAGGCCGGACTCCAGCGCGGTCCTCGCGAGCGGCACGTGCGTCTTGTTCGGGGACGCGACGACGATCAGGTCCAGCTCGGCGGCCCGGGCGAACAGTTCGTCCGGTGTGGCGGCGAGGCGTACGTCCGGGAACTCGGCACGGGCCTGCTGCTGCCGTTCCGGGTTCGAGGTGACCACCGTGTCGAGGGCGAGGCCCTCCGTGGCGGCGATCAGCGGGGCGTGGAAGACGGAGCCGGCGAGGCCGTAGCCGACGAGGCCGACGCGGAGGGGCGAGCCGGGGGCTGTGCCGAGGGGTGTGCCAGTCATGCCACCCACTTTCGCAACGCTGTTGCCAAAGTGCAAGCGCCGGGGACAATGAGGGCGTGGACAGGGCGGACGACCGTACGGGCGGAGTGGACGGCATGCGCGGGGCGCCAGGCGTGGGAGCGGCCGGCACGGGTGGGGCCGTCGCGGGTGGGTCAGGGGGCGGCGGGGTGAATCTGCTCGCCCTGCGCAGTCACAACGCCGCGCTGGTGCTCGACCTGCTGCGGACCGCCGGGGAGGCGGGCATCAGCCGGCTCGAACTCGCCGAGCGGACCGGGCTCACCCCGCAGGCCGTCAGCAAGATCACGGCCCGGCTGCGGGAGGACGGGCTCGCGGCGGAGGCCGGGCGCCGGGCGTCGACCGGGGGCAAGCCGCGCACGGTGCTGCGGCTGGTACCGGAGGCCGGGCACGCGGTCGGGGTCCATCTCGACCGGGACGAGGTGCGGGTCGTGCTGGTGGACCTGCGGGGGACCGTGGTCGGGGAGCGGCGGGCCGCGCTGGATCTGGGCGCGGGCTCACAGGCCGTACTGGGTGCGGTGCGGGCGGCGGTGGCGGGAGTGCTGCGGGGTGGCGGTGACGGAGCCTCTGGGCAGGGGGCGGCCGGTGGTGAGGGGGCCCCTGGGGAGGAGCCGGCCGGGGGCTGCGAGGGCTCCCGGCAGGGGCTGGCCCAGGGTGACGGGGGCTTTCGGCAGGGGCTGGCCCAGGGCGGCGAGGGCTCCCGGCGAGGCTCGGTCGGGGCGGACGGGGTTTCCGGGCAGAGGCCGGGTGGGGCGGACGGGGTTTCCGGGCAGAGGCTGGGCGGGGATGACGTCGGCTCCCGGCGAGGGCCGGGCAGGGCGGACGCAGGCTCGCGGCAGGGGCTCGCCGGGGGCGATCCGGCCCTGCTCGGGGTCGGTGTCGCCCTGCCCGGGCCGCTCGATCACCGTCGGGGCGTGCTGCACCGGGTGACCGGATTCCCCGAGTGGGACGGCTTCCCGCTGCGTGATGCGCTGGCGGAGCGGCTCGGGGTGCCGGTCGTCGTCGACAAGGACACCAACGCGGCGGCGCTGGGCCTCGCCGCCGGGGGCGAGGGCGGCTCCTTCGCGTACCTGCACCTCGGCACGGGGCTGGGCGCCGGGCTCGTCATCGGCGGCAGCGTGCACCGGGGGGCCAGGACCGGAGCAGGGGAGTTCGGCCATCAGGTGATCCAGCTCGACGGCCCGCCGTGCACCTGCGGGAACCGCGGCTGCGTCGAGGCCCTGTGCCTCGGTGCCGTGGCGCGCGGCGATCTGGAGGAGGCGGCACGGGTGCTCGGGGCCGGGGCGGCGAACCTCGTCGGGCTGCTCGACATCGACGTCGTCCTGCTCGGCGGCCGTACGGTGGCGGCGGCGCCGCGGGCCTTCACCGACGGGGTCGGCGCGGTCCTGCACGCCTGGGCCCGCCGAACGGGCCAGGACGCCGTGCCGGTACGCGTCGCGGCCGGGGGAGACGGAGCCGTGGCGGTGGGCGCCGCTCAGCTGGTGCTGGGGCCGGTGTTCGGGCGCGGTGGGGGCTAGCCGCGGCAGGCAACGTTCGCCCCGTCGCGACGCCCGGCACGCCCTCTCGCCGCACCGGCCGAAAGCCCGAGTACGCCCCGTACGAGGGCTTCCG
>NZ_JBEZOK010000045.1:12272-33247 GCF_040706515.1 Streptomyces sp. NPDC047880 | reverse complement strand
AACTCACCCCGGAGTCGTTCCACTTCCCCCAGCCTCATGCCAAGAAGATGCCCAACACCAGGCGAGATCACCCGACGTAACGAAGCACTACTAGCTGATGGCGGCGGGCTTCCGAGCGGTTGCTGCACTGGGCGCGGCCGCTCGCCTCGCGTGCGGCCGCGCCCAGGCTGGTCCGCTCGGCGACTTGCCGGGACTGATCCCGTCGTTGGGCGGAGGCCTCGCCCAGGCACCTGCTCTCCTCCCGCCTGCCCCTGCCGCTTAAGGGCGAGAGCCTGTGAGATTGACCTACCGTGCTCCGCCAACGGGACGCGGAGGACGGCGTGGCTTGCTCACCTACCCGGCCGTCAACACCTCCAGAGCGGCCGACGCGGCGTCCACCACGGAGGGCCAGGCAGGGGAAGCCAGAAACCGTTCGTCCGGCTGGTCACGGCCGACCTCGTCCAGAGCACGGGTCAGTTCGCCGGCCAGTCTGCTCATGGCCTCGACCTCCGCCTCGCTGGCCAGCGTCCTGCCGAGCGCGGCCCGCGGGTCGGCGAGCACCGTGGTGTCGTCGTACAGGATGTTGACGGTAAGTGTGAGATCGTCGTAGTAGTCCGCCGACGGGTACACGCGGTCGACCCATACACGCTGCTGGTACGCCGGATCCGCCAGAGCACGTACGGATGCGATGATCTCCGCGCGCATGTCGGGGAGCGTGATGTCATGTCGAGCTGTCACGGCTTGTTCCACGCCTTCCACTTCAGCCATTCGTCCAGGGGAATGTGGGCTGCCCGCGCATTCTCCTTGATGGAGCCGCTGATGGGCTTGCCGTCGCGGCCGATGACCTTGCCACCCGAGTTGATGACGACATGGTCGACCTGCTGATAGACCTGCGAGTTGTTCGCATTACCCTGGTCGATACGGACCCCGTTCCCCTTGCCGTCGTTCCAGCGATAGCCGACGCCCTTGCTGTTGACCTGCTCGAATTCCTTGAGCGACGGGGGAACCTTGTCGTAAGCCTGGCGTGACAGCCAGCCGTCGATCTTTCCCGTGGCCTTCTCGGCCTTCATGGCATCCCTGAGCTCCTCGGCCTTGATCGCGCTCTTGCCCGCCTTCATCCAGCGCAGCAGGATCACCGAGCCGAGCAGTCGGTCGGTCGGGCTCAGCTTTTCGCCGGTGACGGTGCCTTCACCTGTGATCGCCTCGATGATGCCCTTGCCGTCGCCGATGCCCGGCAGCAAGTCCAGCAGGGCAGAGGTCATGGCCTTCGATGCCGCGTCCTCGAGCGGAGAGCTGCCGCCCTTGCCGAAGTCCTTGAGAGCCTTGGAGAAGTCGACCTTGCCGATCGTGGGCAGCTCCCGGAGTTTCTGGGCGGCCTTTGCGATCTGCGGAACCGCTTTGTTGAGCTCCGCCATTCCCCGGTTGGCCTCGGCGATTCCCTCGTTCGCCTTCTGCATGCCGGCATTGGCTTTGGTGATGCCCTTGTTCATCTCGTCAAGGGCCTTGTTGACGTCTGCGACAGCGGAGTTCATCTTATCGAGACCAGAGTTCATCTGATCGAACCCCTTGATGATGTCGTCAAGGGCCTTGTTCAGTTCCGGGTCCGTGATGAAGTCGGCGATGGCGTTGATCGCGATGATGCCGTAGTAGACGGCGCGGCCGAGGGCAACGGCCGTCTCGATGCCGTGTCCGAGCTCCAGGGTGATCTCGCGCAGTTGCTTCTCAGCCTGGTCCTCCAGCTTCTTGATCTCTGCTTTGGCCTGCGGCGACAGGTTGTCGCTCGATGTGAGGCGTGCCTTGGCCGAGAGGAGGTCCGCGTACTGGTTGATGTGCTTTTCGATGTCGGCCTTCAGGAAGGCGTCGTCCCGGTGTTCGTTCGTGGCGGCGTGCGTGCCGTGCGCCACGATCAGCAGCACCGGAATCCCGTAGATGGAGACGCGGCCGAGCTTCGCGAGACACGTCAGCCGCTTATCCAGGGGCGTGTTGTCGCAAGTGGTCATCGGCTTCGATGCCCCGGTCGCCGCCGAGGCGGCGGTCGCTCCGCCGGTCAGCAGGACCGAGAGGGCCGTGGTCAGGGCGGCCAGTTTGAGAGTGAGGCGGTGCTTCATTGCTCCCCGTGGTTGGTCGGTCGTCAGTGACACCGCGAGGAGGGGCAACAAGGACGGGCCCGGCACCGAGGATTCCCCCACCTCGGGCACATGCTGCGCTTCCCCCGCGTGTCGCGTGAAGAAGATGTAAGCACATATGGCGACTCGGTTGTTACTTGCGGGTAGTGATTTAAGGGAGAATTGAGGTTGACACTCGCAACCGCCCGTTCCTCGCCCTCACCAAGGTGGCGTCCCGTACTCCACGGCGGTGGAGCCCTGCGGCAACTCGATACGCAAGAGTCGTGCGTGGCAAGACAGCATTGTGTGGGCAGACACGCGGAAGTGACGGCAACGCTGACGGCAACGACGGCACACAGAGACCGTTGATCACCGCCGTCGACGATCTGCTTCAGACCGGCCCTCCGGCTATCAGCAGCACTGGTGAGGCGACAAGGACGGCCACCGGGACCAGGACTCTCGCGGCGGTGAGCTTCGCCTTCTCCTCGTATCGCATGCGCTCAGCCTGTCGTCTAACCTCAACTCCTTGAAGGGGTGGGTATGGATCAAACGGTCTTCGAGTCCATCAGGTACTCAGCTGGGTGTCAGGACTGCGGTGCAGAGCTGGAGTGCTGGGGCGTCCAAGCCTTGGTCCACGGTTCCTTGCGCTGGGACACGGAGTCCAGATGCTCAGCCTGCGGGTTTGCGATAGCTGACCGCGGCGGTGATCTGCCTTCCGGACTACGAGGTCGGCTGCTCTCCGAGCGGGGACCAGCCCGCCTCCAGGTGGATCCATCAGCGAGGAACGCCGCGATCATGCGGGTTCTGCGGGCAGAACTTGGCATAGGTCTGCCGGAAGTCAAGGCCCTGCTGAGGGAGGTCTTGGCGGGAGCCCACTCAGGCACGATGCCTGAGATGAAGTTTCTGGCCCGCAAGCTGCGGGAGTCTGGCGTCGATGCTGTTGCCGCTCGGCCGTAGAGGACCTGCCCTGCCTATTCGGCTGATTCTCCGGGGGTTGGTGCCGACCTTGTGGTGTGCTGGGCGGGTATATGCCTCGCCGGTGGCAAGGACGCGTCCGACGTCGTTGCGGGTGGCGGGCCGTCGGTTCTTCGAGCCGAGCGGTCGGCCGGGGCGGCTGGTTTTGGTACACCGACTGGTGTTCCCAAACGCAAGTGAGAACGCGGCGGCGCCTCATGGGCTTGCGCAACCGCTACGGGACCTTCATCCCGAGGCAGTGGACTTCCAAGCAGCAGTGACACATCCTTCCTCCCAGTGCCACCATCCCTTGGCGTCACCGTGTTCCAAGAGCTGTCGGATTTTTGGCAAGTTTGCCGTCGGCGGGACATCCAGAGCCACCATCCGGTACTTCTCGATACCCTCGCCGGTCGTCCCGAGGCTGTGGAAGATCTCCAGGACACTCTGACGAGCTGCGGCTGAGCCGCCGTCCTTCAACACGATCAACCGGATCGTGCAGTTCTCCGAAGCCCGAACCGTCTCCCCGGCCCAGCGGATGCCTTCACCGTCGACCTCCACTCGAATGATGTCGTCGCTGGCGACTCCGCGTACGAACCACGGTGTGTTGTCCAACCGCACGGTGCCATCCCCGAGGTCCACGGCCCACAGGCTCTCGACGCTGGCCGGCGGCCAACCGTCCTCATCCACGTCCATCCGGAAGTGGACCTTCACGTGGTCGGTGCTGATGTTCGTCACAACATCATCATCCACACCACCTCGGCCGTGTCCTCGGCCCGCCCCCCTCCGCGGGAAGCGATCTCCGGGCGCCCTTTGGCGCTACCTGTGGGCTTTCGGCATCGAGTGGGACCGCGCGGTTCGAGAGGATGCCCTGGACTTCATGCTGTGGAGGAAGCTGGCGGACAAGCCGGTACGTGTCCACTGGCGTCACCGCGGCAAGGACCTGCTGAGATACCTCCGGCCCGGCGTGACAATGCGGCGCCGGGATCTCCGAACCCAGTGACGGGCAAGCCCACCGTCGGCAAGAAGTACGCGCCCACTACCCGGGCGCATTGCGAGACGGTGCTGCGGACCTTCTACGACTTTCACCTGGAGCGCAACACCGGATCGCTGCTGGTCAATCCCTTCCCCCTGGTCCGCAGCCGGCGCTCGGCGCGAGCCAACGCCCACCACAACCCAGAGAAGGAACACAACAAGCAGCGCACCGGCCTCTACCGGCCCAAGGTCCCCAAGCGGATCCCGCGCCGCATCCCCGACGAGAAGTACACCGAGGTCTTCGCGGGTCTCCGCTCGCACCGTGACCGTGCCCTCCTGGCCTTCTGGGTCGCCACCGGCGCCCGCGCCGAGGAACTGCTCACGGCCAAGCAGGGCGATGCGGTTGTCGGCCAGCAGACCATCGGCGTGATCCGCAAGGGCACGCGCGCCTACCAGGAACTGCCCGCCACACTCGACGCGTTCGTCTGGCTGCGGCTCTACCAGGAAGAATCCTGGAACAAGGGCGTCCCCCGCCGCCGCGCGCAGCCGCTGTGGTGGACTCTGCGCCGCCCCTGGCGGCCGTTGGGGTACGACGCGGCGCGCATGATGTTCAACCGCGCCAATGAGCTCTTGGGCGCCAACTGGACTCTTCACGACCTGCGGCACACTGCGACGTTCTTGATGCTCGACGATCCGAACATGCCGCCGGTCTGCGTTCAGCACATCCTCGGCCATAAGCATCTGTCCACCCTGGACATCTGCAACCGGCCCACCAGGGACGACGTGATCTCAGCAGGGCTCGCACACCACGCCCGCCAGGAGCACAAGCGCAACAACCCGCCTCCGGCCCCGCCCGCGCCGGCCTACAACCGGGACTCCCTCGACGTCCTCTTCGGCGGGAGCCCCGGGTGACAAGTACTACCGTCCCGATCGTCACCCCGCCGGCCCTGACCGCGAAGAGCCTGGCCGGCAGCGAGATCGATGCCCAGCTGCAGAGGTTTCCGCCACGTAGCCCGGGAACCGACTGGCCCACTACCCGGATCTCCCGCGAGGAGGTCCTCCACAGGTTGGAGCGACCGCCGTTCAAGAACGGCAAGGACTCCACCCACCAGATGCGGATGGTCGGTGCGCGCCTGCTGCTGCGATGGCTGGAGACCTTCGAGGGGAAGACCTGGCAGCAACGCTGGAACGCCAGCCCGGGCTCCGCCACCTCGGTCGGCTGGACCGAGGCCCCGCTTGCCTGGGGGATCGTTCACGGCAGGAGGCCGCAGAAGGCAGGGCTCGGGTCCGGGCTGCTGGCCCTGGTCTGCGCTGATGTCATCCGTCCCAGCATGCCGTGGCTCGCCAGCAGCCTGTCCCCTCACCTGCGCGAAGCCATCGAAGCCGCCCGCGATCCCAGGGGATTTACCGAACTTCGTGACGCACGCATGCCCGGACACCCGAACCCGCGGCGCACATCGAAGGCGCTCAAGGCCGTGGCCCGCATCCTCGCGGCGAAGGGCGGCGGCATCGGCCACCTCGCGGCTCGTCTGCTACGGCGAGGGCGTCCCCGGCGACACCGGCTGCGCGTACCGGACGAAGCACCGCACCGAGACCATCGATTTCAAGATCGTGACGCGGGGCCGGCTCGACGTCCGCAACCGCGACTCGGCCGCCCGGCCGTCGCCGGTCGTCGAAAGCCGCGAGTACCGGCTGCGCTGGGCCATGCAGCCCCAGGACTACGTCGTCGAGAAGGGGCACCGGCTCGGCGTGGTGCTGAACTCCACCGACCACGACTACACGCTACGAAACCCGCCCGGCACGCGGATGACCGTAAGGACCGGGCTCAGCAGCGTGACGCTCCCGGTGGCGCCCCCGGCCGGAAGCTGAGGAGCCGGCCCCGGGCCCCGCCCCGGACTCCCGTACCGGCGCGGGCCCGGCGGCCGCTGTATGTCCGCTGTACGGGCCGGTCTATGGCGCGTGCGTACCGTCTGCCGAAAGGAGGAGGGGAACTCATGATGCCGTCATTGAGCAAGGTCGCCGACCGGGTGCTCGAGCGTTTCGTGCCGAAGGCGTCCGCGTCCGCGGACACCAGCTGGTGGGAGTACTGCTACTGCACCGCCGACTGGCGCAAGATCTACCGGCTGTGTCACGTGGTGGGCGGACGGACCTCGTGCGGAAAGTGCGAGAACGTCCGCTACATCGGCTGCTGACAGAACACGAGTGCGGGGCGGGCGGCGCTGGCACGCGTCCGGGCCGTCCGCTCCCGTGCCCCACATACGAGGACTTCGCGCATGACCTACGTCGCTTTCGCATGCCGGATTCTCTTGTTCGGTGTCTTTCTGCTGGCGCTCGCCGGAAAGGTGCGCAGCAGGACCGCCTTCGCCTCGCTCGCCCGGTCGATCACTGACCTGCGGCTCTTTCCCCGGAAGGTGTCGAGGGCAGCGGCCGCCGCGGTGATCGCCGGAGAAGTCGCGGTACTTCTGCTGCTCGTGCCCCCGCGAACGGCGCCCCTGGGGCTGGCGGCCGCGGTGCTCCTGCTGCTCGCCTTCACCGCGGGCATCGTGGTGGCACTGCGCGGCGGACGCCGCGCCCCGTGCCGTTGCTTCGGAGCATCGGCCACTCCGCTGGGACCGCTGCACGTGGTCCGCAACCTGATCCTGGCCGGAACGGGCGCGGCCGGCTTCGCGGTGATGACCGCGCTGCCCGCCGCCGGATGGCCGGCTCACGCCGGCGGCGGCGCGGTCGCGGCGGTCGCGGCGGTCGTCGCGGCCCTGCTGGTCGCCCGGCTCGACGACCTGGCCGCCCTCTTCCGCACCGGCCGGCCGGCCCCGGTCGCCGCCCGTCCACGCGCCGTCCACAAGTGAGGTCCCCTTCATGCCTTTTCTGATTGCCGCCGTCGTCCTGGTCGGTGTGCTGTGCCTGTTCGACCTGCTCCTCACCTTCGCGGTGCTGCGCCGGCTGCGCGAGCACACCGCGGAACTCGAACGGCTGGCGGGTCGGCCCGGCTTCTCCTCGTACGACCCGGGCATGCTGGTGGGCCACCGGCTTCCGGAAGCCGCCCGGGCATCCGGCGCCACCCTCGTGGCCTTCTTCGACGCGCAGTGCGACACCTGCCACGACCACGCGCCGAAGTTCGCCGTCCGGGCCCGCCGGTACGGGGCGCTGGCGGTGGTGTCGGGCGACGGGGCGCGCGCCGACGAGCTGGTCGCCGCGGTGGGTCCGGACGCGGCGGTGATCCGGGGTGAGGACGCCCACGCCGTGGCCGACGACATGGGCATCCAGGCCTTCCCCACCTTCGTCCTGGTCGACGGGGAGGGCTCCGTGGTGCAGGCGTCCACCGAGCTGGCCGAGCTGCCCGAGCCGGCCCCGGCGGCGTGAGCGTGGAGAACGGACCGCAGGCCGGGCCCACCGGGCGGGCGGTCACGGCGGGGCCGAGGCGGACCGTGCGGCACCTCGGGGTCGCCTGGTCGATGTGCTGGCGGGCGGGACCGTGGCACGCGCTGGCGTACTCGCTCGTCACCGTCGTCCTCGGCCTGCTGCCCACCGCCACGGCATGGCTGACGAAACTCGTCGTGGACGACCTGACCGGCGGACGACCGGAACACGTGCTGGAGTTGGCGGCGGGCCTGGCCGCCGTGGGCCTCGCGGCCGGTGTGCTGCCGCACCTGAGCGGTTACCTGCAGAACGAACTGGGCCGCCGGCTGGACCGCTTGATGCAGGACCGCCTGTACGGCGCCGTCAACCGGCTGCAGGGGCTGTCCCGGTTCGAGAACCCCGGGTTCCGTAACGACCTCAACATGGCCATGCAGGCGTCCGGGGGCGGGCTCGGCCCCGTCACCACGGGCCTGTTCGACACCGCGCGCAACGTCATCACGCTCGTGAGCCTGCTCGGGACGCTGGCGCTGCTGAGCCCGTCGATGGCCGCACTCGTCACGGTGGCCGCCGTCCCCGCGCTCCTCGCGCGGCTCTCCCTGTCCCGGCGCAGGGTCGGCATGCTCGCGGGAGTCTCCCCCGCGGTCCGCCGCCAGGTCTTCTACTCGCTGCTTCTCACCGACGTCCGCAGCGCGATGGAGACCCGGCTGTTCGGCCTCGGCGACTTCCTCAAGGGGCGCATGCTCACGGAGCTCGCGATCCGGCAGGAGGGCGAACAGCGGCTCGACCGCCAGGAGGCGCGGACGCAGTCCCTCCTCGCGCTGCTGTCCACGGTGGTCGCGGGACTGGGACTCGTGTGGGCGGTGCGGGCCGCCACGACCGGGGCCCTGAGCGTGGGCGACGTGACGGCGTTCGTCGCCGCCGTGGCCGGTACCCAGGCCGCCCTGACCGGTCTGGTGGACAACGTCGCGATGGCGCACGAGGCGCTGCTCGTCTTCGGGTACCACGACAAGGTGAGGTCGCTCCCCGACGACCTGCCGTCGGCGGACCCTTCGGGGCGACTGCCGGCCCTGCGCCGGGGCATCGAACTGCGCGGCGTCTGGTTCCGGTACGCCGAGGACCATCCGTGGATTCTCCGGGGCGTCGACCTGACCGTCCCGCACGGAACCGCGGTCGCCCTCGTCGGGCTGAACGGCGCGGGGAAAAGCACCCTGATCAAACTGCTCTGCCGTTTCTACGATCCGACCCAAGGAGCGATCTACTGGGACGGAGTGGACATCCGCGACGTGTCGCCGGCCGAACTGCGCCGTCGTATGGGCGTGTTGTTCCAGGACTACATGTGTTACGACCTGACGGCGGCGGAGAACATCGGCGTCGGGGAACTCCAGGCGCTCGACGACCGCCCGCGACTGCGCGAGGCCGCCCGGCTCGCCGATGCCGACGGCACCGTGGAGCGGCTGCCCCGTGGTTACGACACCATGCTCAGCCGCATATTCGCCGACCAGGCCGAGGACGACCCGCAGTCCGGGGTCGTGCTCTCCGGCGGCCAGTGGCAGCGGCTGGCGCTCGCCCGCACCCTGCTGCGCGACGACCGGGAGCTGCTGATCCTGGACGAGCCCAGTGCCGGCCTGGACGCCCAGGCGGAGGCGGAGATCCACGCCCGGCTGCGCGAACACCGGGCAGGGCGCACCAGCCTGCTCGTCTCCCACCGGCTCGGCGCGGTCCGCGAGGCTGACGCGATCGTCGTGCTGGAGGGCGGCCGGATCGTGGAAAGGGGAACGCACGAGCAGCTCATGGCCGGGGAGGGCGAGTACGCGCGTCTGTTCGCCATCCAGGCCGAGGGCTATCGCGCCCCGGACGCCCCGGACGCATCCGAGGCCGTGGACGCCCCGGACGCACCGCAGGCCCCGGACGCACCGGCTCGTCCGGACGTGGCGGACCGGCCCGGGGCACCGGCGGCGGAGCCGTCGCACGCGGTCATATCGCCGATCGGCTGAGCACCGGCTCCCTGTAGCGGACCTGGTCGCGGGCGGCGAGCTCTCGCGCGTACAGGCCCGCGAGATCAGGCATCCGGAACCCCTCGCGCGCCACCGGAGTGAGCAGCCCGACGGACACCAGGCAGTCCAGGGCCCGCTCGGTGGCCGGCAGGGCGGCGCCGATGGCCTCGGCGGCGCGCGTCGCGCTGAAGGACGCCCCGAGGGTGCACAGCCGGCGGAACGCCCGTGCGGCGGCGCGGTGTTCGGGGTCGTGGGCCGACAGCTCCCGGTAGCTCCTGGCGTACGACGAGCGCATCGTCAGGTCGGCGACCCGTAATTCGTCGAGGGTGCGCGCCGGGTCGCGCAGCCGGGCGGCGAGTCCGGCGAGGCTCCCCTGCGGGCGGCCGGCGCAGCGGGCCCCCGCGATGCTGAGCGCGAGGGGGTTTCCGTGGCAGAGCCGTGCGATCTCCCGCGCCGCCCGGGGCTCCGCAGTGACGCGCGCGTCCCCGGCCAGCAGGGACAGCAGGCGGACGGAGTCCATTTCGTCCAGGGGGTCCACCGGCACATGCACCGCGTCCAGCGCGGGCAGGACGCTCCGGCTCGTGACCAGCACCGCGCACCCCGGGCCTGCGGGCAGCAGCGGAAGGACCTGGCCGCGGTGGAAGGCGTTGTCGACGACCACGAGGACGCGCCGGCCCGCGACCATGGACTGGTAGTAGGCCGAGACCTCGGAGAGGGCGGTCGGCACGTCCGCCCTGGGCATGCCGAGCGAGCGGAGGAAGTGGCGCAGCACGGTGACCGGGGTCAGGGGGCCGGCGCCGGCCCGCGGGCTGTCGAGATCGACGTAGAGCTGGCCGTCGGGGTAGTCCGCGGCGGCCCGGTGGGCGACGTGCAGGGCCAGCGCAGACTTCCCGCGTCCGGCCGGCCCGTGCAGCACCACGACCGGCGCCCCGGCGGTCGTCCCGTCCCGGGTGCGCAGGGCGTCCCGCACCAGGGACGTCTCGTGCGCCCGTCCGGCGAACGGCCCGGGAGCCCGGGGGAGCTGGCGCGGCACCGTACCGGTGGCCGGGTGCGCGGGCCGCGCCGTCGTCAGGGCGGTGACCTCCGGGACTGACGTCGGATCCGGTTCCCGGCGCAGCACGGCCTGTTGGGTGCGGCACAGCTCCGGCCCCGGGTCCAGGCCGAGTTCGTTGCGCAGCGTTTCGCGGGCGTCGGTGAAGGCGGCGAGCGCGCCGGCCGTGTCGCCGCTGTGGTGCAGGGCGAGCATCAGGCGGCTGCGCAGCCGTTCGCGCAGGGGATGCCGGCGCACGGCCTGGCGCAGGGTGTCGACCACGGCCGCCCCGGTACCGCGCGCGAGTTCCATGTCCGCCTGTGCCTCGATCGCGCTCAGGTACCGCTCGGTGAGGTCCGCCGCGATGCCCTCCAGGGCGGGTCCTTTGACGACGTTCTCCAGTGGCGCCCCGTGCCAGAGTGCCAGGGCGCCGCCCAGTGCGCGGGTGGCCCCCGCCAGGTCGTGCCCGGCCGCCGCCTGCCGTGCCCGCTCGACGAGGGCCTCGAAGCGGGCGATGTCGGTCTCGCCGTCGTCCGTCCGGAGCGCGTAGCCGGAGCGGGACGTGATCAGCCGGGGGTGCGTGCCGTCCGCGGCGGGCGGCAGGAGCCGGCGCAACTGCATCACATACGTGCGCAGGTTGGGCACCGCCGACCGGGGCGGGGTGCCGCCCCAGAGTTCTTCCACGAGGGCGGGCACGGAGACGACGCCGCCCCGGTGGGCGACCAGCATCGCGAGAATGGTGCGCTGTTTGTCAGCGGCTATACGGACGGTCTGGCCACCGTCCACGATTTCCAGCGGGCCGAGTGCCCGGAACTCGACGGTCATGCTTGTGGCTGTCCCCCGGTATGTGATTTTTACAAAGCACTGCCACCCAGTCGGCGGACCGCCACGCCCATGATCCGGTCGGCCTCGAAAAATCCCCGATGACGGGAATCAATACTGTCCGGATTGTCGCCGAGCACCACCAGCCGACCGTCCGGGACCTCGGTGAGGTCTCCGCCTCCCGGTATTCCTTCCGGAATACGGTCCCCGGGAAGCGCGGCGGCCCGCTTGATGTTCCATGCGCGGTCGCTCAGCGGTTCGTAGTCGCCCGTCCTTCGCGGGGGCTGCAGTACGACGATGTCCCCGGTCCGCACCTGGTCGACGGTGCGGCGTTCCACCACCACCCGGTCGCCGGGCGAAAGCGTCGGCGCCATGCTGGCGCCTTCCACGGTGACCACGGTGTATCGGCCGCGTATGCGGAGCGCGGCAAGGACGGCGCCGACGAGGCCGACAAGGAACCCCACGGCAATCAACAGAACAGGCACAGACACCCCCCGTGGGTTCCGCCGGTCGGTGTGATCGTGCCCGCCCGCCGTATTGCCTGTCAACGTATTTCTTCTTGCCCCCGCGGGAAACCCGGGGGTGCGTCGCGCCCTGTTCGCCCCCTTTGCGATTCGCGTGGAAGTTGGGTGTCTATGAGCGTATCGAGCGGTTCGCTGGACACGGTTTGCGGACCGGTCTCTTCCGCTCGCTGTATCCGAACTGTACGAAGCGCCGTATCTGCCGTTGCTACGGTCGAATCCGCTTCTTTCCGGCAGTGCGTACTCGAAAGGAAACGGCAGTGATGGGATTCATGGGGACGATGGGCGACAAGATTCTGGGCAGGCTCGTGCCCAAGGCCGTGGCCCAGGCGGACACCACCTTCCAGAAGATCTGCTACTGCAGCCAGCGCAACAGCTTCTACTACCGGCAGACCTGCCATGTGGTCGGTGGCTACACCTCCTGCGGCACCTGCTACCTCAGCTCGCCCTGCCGGCCGTCGGCCTGACGGTGACATGGCGATCGGGCCGCGGGCGCGCCGTCCGCGGCCCGATCGGCGCGCTGTTCGTCCGGAGGCCGCTCAGCCGTCGCCCCGCACCCGCTGCCGGCGGACGGCGGCGGCGTCCTTCAGGACCCCGAGAGAAGCTTCCCGCTCCTGAAGGACGGTCTGCCAGAGGATGCCCTGCCGCCCCTGAGGCGACCGCTCTGACAGATCTTGCAGTCGGTGAAAATGCTGGGGCCGCCTCGGCGACCAGCACTCTGTGATCAGCGAAGCCACTCCCGCACGCACGCCAGCAAGCACTGGGGCTACCGCCGTACGTCTCGTACTCCGTCATCGCCGCCTCCCACTGCCTGCAGCGTCGGGCACGGGGACAGGACCTCGCAGGTGGGGCACTTCCCGCCCGGGATCGCTGGATGAAGGGCGCGCACGTCATCGACAGCGGCCGCGAGCCGGTTGCGTTGATCGGCGAGTGGCACGACGACCCGACCGAGCACCGACTCGACGATCCACTGATTGCGGAGCTGCTCGCGCTCGCCGGTCGGCGGCTTGGTGCCGGCGCGGAGGGCCAGAGTGATCTCTCGGCGTGGGTGGGGTCGGGATGCCACAGCCGCCACGGTTCGTGTGTTCGCTAAGCAGGCGCAGAGCTTCCCAGCAGGTTCGCGTCTTGCCAGTGGAGGATCCGCCCACCAGCACCGCGATCCGGCTGGTGCCGACGGCGGCTTGTGCCACGACCTCGGCCAGTAGCCGGTCATGCTCGCGTTCTACATACGCCGGAAGGTCGGGCAGACCGGCAACCTCAGAGCCAATCGCACGGTGTACTTCCAGGTGGAACGGGTCGGTCACCTCCGCCAGCAGCTGCCCCGGCCGCATCCGTTCCAGGATCTCCCGGTCCTGTGCGGCCAACACACTGGTGCGCGTGCCGTCTGCCCGGCGGTGGACCTCGGCCTGGTAGGCGCTCCGCCACTGTTGGTCGTTCAGCAGCAGGGCCACGTCCGGCTCCTGCAGCAGCCCGGCCTCTTCCGCCTTGATCCGCACGGCCGGCCCGCACCACTTTCAGCAGCGGGTCGGTGTCCTGCGGAAACCGTCCGCCGTACAGCCACTTCCCGATCGTCGTGGGACTGGCCCCGGCAGCCCGGGCCAGGGTGTGGTCGGACGGCTGACGCTCCAGACGCTCGTCGCGCAAGGTGACCAGCTCGGCGATCAGCGCCGTGTACTCCGGCTCCCACGCCGCTCCCGGCATTACGACGCCTTCCTTCCCCTGCCAGCCCCCGCCTGGGGTGTCCACCCTGCCCCTGGACACTCCTGGTGACGCACTACATGACGTGGCGTGAACCCTAGCGCTCATCAGGCCTTTTGAGCCCGGCATGCCCCATTATCTATCGGACTCCTGTGGGACGACGTGGTGGACAGTCAGCATCGGACTCATCCCGCACGGCCCACCCCGGGTCGTCACTACCTACGGGGAGATCCCGCGATGAGCCCGCTGCAGACCGTGTCCCTGCTGCTCGCCCTGTCCGCTGCCCTCAGCATCGCGTTCAGTGCTGGCCTGCTGGCCCGCCCTCCGGTGCTGGCATCTCTCAGGCGATCCTGACTGGCGCGGGCTCCGCAGCCACCAGCCTGGGCATCTACTTCGCGGCCGTTGGCGCCTACAAATGACTCCACCCATGGCAGGCGATGTGCGGAATCAAGCCTCAGCTCGCACAACGACGGCGGGTCATCGTTGCCGTGCAGGCTCAACCACATGTGCATGGCAGTGCCTCGTGGGGCTCTTGACGAGTTCCCGCACCGGCGCCCTCGGATCGGCCAGCCCTCCTTGCCCACATTTACCTGTGAGGCCCCCGACCCACCGCATCGTGGGGCGGCGGCTCACGTGCCCAACGCGACCGAAAGACCCGCAGATATCCGTTATGCACGTACCGCCCTGGACTGCTTGCCTCACATAGCTGAGCCGTCCGGCGACCTCAGATAACCGAAGCGCCCAGATGCGGAAGGGGCGCGTGTTGGTCAGCGTTTGATGCGTCCGCGTACGGCGAGGACGGCGAGTGCGAGAAGGGCCGGCTCCAGGAGGCGGGAACCCATCTCGATGTAGGTGCTGGTGGTGGTGAGGTCTTGGCCGCTGGAGCGGAAGATCACGGAGTTGAGGGTGACGTTGAGTGCCTTCTCGAACCGCTTGGCGGTGAACCGGTCGTGGGTGGGGTTCGGGTCGTCCTTGTCGATGGTGCAGGTGACGCGGCCGCCACCGGCCGGGACGGTCCCGCTCGCTTGCCTGGGGGAATTCTGGGGAAGGCCGAATCCCATGAGCAGCACAATGGTGATGATCATCGCAGCGATCAGCCATCCCGCAGCACGGGAGGCCCGCAGGCCATAGCCGGACAGGAGCCAGTAGCCGTGCAGCAGGACACGTTCTGAGCGGGACGTGTTGTCACGATCGTGCCGCCGCATCTCCATCTCCCCGTAGTAGAAGTCCGCGGCTCCGGGTTCGTTCTTGCTGTCCTCGAACGCTTTGCGCAGCTGGCGGTACACCGCAGTCACGTCGTCAGGATCCGGTGTGCGTGCGGGATCGCCGTGGCTGCGCCCGGTGCGCCGCATACGTTCTGCGGCACCGTCAGGATTGGGTGCCTGCTCTTCGTCCTGGGGCGCGCCAGTGATGTTCCTCGGCCACGGTGCGTCTCTGTGACCAGCGCGCCGGGCAGATACCGAAGCGTCGGTGGATGCCTTAACTGGTCGAGGTGGAAGGCGCCCCTGAACTGGCAGTTGCTGAGATCCGTGTCGGTGAGTACCAGGTGGGCGGCGTCCGCCTTGTCGAACCACGCATCTCCGACGAAGCGAGCATCCGTGAAGGACGCTTCTGCGTCGAACTGTGCGTTCCTGAAGCGCACCCCATGCTCGAAGCTCACCTGATCGAAGTGGGCTTTCCCGGCGAAATGAGCTCCGCGGAATCGGGCAGGTCCGCCGAATTGCACAAATCTGAACTCGGCCGCGCCAGCAAATTTCGCCTTGCCGAGCCATGCCTTTCCCGCGAACGATGCCTCTGCGAAAGGTGCAGCTTCCCGAAAGTTCGCATCCTCGAACATTGCGTCACCCAGGACGGCATGACCCACTGAGCGTTTTCAGCGTTGTCGCTCCAGGGTGAGGATGGCGGCGGCGATTGACGACATTCGATTCGGGCTGCATCGGGCTTTGCGGAAGATCCTCCAGGACTTGAGCCGCGCTCGACCGGTGCTCGGGCTGCGGACAGCGCGCGTTTGACGGTTTGCTGGGTGGGTGTGAGGTCGCGGCCTGGAGGGCGTCTGAGGGGTGTTGTCACCCATGGGCTGGCTCCTATGTAGGCGCGGTCGGCGAGGACTGGGATGCCCTGGCGGTCAGGTCGTGCGCCCGGCCGGGCAGGGCGGGCGAGATCCACAGCAGTCGTCCTGCTGGATCGGTTACCACCTGGACGTTCACCCCGTGGCGTCGGTGTTTTTGTGAGAAGTCGGCTCGGCTGTCGCCGACCCGGTCGCACTCTGCGAGGGTGCCGTCCAGCAGGACGTAGTCGGGGTCGGCTTCGCGCAGGGTCCGTAGGAGCCCGGGTGCCCGGTCGGCGAGCAGGTCGATGACGCCTGCCGTGTAGGCGTGGGCGGTGCCAACGGAAACGCCGAAGCCGGCGGCGAGTTGGGCGAGGGTGTCGTGCCGCCGCAGCTACACCAGGCCGACGAGGGCACGCTGGTGCGGTGGGAGCTTGCAGCGGCGGTCACCCTCTCGGGTGACGATGAGCATGGTGACCCACTCGACCAGGGCATGAGGCAGGTCGAGTGCGGCAGGATAGGGAACCAACAAGTTCCTGTGCCAATGAGTTGAGACGTCGAACATCTCTCTCAACGGCATAGGAACCTTGTCCGTTGCGGATGCCTCCGTCGGTCACCTCACCAGTGGCCACGCTGAAGGAGCCCACTGATTCCTGATGCGGTCTGTCAAGCCGCAGGAATTACTGATGGCGGCGGAAGCGACTGGCGCGGGGCACGGGGCGGTTGAGTGTCCTGCAGAGCTCGGTGTCGGCAAGATCGGGGAAGGGCATGCCGGCGGCGTGGTAATGGGTTCGGGACTGCTGGAGGGTGTGGAGGACGTCGTGATGCCGGCCGGCGGCGCCGTAGAGACGGGCAAGGCGGAAGCTGGCCTGCGCGGCGCCGACGTGGTCGCGGGGGCCGGCGAGGGCTTGTTCTGCCAGCGTGATGGCGTCGCTGAGGCGGTTTGCCTCGGCGTGCAGCAGGGCTTGCACGGTCAGTGCTCTGCTGCGGCCTCGATGGTCGCCGCAGGCGTCGGTCTCCTGAAGCGCGCGACTGATCAGTTCGGCGGCGGTGTTGTCGCCCTCGTAGAGCGCCATGTCGGCCAGCCCCAGGGTGGCCCAGGTGTGCCCGCGGTGGTCCCGGACAGCGTGCAGGGTCTGGGCACCGTGCTCGTAGTGGGTGCGGGCCGCGGCCCACCGCGGATCCAGTGCGGGCCGGCTTGTGACGTGGCACCCGGGCCAGGGGCCTGCGTACCAGCGGCGGGGGAGCGGGCAGCCGCCCACCGTGCTCTCCTTCTCGGTGTCGGCGCGGGTGCGCAGGATCCAGCCGACACCGCGGGTTTCCTCGTTGGCAGCGAACAGGGCCTGCGCTTCGTCGAGTTGGGCGAGGGCTTCGGTGTAATGAGCGTGGTGCCGGCTGATCACCGCCTTTTCCCGCAGGGTCCAGGCCAGCCCGCGCTCAAGCGGCAGGGCCCTGAAGAGCCTCTCGGCCTCGGTGAGCGTTCGCGCCGCTTCCCGCAGCACGCCCTGCTGGCGTTGCAGGATTCCCAGGTTGCCCAGGGCGTCGCTCTCGCCGTGTGCGTCACCCGAGCTGTGGAAGAGAGCGACCGCTTCGCTGAAGCACTCTGCGGCCCTGCCCACGTCACTGCCGCCGTCACGCAAGGCTTCGCCGAGGTTGCGCAGCAGCGCGGCACGGGCCCCGCCATCCCCCAGACGGTTGGCAGCGTCCAGAGCAAGCTCATGGACCTGGCTGCTGATGTCCCAGCGCCACTGATGCTCAAGAGCGATACTCATCGCGTCGGTGATCTCCCAGCACAGCTCCCACCACCCGCGAGCGTGAGCATGGGCGACAGCTGCCACCAGCACCACACGCTCGGCTTCGAACCACTCGACGGCCTCCCACACATCACCCGCCACAGCGTCGTCCGGCGGCGGACGGCGGACCGCCCCATCACGGCCGCTGTGCCGGGCACCGGCCGGCCGTAACCGCGCGTCGGCTGCGTCGGCCGCGCTGAGGAGGGCCCCCAACAGACGCCGCACGGCGCTGTCGGCCTCGTCCGCCGGCTGCTCGGCCGCTCGCTCCTTGGAGAACCCGCGCGCGAGATCGTGCAGCACGATGCGCTGGTTGTCTGCCTCGCCTCGGCGAGCCTGCACGAGATGCGCCAGCAGCAGACCCTCCAGGCACGCGTCGGCCGCATCGGCGTCCACGTCCAGCAAAGGCGACAGCGCCCAGGCCGGCAGGTCGGGAGTGTCCAGGGCCGACAACAGCCTGAACGCACGCTGCTGCAACGACGGGAGCGCCTGATAACCGGCGCGGAAGACCGCGCGCACACTGCGCTCGCCCAGGCTCAGCACATCCAGCCGCCGGTGGTCGTCAGCGAGATCGCGGGCGAAGGAGCCCACAGTACGGGCGGGAAACGTGGCCAGCCGCGCTCCCGCGATGCGCAGGGCCAGCGGCAGCCCGCCGCACAGCCGGACCACGTCGCGACCTGCTTCGGGGTCCTCGTCCACCCGGTCCCCGCCGCCGATCCGTCTCAATAGATCCCAGGCGGTGTCCTCGTCCAGCCCCGGCAATGCGACGCGCTCATCCACGGCCAGCGTGGCAAGTACCCGGCGGCTGGTGATCAGGACAGCGCACGAAGACCCACCCGGCATCAGCGCACCCACCTGCTGTTCACTGGCCGCGTTGTCCAGGACGATCAGGACACGCCGGTCGGCCAACACCGTACGGAACTGCCGTGTCCGTCCGGCCTCGTCATCGGGGATTCGTCCGCGCGGTATTCCCAGAGCCACCAGGCAGTCACCCAGGACCTCGCCCACGGCAGCAGGACGTTCCTCCGCCCCGTTCAGATCGACGAAGAGCTGGCCATCGGGGAAAGACGGCATCAGTCGATGAGCAGCCTGCACCACGACAGCCGTCTTGCCGATCCCGCCCGGACCGTGCACCAGGCACACCCTGCCCCCGCCCGCACGCTCAGCAGCCTCCACCAGCCGCGCCAACTCCTGGCCGCGACCGGTGAAATCTGCCACCGCCAACGGCAGCTGACGCGGGATGCCGGACGATTCCGGGAGAAGGAAATCGCCATGGGCGAGGACCGGCGCGTGCGGCGACAGCAGCACCGGCAGCTCCTCAACGCCTGCGGGATCCTCACCCAGAGCCAGTACCAGCCGCCGTCGCAGCAGAGCCTGTGCAGCCGGAGAACGGCCCGCCTCATCGACCAGAGCCGCTCCCTCCTCACCGGGCAGCCGTCCGGCGATCCACCGGTACAGCCGCCCCAGCCGGTCGGCTACCGACTGCTCCACACCCTCAATCGCGCGATTCGCCAGACCGGCACCCAGCCTCTTCGCAGACACGATCGCCAAGGCGACCACTGCCGCCACGAGCTCCTCGACCGTCATCGACCGCCCCCCGGGTCCTCCGCCGTAGCAGCCGCGCCGTCCCCAAACGCGCTACCGCCGCCCCGACGTCAGTCATGCCCAGAACGCCGCCAAACGGCACCTGGCCGCTCTTCCAATGGCCATCAATGCCGCTCTTCGCGGCTCCCTGCCAGAAGTTCGCGGCACAGCGGTCGTTAACTGAGACGCTGTCAAGAAGGACGGCGGCACGTTGCTCCCTGCGCGGTCAAGCGGGGTGCCAGCGCATTCCCCGGCCTGAACGGATGGTCGACGATCGAGTAGAAATAGGCCTTCCATGCCTGAGTATCAGCTGCTGAGGTCGAACACACCCCAGGTTGTGAACGGCTCGGCCTGGACGTAGATCCTGTTTCCTCGGCCGACAACCCGCCGACGGCCGGGGGCAGAGCCATCGGGCAGGGTGAGCAGCCCGACGTCCGTTGACTCGACGGATGTTTCGATGATCTCTCCGTGGACAAGTCGGTCCCGCGCCTCGCCGTAGCCGCCGTAGAAGGCGACCCGCTCACCGTGCACGGCCACCACTTTGGCGCCCCGTACGCGGTTCGCCCACACCCTGACGGGCCGATCGGTGCGGTCGGGGCGTATCTCGACGAGCGGGAAGTCCGTGTATGGGCACGCCCAGGCGGTGGTGCCCGACACGTTCAGGGCGTAGCAGTCGAAGAGACCGGGGATGCGGGCGTCGTCTGACGTCCAAGCGAGTCGGCCCGTGGCGCTCCAGCAGCGGATTCCCACCGGGTTCTCGTCGAAATGCCCTACCCAGATACGGCTGGCCTCGTCCACGAGTAGGTGCTCGATGGCGTCTCCGACGGAGAAGGACAGGGTCTCACGGCCGAGCGCGTCGAAGACCTGGACCTGGTTCGCGTCCTCGTGTCGGCGGGCGCGAGACGCGGCGACGACAAACCCGCCGTCGGGCAGGCGGTCCAGGTGCGGCCAGCGGGCCCGCACGGCGCTCAACTCGGTGAGTTCGACGTTGCCGCCCGGATCGACGGAAACGACCAGCGCGTCAAAGGGCAGGACATCGCCGCTGGGCTGCGGAGCGCGTTCGGCAAGCAGCCAGTGGGCGGCGCCGAAAACGTCGACGGTACTGGTCAGGACGTGGCGGTCGTGGTGCGCTCGGGGCAGGTGGGCGTAGGGAACGAGAACGGTCTTCTGCACGGTGGGCTCTCCTGAGTGGGCGGTCGGTCACGGCCATCGGTCACTGCGGTGCGGCGATCGGCGGCGCGCGAGCGGTGGAGAGCGGAGCGGGGCGCCTAGAGGGCATGGCCCTTTCTGGTCGTCATGAGGTGATCCTGGTCGACATCCGACCTAGGGACAAGCCATTTCGGGTGTGACTGAGCGCTCCAGCTGGCGCCGTTCGCCAACTGGAGGGCTCCGTCGGGTGTCAGCCGAACCAGACGACGAGGCGTACGTTGTCCGGGCCGTGGACCTCGCTGAGAACAGACATCACGCGCCAGACCCGACCCCAATCGGTGTGGGTTCCCGCGGCTGCGGCGCGGCTTCGTGTGCCGGAGGCGTCTGTCTCCTGCCAGTCGGTGGCCTCGAGCTCAGCCCAGGTCAGCCAGGTGGTCCCGTGCACGTCGTCCGGGCCGCCGTAGGCCAAGAAGTCCCTGCGCAGCCCGTCCGAGACGTCATGTGGAAAGCCGCGCCCTTCGGCCAGGCGCCGGAAGCCAAAGGAGTTGCGAATGCCGAAGACACAGGCCAAGCCGTCGTAGGCGTTGCCCCTGTTGAGCAGGAAGAGGTCGATGCCGGCTTCCCATACCGAGTCCTCGTCCTCCGGTCCCCACAGCCGGGCCCCCGGCCGACACTCGATCACCCCGCTGACATCGGTTGACATGCCCGCGAAGAGCGCTGCCTGACCCGCGATCATGCCGTGGCTTCCTGCACGAGCCCATGCTCAGCGCCCCCATCCGCCAGCCCGTCCTGCGACCCGGCTGGGCCGCGGAGGCGAAGGACGGATTCCGGGCGCTGGTCTCCGCCGATGCTGCAAGGTGGTGCTGCGCTCCCGGCGCGGCAGCGAGATGGGCCCCGCGTTCCCGGAATCCGTCCTTCGCCTCCGCGGCCCAGCCGGGTCGCAGGACGGGCTGGCGGATGGGGGCGCTGAGCA
>NZ_JBEZOK010000045.1:0-12262 GCF_040706515.1 Streptomyces sp. NPDC047880 | reverse complement strand
GAAGTGGACGACCGTGGACGCGGTGGCGGAGACGTACCGGCCGGTGAGCGGGCCGGCGCCATGCAGCGGCCGGCCACGACCGTCCCGGACGGCGTTATGTGACCTGTGAAGGTGTCTCAGACCCACGTGTCTCAGGCGGTGCACCTCCGTAGACGAGACGCACTCGACGGCGATGGTCCGGGGAGCCGAGGAAGGCAAGCGGGCCATGCGGCCGTCGGCGCGACGCGACGCGGATAACCTTCACGAATGAAGCGGATTCAGCGAGCGTCTGGCGCGGTCGTCGGCTCAGCGGTGGGCGACGCCTTGGGCGCGCCCTTCGAGTTTGGCCCCCAGGGAGCGTTCTCCGCGCGGTTTCCCGTGCCTGGAGCTGGTGGTGAGATGTGCGGAGGCGGTGGCTGGGACCCCGGCGAGGCCACTGACGACACGCAGATGGCCGTCCTGGTCGCGGAGTCCCTGCTGGAGCGGAGCGGACTGGATCTGCCGGACATCTTCGCCCGCTTCCAGCAGTGGGCGGCATCAGAACCGAAGGACATCGGCTTGCAGACCGAAGACGTCCTGACCAACGGCATGCCCTGGGACCTCGCCGCCGCGATTCATTTCCAGGTCAACCAACGAGCAGCGGGTAACGGCTCTTTGATGCGGGCCTCCACCTCCGCGGTTCACTTCGCACCCGCCGGTCAGGAAGCGACCATAGACGCGGCCCACCGCATCGCCGCCCTCACCCACGGCGACCGCGCGGCCTGGGAGGGCACCGCGATCTTCCACGAACTCATCCGCCTCACGTGCGAGGACACCGACCCCCTCGCAGCGCTCCCGGACATCCTGGCCCTCGTCCACCCCGACCACCGCGGCCGCTACGCCACCGTCCTCGCGCCCGACTGGCACCCCGATCAGGCGACCGAGTTCAACGGTGCCGTCTGGCCCTGTCTTGGCTCCGCCGTCTGGGCCTTGCGCACCACCGCCAGCTTCGAAGACGCGATACGCGCGGCGATCGACCTCGGCGGCGACACGGACACCGTCGCCGCGGTGACCGGAGGCCTCGCGGGGGCGTACTACGGGCTGGATGCAATCCCCGCACGCTGGACCCAGACACTGCACGTTCCCCTCCCAGGATTCGAGGGACGGGTGCTGCACCTGGCAGATCTGCTCCGCCTTGCCCATCGCCTCGGATGCTGAACGGGTGCTGCTCCGCGCTCTCCATGAACTCCGGCCCTCCCCCGCAGTCACCTGACCAGTGGCTCCGCAAGGAGGACGACTCGATCAGCTTCGGCATCGAACCCGAGCACCGGATGACCATGCGCACCCTCCGGATGCATCAGCACCGGCTTACCCAACCGCCGCCCGTTTTCCCGCAAAAGCCGCCAGAACAGATCAAGTCGCTCCTGCCCTGCAACTCGCTCAGATCAACGTCGGAATCGATCTCCTCGTCCGAGTAGAAGCGGAAGATCGCCAGCACATCAGCTCTCAGCCGGACACGCAGGCTCGGACACTCAGTATCCGCTGGTCGAGACAGCGCAGTCTCCGCCCGGGGCAAGTGAAGCACCCTTTCTCCTGCGGAGTACTGGCACTTCCAGCCTCTCTCCACGACGAGATCCAGTACGTCCTGCCTGTTGTGCCCCGAGGCATCAGGGACACTCACGTCCAATAGCAATCCCATCAGGTGCGGATCGAAGAAACGCTCACGTCATCCCACAGCAGATCAGCCACACCGTCATACCGCCCGGCGCCCGACCTCAAGACAGCCCTGTTTTCCCTGATCAAGGGCATAGAAGCCCCCGCAGGAATAGAGGCGCGGCAGTCATTCCGGCGGCGGCATTCGAGGCGTCACGGGTCTTGAGGCGGGCGATGTCCGCCGTCAGGGTGTCCGTCTGCGGGCGGGGCGCGTCTGGTGTCCGGAGCAGCCCGGTGATGATCTTCGCCAGGGGTGAGCGGTAGTAGGTGGCGCGCGAGATACCGGCTTCCGTGCACAGCGTGGAGGACAGACAGAGCGCCGCTGGTGTCTTGGGAGCAGCCGGTCACGATCCACTGCAAGGCGGACACAACAGCCCGGCCGGTGCCCGGTCGCACGGGAATGCCAGCGTGTTCCAGGGCGTGCCGCAGCCGCAATGACGCAGGGTCATTCATGCGTCGGGGCTTCCGGTAACGGTGAGTTCTGCAATGGCGTGCTCGAGGTCGGCGATGTGCGTCGTCAACGCGACACTCTGGAGGCGGGACAGCCCTGCCGGGGCGTCGAGCGGGCGCTGGGCCTGGATGTGCGGTGACTGCGTCCTGCACACCCTGGGCGGTACTGACCGGGCCCGCGCACGGGCCCGTTCGGAGCATGGGAGGGCGCGTCACATGTGCGCGCGGGGTGGAGCGTCGTAGCGTCCCCGCATGACCGCAAGCACACCGCACCAGCCTGCTTCCCTCACCCGCCGCACGGCTCTGACCGGGCTCGCCGCGGGGGCGGGCGCGCTCGCCGTCGGGAGCACCGCTCGTACCGCGGCCGCCGCGTCCACTGCGCCTTCGGCCGCGCCCGATCCGACGCCGGGAGCGATGCAGCTCTTCGCCGATCCCGGCTTCAACTTCGCCGGGTTGCTCGCGCTGGGCGCCGCAGGCATGCGCGCCTCCGAGGTCGGCGAGGTGCTGACCGCGGTCAACGCCATCAACGTGGCAGGGCTCTCCGAGCAGACCTACACCGACACCTTCCGGTCCTGGGGCGACCGGCTCTCCGCTCCCCCGGCCGTGGGCCGGGACGGCCGCGGGACGCCGTCGCAGACCCGCCGTTTCCGCTCGCTGCGCGCGGCCCAGTACTACGCCCAGGCGCTGTTCTACGTCCTGGGCACCGACCAGCCCGGTGACGAGGAGGCGGTCTACGAGGCGGGACGCAGGGCCTGGGACACCTTCGCCCGGCTCTGCACGCCCGCCGCCGTCACCGCCCGGGTCCCGTGGGGCAGGACCCGGCTGCCGCTGTGGTTCTTCCGCCCGGACGGCCCCGCCGAGCGGCGTCCCACCGTCATCCTCACCAACGGCAGTGACGGGCAGAACGTGGACATGTGGACCTACGGCGTGTCCGCAGCCCTCGACCGCGGCTGGAACGCCCTCGTCTACGACGGCCCCGGACAGGGGCAGTTGCTGTTCGTCGAGGAGATCCCTTTCACCACCCGCTGGGAGACGGTGGTCGCCCCGGTCGTCGACTGGCTGCTGCGGCGCGAGGACGTGGACAGCCGGCGGATCGCCCTCACCGGCCTCAGCATGGGCGGCAACCTCGCCCCGCGCGCCGCCGCCTTCGAGCACCGGCTCGCCGCCTGTGTGGCGATGCCCGGATGTCTCAGCCCCTGGCTCGGATTCGACGAGGCGCTGCGTGACATCGTCACACCCGACAAGGAGGAGACCAACCGGGTCTGGAACGAGGACGTCGTCCCGGAGCTGACCCCGCAGGAGGCCTTCACGGTCAAGAAGCGCTTCGAGATCTTCGACCGGAAGGCGCTGCGCCAGGCGCGCCGGGGCAAGGTCCTCACCGACATCTGGACACCGGCGCAGGTGGCCATGGGCCTCGACATCACCGGGATCGTCGGCAGGATCAAGGCCCCGACGCTCGTACTGGACTACGACTTCGAGCAGTTCTACCCGGGCCAGCCGCGGAAGATGTACGACCTGCTGCGCACGCGGCGCGACTACGTGAAACTGACGAAGGCCACCGGGGCACAGTTGCACTGCTCCCCGATGGCCCCTCAGCAGCACTGCGACGTCGTTTTCGACTGGCTCGCCGACGTGCTCCGGCGCTGAGTGCTCGGGCGTGCGCCCCTCAGAAGGTGATGTTCCAGGAGCGGAGGGGGTGCGAGGAGAGGACCATCGTCCAGACGGCCACCACCCGCCCGCCCGAGCTCGATCAGCCCTTCACCGGCCCCCCGGGCTTCAGTCCTTGAAGCGCTGGCCCCATGGCGATCTCATCGCCCACTACCGACCAGACGGTCTTCTACCGACCAGACGGTCTTCTCCTCCTGGAAGGGGACGGGATCGATGCTGCTCTTCTCCTCACGGATGCGATCGACCTCGCCGTCCAGGCGCTCGAAGTCGGCCTCCCCATCGCCGCTGAAGGCGAACTCCTCGAGCAGGCGCTGGAGCCGGAAGGTGACCTGCGCGGCAGTCATCACCCCGGACTGCCGCAAGATCGAAGCGCATCCGGTTGTGCCCTGACCTGGGCTCGCCGGTTCGCTGGGCAACCGCACATGTCCTGGAGTTCGCAGAGTGGGTCACGGCCCGACATGGACATGGGCTGCCCACAAGGACGGCGTATCGACGTACCTGTCGCGTTGCGCGCGCATCGTGTGATGCAACGCGGTGGCGACCTTGTCGTCTTCGATTCTGTCCGTGAGGTCGAGCAGACTCGCGTAGAAGCGGTCAGAGACCCGGGCGGCCAGCCTGTCGTTCACTTCCCAGAGAGTGCCGATCACGTGGCGGAAGCCGGCGAGTTGGAACGCAGAAGTGAGGTGAATCGCCTCATCCACGAGGCGGAGGTCTGCCGTGAGCGCGGTTCGGCACGCCGACAGATAGGCCAGCCGAGCGTGGACCAAGCTGGCCGAGGCGAGATCGGCGACGGACATCGGTGTCGTCCGGTGCCCATGGAGCAGTAGGCCACTGCGGGAAGGGTCCGCGGCATCGCTGACGGCGTGGCAGGCGAAATGTGCGAGGGAGCAGTCGGCCAGGTGAGCGAAGACATTGGCCGCCGTGGCTACTGCGTCGTGTGTGTGCTCCGCGCCGGCACCTGGATCGTCGGTGAGGACGACGTGCTGAGGCAGTCGCCTTTTGAGGTTCTCGACTTCGCTGCGTACGTAGGGCAGCGGGTGAGCTCCGGATGTGTTCGCCATGGCCACGATCAGAGCTTTTCCAGGGGGAGCCGTTGGCGGGGTCGCTCGTCGCGCGTGGCTCAGGGCGCGGATCGTTGGAGTGTAGGAGGAGATGACGCGATCCATGGCGGTGTGGCCGGTCCTTTGCCGGTGACGGCCGGCAGCGTGGATGGGCAGTAGACCGAGCGGGCCTGCGAGGACCCACCAAATGCGCGGCAACGCCGCTCCCTCCGACGGTGGTCCGAGGATCTCCAGCCGTTCGAGGACAGGTGCGGCAGCCGCTTCCCACAGCCATTCCAGGACATCGTGCAGCGCATCCTGCGCACGGTTCAGTTCGTCTTGCCCAAGGCCGGGATCGTGGACGTCAGCAAGCGATGTATGGAACTGGAAGAGCTTTTCGCTGACTTTTTCCACAGTGAGCGAAGGCAGTTCGACGCTGGTGATTCCTTGTGTCCGCACGAGAATGGCGTCGCTGCGGTGCGGGCTTACGTTGAGTACCGCGATGGGACCGTGGTACGCCTCCTGCACGAGTTGTTCTGTCTCGGGCGGGAGATGGAAGGTGTGGAAGCCGTCGAGCCCGCGAATCTCGGCGACGGTTTCGGCGAACTGAGCAGAGAGCCCGTGCCGGTCGAGGAGCACGTGTGTCGGTGCGTTCGTGGCCGGCGCCGTGCTGCCGAAGTGCGTGGGTACCCCGGAGGCGTGCAGCTGGTCGCGCAACTCCGCATAGCGGGCCGCCAGAGCGGGATGTCGCTGCCGCAGGTCCGTCAGGTCGCTGCGGGTGTCGAGAGTCTGACTGAGCAGCACTGTTCTGCCTTGCTCCAGCAGCCCCAGTGCGCGGGCGGCGCCGGCTTGACCATGGGCGGCCAGGGCGAGCGCAGCGGCATCGCCAGCCAGCCCCGAGAGGCTTCTCAGGGCGTGCTGCTGGTCGACACGAGTGAGTCGCCGCGGGACGGCGTCCGGAAGCAGACGCACGGCGTTCTCCAGGAGCCCGGCGGCGTAACGGGTGTCGCCCCGGTCCTGGGCCAGTTTCGCGGCCGCACCCGCTGCGTTGATCCTCCAGGCCGGGGCGCCGACGGTGTTCGACCCGGCGGCGAAAGCCTCTGTCGCCGCGTCCAAGTCCGCGGGGTCCGCGCTTTCCTGGGCACGTATCCGGAGAGCGCGCCCCAGGTTGTACTGGTGAACGACCCGGTAGGGATCGGTTTCGGTTCCGGCCTGCACTGCCGCTCGGGCCGTTTCCACTGCCTCGTCCAGGCTGCCGGACTCCCCTCCGGTGCGCTCGTGCTGGAGGCGGAGGGTGTCGCTGAGGTTGGAAAGGCAGAGCACGTGGAGGGGGTGGCCGGGAGGCGCCGCGCGAAGGGCCTGACGGCAGATGTCGTCCAGCTCCTCCAGATCGGACGGCCGGCTGGTGGGTGTCTCGGCCCGGTGGCCGAGAGCGGCGGCCAGGGCGGAAAGGTGCATGGCCCGGTTGGTATGACCGTCGGGGGTGAGGCCGACGGCCCGCCGGCCGGTCTCGATCGCTTCGTCCAGGTCCGCCGGATCACCGAAGCGCTCGAAGCGCCTCCTCAGAGCCCCGCTCAAATTGGACCAGAACACACTCGCCTGCGGCCCGGCCCCGCTCGGCGGCGTAACACTCCGGACGGCCTCGCGAAGGTGCTCGATCGCTTCGTGGAGGTCGGCCTGGGCGCCGGTGCGTACGAACCGGTCACCGAGCGCTGCCCCCAGGTTGGAGAGACATGCCGCTCGACCGGAGTCCTCACGGGGGATCAGGCTCACCGCCTCGCGCAGCAGGGGAACGGCCTCGTCGAGGAGTTCCTGCCGGCCGGTGATGCCGAACTGGTTCCGCAGGGATGCTCCCAGATTCGTCAGGACAGCTGCCTGGAAGAGGGCGTCCTCGGGGGCGGCCTCCAGCGCGCTACGGCTCACCGCGACGGCCTCGTGGAGATATCCGGGCTCCCCGGTACGTTCGAAGCGTTCCCGCAGGAGCATGCCGAGGTTGCCCAGCAGCCTGGCCCGCGCTGGATCGCCGTTGTCGAGGTGTGCGGGGTGCACTGCCAGCGCATGCGCCTCAATGGCCTCGTTGAGGTTCTCGGTCGTCGCGCTTCTGCGGAACTGTTCCAGCAGGCAGTCCGCTAGGTGGGCCCGGTACATCGGCCGGCCCGGGTCGTCGGGATGCGCAGTCCGTACGGCTTGACGGAAGACGGTGACTGCCTCGCCGAGTGGGTTCCGGCCGTCCGTGTCCTCGTGCCGTGCCTGCATTGCCTCGCCCAGGGCGTGCAGGTATCCCGCCCGGTTGGGATGCTCGGAGGAGACCCGCTGCACGGCTTCCCGGGCGACGGTGATCGCTGCCTCGAGATCGGGCTTGCGTCCCTCCGTTTTGAATCGCAGCAGCAGGGCTTCACTGAGTTTGGCCAGGCTGAAGGCACGGGATGCGCCGACCATGGGGGGCGTGGCCTCCACAATGCGGCCCCACAGGCCCGGAACAGCGGCGCACAAATCGGGGCCCGCTTCTTCCCGCATCTTCTGGAGCATGGCCAGCGCGACGGGGACGGCGGCATGGGCGATCAGAGGCAGCAGGAGCTCGGGCAGCGGTGTGCCGCCCGCCACGAAGCACGGCACAAGGACCTGTACCGCTGCCTCGATTTCCTCGTCGTTCGGGCGGCCCTCGCGCTGCAGTGCCCACGACCTGTACCAGTACAGGGAACCGAGCATGGTTCTCGGGTCACCGACCTCATCGTCCCGCAAGGCTTCTGCGAGTCGGCGGGCATCGGCCAGCGCCTCCGGTTCCAGTACCGCCGACAGGTCGCTCTCCGTCTCGAATCGGCGGACACGCGCGGCAACGGCCGCAGCGGGGTCCTCCCGCATGCTTCTCCCTCCGCACACTCAGCAGAAGAACGTTAGTACCTTGGTGGGCGAACCAGGTTCTCTCAGCCGACTTAGGTCGCCACCGGTCAAATTCGCTCACCTGTGTACAGGCGGCGGTGCATGATGAGGCATCCACAACCGAATGCAGGCACTGTCACAGCAAGCGTCAGCACGACCGGCGAGGCCCTGCCGGTGACTGCGTACATGAGTACGGTGACGGCCAGCCAGCCAGCGGCGGCGCCGACCAAGCCGGCGAACACAGCGCCGGCTCGCCTCCGTCCGCGGCCCTGTCCAGCAGTCTGCGACGGAACAACGAGCCACAGCACCATGCTGCCCAACAGGAGGGCGGCCGCGCCGAGCAGTGCGATGAGGGCGGGAACCGCGGGACGGGGCAGCAGGGGAATTCGGTACTCGAAGGTCTGCGCGGCGGCCAGGACCATCAGCACGGCGCCGAGAAGAGCCGTCTGCATCAGATTCGTCTCGTTCTGCCGCCGCTGGAGGGCGTCGGCCCGGTCCTGGACGATCTCCCGGCGCCGCTGCACGGCATGCTCCGCCTCGGCCGCCACAGCCGCCAGCGCATCTCGTGCGCGTTCCCGGTCCGCTTCCAGGTAGACCAGTTCGTCGGCCAGGTGCTGGACGAATCGGCCGGCCAGAGCGATGTCCTCCGCGAACACGCCGGGCCCATCGGCGGACACCCCGGCATCGTCCCTCAGGGCACGGATATTGGCCTCGGCGATCTGTACGGTGGCGCGCATCTCCCTCAAGCGGGTGATCCGCTGGGTGAGCCCGGCGGAGCCGGCGGTCAGCGCCAGCAGGCGGTTGCGCCACAGAGCCAATTCGTCGCCGCGTGCGTCCGGCTGTGACTCGTCGACCGTCGGGGACCGATCCAGAACCGCCAGCGCGGCGTCCACCATCGCTCCCACGTCGGAGCCCGGATCCCCGTCGTGCGTCGGGCGCACCCTGATCTCATAGCGGAGCTTGGCCGCGTTGGCGAGATACCGGACGAACGCCGGCGGTGCGCTGCCCCCCTGGCTCCAGAGCCAGCGCTCGACTTCCTGCGGCTCGCTCCCCCGGTCGACGGCAACAGCGACGAACCTGCGCAACTGCCGGGTCTCGGAGGTGTCACCCGTCTCCCACACGGTGACCGGCGGGCGTATCACGTCGACACCGGGCCCCAGACGCGGCAGCGGATGGACAGAAGACAGCCCCGACAGGATCGACTCCTCCATCAGCTGGGTGTTCACCGGCGACCCGTCATCCGCGGCACAGTAGGCGACAAGGAGCCGGGCCTCGCCGACGGCCCACTCTCCCGTCGTGCCGACGACTTGCGCCCATCGCCGGTCCCATTCCGCCCACGACGCCTCGGCGGCCGCGGCGGGCGAGAGCGCCACCGACAGGCACAACAGGTCATGGTGTCGTCGCAGGATCGCCTGCGACAAACCGTCGCGGCTGCGCCGCGCCCCCAGTCCTGCAGTCGCAGGCAGACCCGCCAGCTCTTCGGGGAGCACGTCGGGCAGTCCGGTCGCCGCTACGGGAAGCGTCATACCGAGATCCGTCCCGAACGCCTCCCACGCCCCGCGCAGCCGCCGGTACGACACAGCAGCACGCCGTCCGGTCGTGGCGGTGAACAAATGGACGACCAGGGACTGGTCAGTGAAGGTCGTCACCGGTCGGCTCACCCTCCACGCGATCGCCATCCCCGGCTTCGCTGCGCAACGCGTGTACCAGCCGGTTGGCTCGTTCCAGCACGTCGTGCGGTGCCGGCTCGCCCTCCTCACCGAGCGGTGTCCGGATCCTGACGGGCGTCGCAAGCTCCAGCTGTCCCGTCGCCGCGTTCAGAACGTTCGCGTTCCCCGACCCAACCGCACTCTCCATCCGGTCCAGCGCACGCCTCACACGTGCCCACCCCGTCGCCGTCAGCACCAGGCCGGTGATCCCGGCCACCGACTCCGCGGCTTCGTCGTAGTCCTCGGCACTGCTCGCCGCGACAGCCCCTTGTTCCGGCAATCCCATACCTCCAGAGGGTAATTGAGAGGGAGGCGGGCACTGTCGGCTTCCCGAGCGGATGGGTGCCGGAGGATCTGTGGACGTTGTTCCAGCGGGTGGTGACACCGGCGCCGGTCCGTCCTCAGGGTGGAGGCTCTTCAATCGGCGGCCACGCCGGGTATGTGCCTGGCGACCTGGTTGATTGGTCCGATGAGAAGCCAGAGCGCGGCCGCACAGGAGAGTGCACCTGTCCAGGGGGCGTGCAGACCGGACAGCCACGGTACGGCGAGCAGGAACGGCACCGCGTACACCAGCAGGCGTCGCACGGCCCCCCGCGGCGTCCAACACCCCTCGCTGGAGGCCACCAGACCGAAGGCCAAACCACCGATGATCCCGCCCATGAGTCCGGTCATCAGCAGGCTGAACCCAGAAATCCCCCACCGTACCCAGCCGGACCACGCTCCCGCCTCCTCGGGCATCACCGCGCTCACCATCGCAAGCACCAGCCCGGCCAGCGGGACACACAACAGCACCAGGTGCGCCAGCCGCAGTATGTCCCACAGCCAGTCGGGCTCCCCTTGGTCGTCAGGCTCCAGGTCTTGAGGCACCCGAGGGCCGGCCGGGGCAGAGCTTCGGGTAGTAGTCCTCCACCGTGCGGGCGCTGCGGCGGCGCTGCTTGGGCGGGAGGGACGCCGTGTCGACGGGCAGGCCGCGCCGGCGCGCGTTGACCGGTCACATCAGCACCCCGTGTCCCTGCCCGAAACCCTGTGTCAACTACGTGATCGCCCGTCCGGCATGCACAGCGCAGCGTCTGCCGCGCCCTGGAGACGGCGCAGGCTCCGCCCCTCGCCCGCCCAGGTCGTGGTGTAGACGGTGACGGTGCCCCGCCCGCCCGAGGCCCGGCCTCCGGCAACCGAGTCGCCTGGCAGGTCGCCGCCGTGCCCCCAGTATTCACCGCCGCAACTCAGTGGGAAGGAGGCGACGCCGTAGCCGTAGCGGCTGCCCGTCGGATAGGTGTCCCGCCCGCCGACATCGGTGGTGTCCGTGGTCATCAGTCGCACCGCCCAGCCGGGCAGCAGCCGCCCGCCGAACAGCGCGTCCCAGAACGCGTTGAGATCCTTTGGTGTGGAGACGAGGCCGCCCGCCGCGCCGAACTCGTAGCCGGGAAGTTCGGTCACGTCCACCGGCCCCGCCTGCGGACTCACCGGACTGACACCGTAGTTGCGGGCATGCGGTCCGCGCAGCGCGGTCTCTCCTCGTTCCGGCCAGTAGGTGCTGTCCAGCCCCAGCGGGTGCAGGACGGTCTCCTCGACGTACGCGCGGAATCCGATGCCCGTGACCTTGTCGATCACTATGCCGAGCACCAAGTAGTTGGTGTTGGAGTAGCCCCAGTCGGTGCCGGGCTCGAATGCGGGCGGTGCCGCGAGCGCGAGCGCGAGGTAGTCCTCGGACGTGCCAGGCTCTGCGGTCCAGTCCACCAGCGCCGTGTACTCCGGCAGCCCGGTGGTCTGCTTGAGCAACTGCCGTATGGTGACGCGACTCTTAGCGAGCTGGGGCACGTACTGTCCGGCTCGGTCGTCGAGGCCGAGACGGCCGTCCGACACCAGGTGCATCACGGCCGCCGCGGTGAACGACTTGGTATCGCTTGCCAGCCGGAACCGGCCGTCCGCCCCGAGCATCGGGCTCCGGGTATCCAGGTCGGAGACACCCGCGGGCCACGTAGTCCTCCCGTCGTAGGCGAGGGCACCAGGAACGTCGTCCCGGCCGACGAGGAGGTCCAGTTGCCGCTGCACCCGGTCGGTCTTCCGCCGTCCCCCGTCAGACTCTGCCGAGGCGGCCGATGCCGCCGGAACGGCCAGAGTCCCGGCGAGAAGCGTGGTGAGCAGGACCGCTGCGGCGACGCGCTTGCCGTGCATGGTGACACCCCCTGGTCACGGCCGTCGCCCGCCTGACGCAGACACATCGGCCTCTCACCGACGACCCTGCCAGGGATGGCACGGCACATCATTGCGGATGCCCCCCGGACCCAGCGGTCGCAAGCCCCCGTATCCGGGGTGGGGCCAGCCCCAGTCTCCTTCACCAGCGACGGCCTGTGCCCCGCATGCGACTGCTCGACCAGGTCCACCCAAGCGTTCTACCCTCCGAAGTCGCCAAGGACAGTTGCATCCCCGATCTCATCCGCTCCGACGCCGACCGCAACGCGTCCGCGGCGTGTTCGAGCTGATGTCCCGCTTCACCAACGGCCTGGCCCCCAACTGCCAGCCATCGCGAGTGGTAACGCCCCTGCCAGAACAGTGGTACCAGGAGTGCGTGCGCTACAACTGGCGCAACGGGCGACGTTCTCGTCCCCCAAGCCTGGATCGACGAACACGCCAGCCAGCCGTCGTCCACAATTGTCGGTATCCCGGCCGACGTGCCACCGAGTGGAAGGACCGCACGAACTTCTGACCTCCGACACCCCGGACGAGACTTCGGTGTGTTGAAGGTCCGCTAGGCCGTTTCTGATGGCTCTTGGACGGTGTCTCGGAGCCAGATGACGATCGCGGTGACGGTCAGGGTGCCGTTGAAGATGTAGTCGCGTTTGT
>NZ_JBEZOK010000044.1:0-39053 GCF_040706515.1 Streptomyces sp. NPDC047880 | reverse complement strand
CCTGGGAGGGCCCGCCCATCCGGCAAGACCATATTGCCGCCCCGCTGCGTGGTACGGCACCACTCCCTCATGCGCACGTCATCTCATTGCACTTACTGTCCCTAACAAAGTCGTTGGACGTGGCGGTGGGTGATCAGGCAGACGGCGAGCCCGAGGAACGCTTCGTGGATGTCGTCACGTCGCTCCCAGCGGATGCGCAGGCGGCGGAAGCCGTGGAGCCAGGCGATCGTGCGCTCGACGACATAGCGAAAGATGCCCAGGCCGGTGCCGTGCGGCTCACCTCGCTTCGCGATCACGGGGCGGATCCCGCGCTGCCAGAGCAGGCGCCGGTACTTGTCATGGTCGTAGCCGCGGTCGGCCAGCAGCGCGTCCGGCCGCCGGCGGGGTCTGCCGGCTCGGCCCGCGACGGCCAGGATCTTGTCCAGCAGTGGCTCGAGTTGGGTGGCGTCGTTGCGGTTGCCGCCGGTCAGTGACACCGCGAGCGGGATGCCCTGTCCGTCGACGATGAGGTGGTGCTTGCTGCCCGGACGTGCGCGGTCGACCGGGCTGGATCCGCTTTTGGGCCCCGTCGGGCCGCGCGGACGTGCGAGGAGTCGATCACCGCCCTCGACCAGTCCAGCTGGTTCTTCGACCGCAGCTTCTCCAGCAGCAGCACGTGCAGCCGGTCCCAGACGCCGGCCTCGTTCCAGGCCGCCAGGCGCCGCCAGCAGGTCATCCCCGAGCCAAAGCCCAGCTCCTGGGGCAGGTACTCCCACTGGATCCCGGTGTGCAGGACGAACAGGATTCCGCACAAGGCCTGCCGGTCCGGCACTCGAGGTCTGCCCTCGACCAGCTTCGGCGCCGGCACGGGCAACAACGGCTCGATGAGCGACCACAGTTCATCCGACACGATCCATGGCCGCGACTGACGTTTCCCCACGACCAGACCAACGAGCAGCCAAGCCGACAGTCACATCATCAACAGCTTTTGTTAGAGCCAGTAAGCGAGTCCATCAGCATGCCGCTGCGCTGCGTCGGCTCATGCCGCAGTTGCTCACCGCAGAGGGTGAAAGTAGCGCACCCCGTGCGTGCAGTGGTAGGTGGTCGGCACCCGGTCGGGATGTTTCCGTGCGGACCAGCCCGAGTCGGCGGTGGGACGGATGCCGAGCGGTCCGAACTCGTCGAAGGCGAACACCCGGTCGGGGAAGCGGTCCAGGGCCTCCTCGATCCGGTCCAGTTTCGCCTCGCGGTCCGGGTCGGGGGATTCTTCCAGGTCCTGGTGCGCTGGAAGGTGACGCCGCGGCGGGTGAGCAGGTCGCGTAACGCCTCGCGGCCGGTCCGGATCACACAGCCGTGGACTTTCCCCAGGTAAGCGACGAGTTTGCGCAGTGTCCAGCGGGTGAAAGGCATGCCGAGTTCGGCGGGGCGGGTCGTGGCCGTCTGAACGACGAGTTCCTCGTCGTCAGGGCGGAGTGGGCGGGAACGGCCTCCCGCCCACCGAGAGTCCAGACAGGCCAGGCCGATCTCGTCGAACCGGTGAACCACGGCCCCCAGGCCGCCTTGACCTCCTCGGCCGCACACGCCTCGAAGGGGCGCCGGCCGGTGTCGATGAGCAGCTCGACGGCGACGCGCACCTGGCGGCTTGACTTCTCTTCCAGGACGTCGAGGCGGGCCGCAGACGCCGCCCATGCTGTCCGGCAAGCCGATCATCTTCTGCCCGCTGGAGGACGGCTCCGGCTTGGTCGACATGGCATTCCTCGAGGACTCCCACGAGCACGTCGCGGACACCGCCGCATGGAAGGACCTCGCCGCCTGCCCCGCCCAGACCGTCGCTTGCACACCCACCTGACCGGTCCCGCCACCCAGTTCGAGGGGGGCTGTGGGCGGGCGGTCGTGCTCGGGTAGTCAGGTGTTCGTGCGTGGGTCGCCGTGCCGAAGCCAGTCGATGAGGGCGATGAAGAGGAAGAGGTTGGGGATGTTCTTGACCGGCATCCTGGCCCACGGCAGCTTCTTACCGGCTTTGCGCAGTACGAGCACTCCCTGCGAGATCTCGACCTTCTCGATCTCCAGCCAGGTCAGGCTGCCCTTTGTCGTGGCCACCCCGCCCGGGTTGACCGACAGTTCCCCGCAGGTCAGGGTTTCGCCCTGTCTCAGCCTGGCGAGGAGCCCCGGCAGTTGCGCTCGGGTGATCTCCTGCTGCAACGCTGCACCCCAGCGTTCGGGCTGGTCGTAGAAACCGGTCACCTTGAGTGTCGTGCCGTCCAGGCGGTGGAGGGTGTAGACGTAGATGGTTCCGACATAGACCCCGTTGGCGTACCGTTCGGTGATCTCCTGGAGCACCGTCATGGAGTCCCAGCGGAAGGCGGAGATTTCGCCGTTCTTTCCCACTTCGGCAAGGCCGTGCTCGAACAAGTGCAGTCGGCGGGCGGCCTGTTTGCGCGAGAGGTTGGGCGTCTGGGCGGCGAGCCAGAGGAAGTAGGCGCCCAGGGGAGGAAGGATCAGGGAGATGGTTCCCATGAGCAACAGGGCGGAGATCCGCATGGTGCCCACGCGCTTGGGGAAGAACGTCTCCCGCAGCTGGCCCAGCCCTTCGGTTCCCGGGGGTGCCGTCTGCTGGGCCGTTGTCTGCCCGGGGTGCTGGTGGGCGGTTGATTCCGCCATGAGTCGTGCTCCTTGCTGTGGTGGTGGAGGAAAGCGGCGACCGTTGTGTGGACCGCCCCGGTGCCTTCATGGACTGGGGCGGTCCAGGTGAGGACCCGCCGGTATCGGTCGCCGGGGCACCGGGTTCGTGCCGCCCCTGCGCGGCGCGAGCCGGCAGACGGCGGGTGAAGGAGGATCAGCCCGCCAGCATGCGCCCGAAGTTGGGGGATCCGGTGGTGGAGACGCCGGTGCCTGCAGGGGTGATGCCGGGTGTGCCGCTGGGGGCGATGCCCCCGTCCGAGCGGAGGTAGGCGACGGTGCCGTCGCCTGAGTTCTCGCCGGGGGCGCCGACGACGAGGTCCTCGTTGCGGTCGTTGTCGGTGTCGGCGATGTGGACGGCACCACCGAAGCGATCGCCGGACTCATCGCTTCCCGCGACCCCCGGGCTGTTCTGTGAGAAGAACTGCGGGTCCGTCCCGGCCATGGACCTCGCGCCGATGAGCCCTTCGGGTCCGCCGTAGAGGAAGGTGACGGCACCAGTTCCGGTGGCGCCGCCCAGGCTCTCACCGGGGACGCCGACCGCGAGGTTCTGGTAACCGTAGCCTGCGCGGCTGACCGCGAGTGAGGCTCCGAAGCGGTCTCCTGCCTCGCTGGTGCCGGGGATGCCGGGTGTGTCCTGCGTGATGGTGTACGCGGGAGTGGCCGAGGGTGCGTCGTCGGCACCGCTGTACACGCGGACGACGCCCCCGTCCTGGTCGGGTGAGCCGATGGCGACAAGATCGGCGATCACGTCGCCGCCACCGATATTGCCGGCGGTCATCGACACCGGAGCCGTCGTGACCCAGGACGGCGGGACGAAGCGGTAGCTGCCGCCCGTCGCTCCCGAGTCGCTGAAACCTCCGCGGTAGACATCGATGGTGGGAGTGGTCGAGCCTATGGCCAGGTCCGGCTTCCCGTCGCTATCGGCGAGCGCGCTGAGCACGCGCCCGAACTTGTCGTGCGACGAGGGGGCCGGGTCGTTGATCGTCCTACCGCTGGTGAGGCCGGTCTCGGAACCCCACAGGATGGCGACGGTCCCGCCGTCGGTATCGGTGCCGACGTCTTCGCCGGGGGCTCCGACGGCGAGGTCGCCGTAGCCGTCACCGTTGAAGTCCTCGACCACTATGGCGTCGCCGAAGCCGTCCCCGCTCTCGGCGGTGCCGGGGACACCGGGGCTGTTCTGGCTGATGTTGATGGTCCTGGCAGAGGACGGGGCGCCGACACCGCCATAGACGATGACGACTTGGCCTGCGCCCGAGCGTTCACCCACGCGGGCGCCGGCGGCGGCGACGGCGAAGTCGCGGTAGCCGTCGCCGTTGAAGTCGCCGTGCGCTCCCGGAACGAGCGCGGCAGCGCTGCCCGCCGTAGTAGTGAGAAGCCCGCCGGCCAGTGCCGCTGCCGCGGCGGTGGCCAGGAGGGTACGAAGGTGCTGGTGCACGCAGAGTCTCCTGCTGCTGGTCGATCACCCGCATGGTTCGGAGTCGCCCTCCTGACATGCGGCTTTGGCGAGAAGGAGACAGCTAAGCGAGATCAATGGTTGTAGGGCGGGTGGGGGTGTGTGCGGGCGCGGGCATGTTCGGCCGGGGTGCGGCCGCGGCGGCTGTCGGGTGTGCGGCCCATCTGGCGGGCGGCTTCTGCGCGGGCCGACACCGGACCCCTGCTCAAGGTTGGCCTGCGGACGTCAGGCGGCAGTGGGCCAGGTCCGCGGCAGACCTGCGATCTTCCCCGCGGTGCAGGCGGGATCGAGAAACAGATCCTTGAGGGCGACGGCGTCCTCAAGGCCTGGCTTGACGGAGATCCCCCGCGGCTTCGAGGTACTGACGCCGGACGTCGTGGCGACGGTCATGTTGGAGCGCTCCAGCCAGCGGCGCCGTCACCCGGAAGTTCGGGGCCGAGGCAGCGAAGAACTTCTTCGACTTCGGCGGGGTCGCCGCGTTCGTCATGCCGGTGGCACCAGGCCAGTCTCCGGCGGAAGCACGAGCGTCGCGGCACGCAGCAAGGGAAGCCTCCGCGTCTACGTCCTCGACTGCCCTGCGAAGATCGAGGCGGCAGGCCCGTACTGAAGCAGGGACGCCGAGTCCCGGCCCCGTCGTCCCCCGGCTCCGGGGCCGTCAGCCGTTGAGCTGCCAGATGGCGAGGTTGAGGGACGCCGCGTACAGCACCCACAGTGCGTAAGGGACGAGCAGGAGCGAGGCTGCCGGGCTGCTGCGGCGGAAGAGCAGCATCGTGACGCCGAGCGCGGTCAGCAGCAGGCAGATGTCGAGGAAGGCGAGGCCGTACTGCCCGGCCGCGAAGAACAGCGGCGTCCAAGCCAGGTTGAGGGCGAGTTGGGCGCTCCAGGCGACGACCCCCGCCCTGGCCTCGGCGAGTGGGCTCCGGCGCAGCACGATCCAGGCGGACACGGCGATCGTGGCATACAGCACCGTCCAGACCGGGCCGAACAGCCAGGAGGGCGGGGCCCAAGGAGGAAGGTCCAGTGAGCGGTAGGTGCTGGCGGCGTCGGACGACGCGAGTCCGCCCAGGGCCGCGACGGCGTAGCAGACCGCGAGCAGCAGGAGCAGGAGCGGCCAGCGCCGGGCGCGGCGGGGCCGCGTGGCGGCCACGGGCAGGGGGTGCGTCACCTGTGGGTCTCCTCGGGTGTGAGGGCCGGGCAGTCGCCTGGTGCCTCGGATCTGCTGCCCCACGCGGTCCTCACAGGCCCGTGACGCGGGCGACGAAGAACGCGGCGACGAGCAGACAGCCGATCACGATCAAGGACAGCCACAGACGCGGATGTTCCCAGAGACCGCCGTCGGGCGGTTCCTGATGGGCCTTGGCGGTCGATCCTTCGACGGGCGGTGTCTCCCCCGGAGGGGTCAGCCGTTCGGTCATGGTCACACCTCCGCATGCCGGTCGGTTCGGGGGGGGAAAAAGCTTCCGTGCACCTGGTACTTCGGTCCGGCACGTGCGATCGGATGCATCTGGCGCATCACGGCCGCTGCGCGTACGCGTCCCTTGTTCCCGCCGTCTCTCAGGCGCGTGCGGCGTCGCCGTATATGCCGGCCAGGGCCTGGGCCATGAGGGTCACGGAGTAGTGGTCGGCCACGGTCTCCTGTCCGGCGCGCGCGAGCTGTCGGCGCCTGCTTTCGGGCAGGGACAGCAGCCGGTGCAGGCCGCGGGTCAGGCCGGAGGCCGATGCGGTGTCGAGCAGGATGCCGTTGACGCCGTCGTGCGAAACGGTGTACGGAACCGCTGACAAGACCTTTTGTGGTTGAGCGGCAGGCATGCGACGTTGCCCGTCTGCCCAGGACTTCGACGTACGTCGGCTCTCTATTGCTGCGCGGCCCGGGGTGAGGGGCCCCGGTGCCCCAGCCCGGGCTGCTCCAGACCGAGGAGTACGCGCGCCGTCCTCGGCTCCGGCACCATCGGCCAGACCACGCCGGAGGCGATCGAGCGGCACGTGTCGCTGCGCATCGCCCGGCAGCGGCTGCTGGACAGGCCGAACCCGCCCCGCCTGTGGGTGATCATGGACGAGACGGTGCTGCGCCGCCCGGTGAGCATGCCGGCCGAGGTGATGCGTGACCAGCTGGACAAGCTGCTGGAGTACTGCCGAGCGCGACCGGGTGACCCTGCAGGTCGCCGAGTTCGCGGACGGGCCGCACCCTGAGACGTACGCGCCCTACTCGCTGTTCCGCTTCGCCGAACCGGAACCGCCGGACCTCGTGGTCACCGAGTATCCGACAGGCGCGCTGTATCTGGAATCCCGCGCGGAGGTCTCCGCGCGCCTGGAGGTCCTGGACCACATGACGACGCACGCCGCGTCCGCCGGACGCACCAAGAAGCTGCTGCGCGGGTGCCGCGAGGCCTTCTGAGCGGGAGAAGCCACCCCATGACCGCATCCGGTACCGACGCCGTGCCCCAGCGCATCGACACCAGCCGGCCACACCCGGCCCGGGTGTACGACCGGTGGCTGAGCGGCAAGGACAACTATCCGGTGGACCAGGAGCCGGCCCGCCGGATCCTCGCCGTGGACGGCAGTGTGCTGCGCGGGGCGCGGGCCAACCGGCGGTTCATGCAGCGGGCGGTCCGGACCGTCGCCGAGGCGGGGACACGCCAGTTCCTGGACATCGGCACCCGCATACTCACGGAACCCAATCTGCATCAGGTGGCGCAGCGGGTCGCTCCGGAGTCCAGGGTCGTCTACGTCGACAATGATCCGATCGTCCTCGGGCACGCGCAAGCGCCGCTGCGCGGCTCCGCGGAGGGTGGCACTGCCTATGTGCACGCCGACGCCCGGTACGCCGAAACTCTGCTCGCCCGGGCCTCCGAGTCCCTGGATTTCACCCGGCCGGTGGCGTTGTCGCTGGTGACGGTCACCCACTGCCTGGTGGACTGACCCGACGGCGACGACGAGTATGGCCTGCTGAAGACGTACGTCGTGGCGCTCGCGCCGGGCAGCCATCTGATCCTGTCCCAGGTCACCCCGGACCTGAGCCCGGAGGCCGTCGGGATGGCGGCGGAGCACTTCCGGCGCGGCGGCACGCCCTTCCACCCGCGCTCGCTGGCGGGTTCGCGCGCTTCTTCGAAGACCTTGAGCTGCTCGGGCCGGGCCTGATCCCGGTGTCCGGGTGACGGCCGGACCCGCAGGACGTGGCCCTGCAGGCGGAAGGCATCGTGCCGGTGTACGCGGGGGTGGCCCGCAAGGCCTGATTCGCGCCGATCGCCGGACAGGGCGAGGAGCACGGGTCCATACTTGCGACACGTGGCGACACATGTGACGATGTCCGAATTCGCGCAGTCGCGGCGGGGGTTGACGAAGCAGCGGGGGGCTGACGCACACTCATGACGAGTCCGACATCATTCGGCACCGCCCGGTCCACGAGCCCGTGGCGGCTCGACGCGGAACGCCGCCTGCTCGTGCGGGCACTGGCCGAGCCGGTGGTGACCGAGGTCGCCCCCGAGGAGCTCCCGCTCTTCGAGCGGCGTGCCCGGAGCCACTTCCGCCCCCGACTGTGGCGCCGTAGGCCCTTGTCCCTCGACGTCGCGGGGCTGGCGACCGACGTGGTCACGCCCGCGGCGCTGTCGGCGGCGGCCGGGGTGTTCGGGGTGATGTCGGCCGAGTGGGTGAGCCGGGTGGCCTCGCGCCTCGTGGGCCGGGTGGCGCGACGTCGACGGCGGGCCGAGGTGGAGCCGCCCGAGTCCGCCGCACCCGCCATGCCGCCGGTGGCAGCGGCGCCCGCACCGACCGCGGCGGAGCTGGCCCTCTGGCGTGCGGCGGCACTGTCGGGCGCTCTGCGTCATGTGTCCGAGCAACGAGCGGAACAAGTCGCCGACTCCGCACTGGCAGAGCTCGTCCGCATGCTGGCCGCGGGCACCTCTGACGCCTCGGCCATCGGCCCCGGCGAGCCCGATCCCACCGGAACCAGGAGGCCGGCCGGAGACGGAGCCGGGGACGCGAACGGAGACGGAGACGGCTCGGCGGCGACCGGGCGCTGACATGTTCGTACGGGCCCTCCTCTTCTGTGTCGCCCTGATGGCCGCCGCAGTCACGATCGCCTTTCCCGCCACCACCAGCCAGGAGGACGACGCCTCCAAGGCGTACAGCATGTGTTGGCCGGGTGCGGTCAGGCAGTTCCAGTTGACCCTGCCGATGTCCTCCGTGGAGCGCGAAATCCTGCTCCGGGCGCCGGTCTGGCCCCCGCAACCGGTGGCGGAGAAGGACGGACCGGCCCTGAAGCGGTACTTGGAGGAGCACTGTCCGAAGCCCCCGGTGCCCCGGGGCGAGTTGCGAGTAGGTTTCGCGCTGGGGATCCTGGGAGTGGGGGGCTTCGTCCTGTACTGGATCAGCCCGTACTGGCAGATCCTCTACCACCGTCTGCTGAGACTGCGCCCAGGATCCGGCTACCGGCCGGACCTCGCCGACGCGGTGTTCCGGCTGGCGGACGACGCCGGCGTTGCCGTCCACGGAGTGTGGCTGAACTCGGACGGCTACACCACGAACGCCGTGGCCTTCGGGCACTGGCGGCGTCGGCACATCGAGCTCGCCAGTGGCATGGTGAAGCGCTTCGACGAGGATCCGGGCACCTTCGAGGTGGTCGTCCGCCATGAACTCGGCCACATCCGCCACCGCGACCTCGACATCACCCAGGGCGTCACCGCCCTATGGGGAGCCTTCATCGTGCTGCTCGGCGCCGCCTTCTGCTTCGCCCTGTCCGGTGACGCCGGGGACGGCACGTACCTGCTGCGGCTCTCCTTCCACCTGGCCCTGCTGGTCTGTCTGTTGTACGCGGCCCGCAACGCCTTCCTCCAGTCCAGGGAACTGCACGCCGACGCGTTCGCCGTACGGGGCGGCCACACCCGAACGGGTCAGGGGGAAGAACGGCGGTGGAGCCTGGACGCCTTCTTCGTCGATCTGGCCGCCGGACGCAACGGCACCGGTCTGCCGTTCGGCACCCACCCCGCCCTCCAGCGCCGCCGGGCGGCCCTGCGCCACCCCGCCCTCGCCGGCGAACTCAGCGTGTGGGAAGCCGCGTTGACCGGCTGTGTCGCCCTGCTGGCCGTGAACCTGCTGCTGGGTAACAGCTACGACATCATGCTGACCGGGCGGCGCCTGGGCTTCCTGGAGATCGACACGCTGCACCCGGTCTACACCTGGCTGGCGCTGCCCCTGCTCCTGCCCGCCGGCGCCGTCCTCGGGGCCGGCATCCGGCACACGGTCACCGCCTGGGGCGGTGCGCGCGGTGGACGCGCCGTGATGGGGCGGCTGGCGCTGCTCGCCCTGGGACTGTACGCGGGGCTGTGCGCCGGGTGCGCGCTCCATCCGAGCCAGACGTACGGGGACCGGTCCGTGCAGTTGCGCAGCATGTGGTGGAGCCCGGTCACCGACGCCCTCGGGCTCGGCCTCGCGCTGACAGCGGCGCTGTCGGTCCTGGCGCTCGCCCTGTTCGCCCTCGCCTGCGACGCCGTGTGCGGACCACGGGTCGCCTCCTGGTGGGCGGGCGCGTACGGCGTGCTCATCACGGCCACCTGGTTCCCGACGGCCCTTCCGGGCGGGAGCGCCCCGTACGTCCGCGGCGTGGTGATCGGGGTCGCCCTGCTCGGTGGCGCGCTCCTGGCGTTCCCGCGCCGTCGGCCGGGAAGTACGCCCGCTCCTGTGCCGATGGTCCCGCAGGAACCGGTGACACGGACCGAGTCTCCGTCCGTGGCCGGGCCTCGACTCCTGCTGGCGCATGCCGTCACCGCCTCCGCCGCGGCCGGCGCCGTCATCGTGGCGGCCCGCCTCCTGGTGGAGACTCCCGACGCGCCGCTCACCCTGGTGGCCGCCTCGGGCCTGGTCTGCTACACCGGCGTCCTGGCCGGTGCGGCAGCCGCCCCGCACGACGCCGAGTTCCGGCGTCGCATCCGGTACGCCGTGGTCTGCCTGGTGCTGAGTACGGGCGCGGCCTTTCTGGAGGCTTTGGGGGGCGCCTCGCCAGGCGTCGAGCCAGGTCTGCTGCTCGGCGCGGCCGCGGCCGGCGTCGCGGTGGCCGGCCGTGTCTCGGCGTCCGCCGTCTACGCCTTCCGCCACCGCCACGGCCCGGCGACGGGCTCGCCGGCAGCCGCCCCGTCCGACGTCGCGCCACAGCCGCGCCCGGCGGGTACGCGATGCGAGCCCGGGAATCGGCACCGGCGCACCGCGGGACAGCACCGCTGACCGGCACACCCGGAGGAGAGCCGGTCTACTGTAGGCGTCCAGGAGGTAAACCTGCGGTTCCTCTCGCCAACTGCCGTTGAGAAGCAGGTCAAAGTGCTCGCATATGGCGGCCGCAGCATTCTCGACGAGGCGGCGTCGCCGGTGAGGACTCCACGCCACCATGGACGCCCGTCTGGTACGGAGAAGGCTTCCAGCCAGGCCGTCCCGGGGTCGTGTTGCGTACGCAGGCGTAGTACGGCGTGACCGACAAGGGGTGGTGCACCGGTCTCCCCAGGCGAGGCTGACGGAGTCCACGAGGTGCAGCCCCTGCCCCGTTCGGCCCAGCGGGTACGAGGGATTCCGCCGCCGGGGTACGGCGTCGGCGTCGAACCCGGGACCTCGGTCGGCGATCTCCAGGCGCATCGACAGCGCTCCCGGCCCGCCCGTTCGCAGGGTGACGGCGACGCGGACGGTCAGCGTCCCGTAGCTGTGGGGTCGGCGAACTGCTTGGTCAGCACCAGGCAGCCGTCGTCGCTCACGGCGTCGGCTCCCCCGTCGCGAACCGCCTGCGCAGCCCATGCCGCAGTGAGGGCAGAGTGATCACACAGGCTCGTCCCCTCTGCCGGGAGAGGTGTGCCGTCTGCCGTCTGCCGTCTGCCGTCTGCCGGGAAAAGGTGCGCCGCGGCCCGCGCCTCAGCGCCCGTCGAGGTCCCGCAGCACCTCGCGGGCCGCCCGCGCGCCGGAGGCGAGCGCGCCCTGCACCGATCCCGTGCCGCGGTGGTCCCCGCAGACGTACCGGCCGGGCGCGGTGCGGCAGGTCCGGGTCAGTGGCCAGGGCGGCGGCATGGCGGGCAGAGCGCCGTCGACGGTTCGCACGGTCAGCAGGTCCCAGGCGGTGGCGTCGGTGCCGTACATCTCGGACAAGGCCCCGGTCACGTCCGTCCGCGCGGGCCCGTCGTCGCCGCCCAGCACCGAGGTCGCGACGAGCGAGCTGCCGCGTGGCGCGTACTCGGGTGCGACGTCGCTGAGGACGCAGGTGTTCAGGACGCGGCGGCGGGTGTCGACCAGCAGGACGGGCCGGTCGAGGGGAGAGCGCGGCGCGACGTGGTAGTACGTGGTGACCGTGCGGTGCGCGGGGACGTCCAGGCCGGGCAGCAGCTTCGCGGCGGCGTCGGCGCCCGTCGCCACCACGACCGCCCGCGCAGGGACTTCCGTGCCGTCCGCCGTGAGCACGCCCCCTTCCACGAGCCGGTCGACCGGCGTGCCGAGCCGGACGGTGTCCTCGGGCAGCGCGGCGGCCAGAGCCCGCGGGACGGCCTGCACGCCGAAGGCGGGCAGGCACAGGGAGCCGCGCAGCATGCTGCGCCACACCAGATGGAACACCCGGCTGGAGGTCTCCAGGGAGTTTTCGAGGAAGACGCCCGACACGAACGGCCGGAAGAAACCCTCGACGAACGCCTCGGAGAACCCGGACTCGGCCAGCGCCGTGCGCGTGGTGCGCTCGGGCGCGTGTTTGAGCGCACGGGCCGGACCGAGTCCGTCGCGGGCGCCGAGCACGGCCAGCGCGGCCACGTCGCGCGGTCGGGCGAGCCGCCCGGACAGCAGCGAGGCCACCGTGTCAGGCCGGCGCCGCGGGTCGGCCAGCAGTACGGGCCGTTCACCGGTGTGCACCAGAACGCCCGGCAGGAAGGGCCGCGGTGCGAGGAACCGGGCGGGCAGGCGGCGGCGCATCTGCGGATAGGCCGGGTTGACGACCTGGAAGCCCCGGTCGACGGTGAAACCGTCGAGGCGGTCAGTCCGCATCCGCCCGCCCACCGCGTCCCCGGCCTCCAGCACCGCGACGCCGAGCCCGGCGGCGGCCAGGTCGTGCGCACACGCCAGCCCCGCGACTCCGGCACCCACCACGACGACGTCCACGCCCGCGCCCACCACGGCCACCACCTCCCGCATGTGTTGCTTCCCGTGTGCTTCCCCGCCGCCCCCCGCCGCGGATGCGGGCAAGCACCCGAACGGGTGACGCCCGGCCATCGACAGCAACCCCTACCGCTCGGCAGGCGAACCATCTGCGGGTTTCCGCATGGCCGAGGACAGAGGACATCGGGGTGATGTCAGCCGCATGCCGGCACTGCCCCGGGCGAGGATGGCGGTGGCGAACTGCTCGCAGACGCCGGGGACGAGCTGACCGCCGACCGCGGCGGGCCCGTCGCCGAGTTGGCGCCCGACGAGGAGGGCCAAACGCAAGTCCGGCCCGGGTTCACCGTCCACGGCATGGACATCGGTGAGCAGCCGACCCAGCAGCGCACCCACCCCGAAGGCGTGGGCGGCCCTGACGGACGGTCAGCGCGCCTTCCTGGCCCGACGTGGCGTCACCACCGGTGGACTACGACGGAACTCCGCTGGAACCTCACCGTCGACGACACCGAGCCGGCCTCTCTGACCGACCTCGCCGCCAACTGCTTCGATCAGACCGTCACCTACACACCCGCCGACTGTGTCAGGCGCGGGCCCTGTTCGCGCGGGCGGCCGCCGCGCCGTGAGCTGCCGCCAGCCGGCGATCGTCGGTTCCCCTCGGGGCTCTCTCACCGTGGTGAGGTGATGGGTCTGGAGGTAACGCTCAGAAGGTCAACGGCTCCCCGACTGAAGCTCGAGCTGCTGAGCGAACGCAGATTCTGGTTGGGACCGAGCACCTTGTTCGCCTGGCAGCGGCCGTACCCTTTCGGCGACACTGCGGTCAGCTCGCTCGCCCCTCCCGAAAGCGCGAAACGAAGATGGGCGGCTTACGGACCGCCTCTCAGTTCCTGGACTGACTGGATCACGCTGTCTACAACCTCAGTCACCGGCTCGGTTGCATCAATGATCGTCTCGCCACGGCGCTCGTAGATCGCTCGCATCCGGGGGTTCCACATCAGGGCCGCTGCGAGTTCTTCGGGATGTTGACCGAACGGGTTCGTGGTGCGGGTCGCGCGCCGGTGGCGGAGGACGTCCTCGTCGATCACCAGGCACACGATGACGTCGAAAAGGTCGAGGACGTCTGCCTCGTTCTCCGCCGACCCGCACAAGAACGCGATGCGGGAACGCGATTCCTCGGCCAGGCTCATGACGCGCTCCCGGACGATCTCCCACCCGTATCGGTCCAGCCACCCCCGGGGTACCGGATACGGGGGGTCCGTGACGACCTCGCCGTTGGCTCGATCGATCCAGCCACTGAAGCCGTCTTCGTCGGCGTCGAGCGCGACGTAGCCGCGGGCTCGTAGCACGCCGCAGACCGTGGACTTGCCAGTGCCTGAATTGCCCGTCACCCAGACCAATGTCACGCCGCCAGCGTAGACCCGCGCAGGCCGGGCGCGGCCGTTTCGCTCGGAGTAGCGCTGTGGATGGCCCGGTGACCTACGACGTCACGTCCGGGCGACGCGGATGACCGTCTTGCCGTGAGTCCGTCTTGCCGTCAGTCCGCTTGTCCGGTGTGAACGCGGCGACCGCTTCGGTGAGCGGCCGCGCGTCAACGGTGATCGGTTTGAGTCGTACGTCGCGGGGGTGGACGGTGACGGGCTCGACGATGGTGCCCAGGGTGTGCCGCCGGGGCGGACCAGAGCGGTGGAACGTTCGAGGATTCGCCGCCGACGGCGGCCACCTCGACGTCCGTCCGGGAGAGGCCAGAGCTCGCGTGCTCGTCCTCGCATGGCCATCCTCGGCCGCATTCGCATCCAGCTGCCTCGTCTCGACGAGATGGCTGAGAGGCGTCGGGTAGCGGGCGGGCGGATTCCAGGCGTCGCCGGGAATCACCTTGCCGGCCTTGGAGGCCTGCGCGGCGAGGGGGGTGTCTTTGCGTCTGGGCACTGTGGATCCTACGGTTTGTGGGTTACCCAGAGCAGTTCCGCCGGCCAGCGGTGTGCCCAGTCGGGTGGGTCGGTTTCGTTGTAGCCGTTGGGCGTTCCGAGTTCGGGCCGCGGCTCGATGAGGTCGTCGATGATGAGACCCGCGCCGCGCAGGACCTTGACCCAGCCGCCGTAGGTGAGCTGATAGCTGGTCGCGCCGTCGTCTTCGGCGATGCTGTTCAGCCCGAAGTAGTCCTGCTGCAGCGTCGTGGTCACGCGGCTGGCGGCTTCGTCGTAGCAGGCTTCGAACCATGGGCTGGCGACGTTGAACACCAGGCGCCCGCCTCGGCCCAAGACGCGTGCGGCCTGCGGGACGGCCAGGTGCGGGGGCGCCCAACTGAGCCCGCCGAAGTCGCAGAACACAAGGTCGAAGCTGTCGGCGGCGAAGGGGAGTTGTTCGGCGGCGCCTTGCACCAGCGGGTAGCGGGCCGCTCCCATCGCGCGGGCCGCTGCAGCCAGTTGCGCTTCGGACAGGTCGAGCCCGATCACGTTGGCGCCCTCGGCGGCGAGCGCCCTGGACCACTGGCCGGCGCCGCAGCCGAGCTCGAGGACGCGCTTGCCGGTGACGTCGCCCAGGGCGCGCAGGTGCGCGTCGGGGATGGAGTACATGCCCCACAGCCGGGGTGTGGCGCCGATTTGAGGGTCGTGCTCGCGCTGGTAGGCGCTGCTGATCCGGTTCCAGAGCCGCCGGTTGGCGGGGATGCTGTCCACGTACCGACTCCAGCACTGCCTGCCGGGGGCGGTCAACGCGATTAGGGCTCTGTCGGGCCACCGCCTCGGTCCGGCCCCGGATCGGTTCATGATCCGCCGGACGAGCCGGTGATCCGGCGGCCCAGGGCGCCCGGCGTTCGCCTACCGGGGCAGGCGTCTAGGCTTTCCGAGCCATGCCGGCGACGATGAGGTGTTCCCAGACCGTGAGCTGTCGACTTTCGCCGCGGTTCCATGGGCTGTCGGACTCGTCGGGGCGCCACAGGGGTGCGGGGACGATCCCGGGATCGAGAGTTTCCAGGCCGTCCAGCAGGGAGGTGATCTCCGCGTCCGTGCGCCACCGGCCGCGGCCGAACGTCTGCTGGAGGACCTTCTCGGCCTCCGTGGTCTCCGGGTTGTTGCCAGAGCGGAAATGGCTGATGAAGAAGTAGCTTCCGGACGGGACCTGGTCGCGCCAGTAGCGGACGATGCCGGCCGGGTCCTCGTCATCATTGACGTGGTGAAGGATCGCGCTGAGGATGACGGCGACGGGACGAGAGAAGTCGATGAGTTCGAGCGTGGCCGGGTGGGAGCAGATACCTTCGGGGTTGCGCACATCGACCGCGACGACGCGGGTCCGGTCATTGTCCTCCAGCAGCGCGCGGCCGTGAACCAACACCTGGTCGTCGATGTCGACGTAGACGACTCGGGACTCCGGAGCGTGCCGTTGCGCGACCTGGTGGACGTTGTCCGCGGTCGGCAGGCCACTGCCCATGTCGATGAACTGCCGAATGCCGGTGGTCTGCGCGATCTCCCTGACCGCCCGGGTCAGGGCCGCGCGGTTGGCGAAGGCGATGGCCACCGAACCGGGCAGGTCTCGCTTGAACACGTCACCGATCGCACGGTCCACGGCATAGTTGTCCTTGCCGCCGAGCAAGTAGTCGTAGACGCGGGCAATGCTGGGCCTGGCCGGGTCGATTGAAGAGCCTTCGTAACTCATGGCGGCCATTCTCCCCGGCAACATCGCCTGCGCACCCTCCTTTTGGCGACAAGGCGATCCTTCGCGAACCCGTCCGGTGCCGAACCACACGTCCGGGTACACCCGCCTCAGAGTTCCTCCCTGGGCGGACCACTGCATATGAGGCTCGGTGGCAGGCTCATCAATGTGCTCCGGGGAGCTGGAGAAGTCGGCGCGCCTGGCGACGATCAAGCGAGCCGTGTGCCCGGACAACCTGTTCCACTTCCACCAGAACGTCAAGCTCTGATCCGGCCCCGGTCGCGCGGCGGCGCACGCCCGGGCGCAGGAGGGCGCACGCAGCGCGCAACGGCACTTGGGCTGCGCGCGGTTGCGTCCACTCGTTCTGCGCGCCTCTGCCAGGCGTGGATGAGCGGTTACCACGCCTGGCAGACCGGAACTCAGCGCTACCGGAACGCACCCCGGGTCGTACCGCCCTCGGGCCCCGGCCACCTCGGCCAGGTCCTGCACACCGGCGTCCGCCGGCCACCGCGTCCGTGGCCGGGATCATGACCGGCCCGGTGATCGACCAGAATCCGTGTTGAGCAACGGCGATGCACTCTCGCTCTCCTCACAGCAGGACGGGCCACTTCGACGTCTCGGGAGGGAGGCCGACCCCCTCATCCTGCGGAAACCCCACGTCCGCAGGGGTCTTCCGTCCCCCAGACCGGAAGGACGCTGGATCGTCGGACCCGTCCCGCCCTACGGTGGCGCCATGAGCGATCACTCGGAAGTGCCTGTCACGCCCGTCGAGGCCTACGAACCCCCTTATTACGTGGTTGTCTTCACTACCGTGGGAACCCAGGACCAAAGCGGCTACAGCGAAACCAACGCACGCATGGAAGAGTTGGTGAAGGACGTCCCTGGGTTTCTGGGGATGGACCACGCGCAGACTCCTGGAGGGCTGGGCATCACCGTCGGGTACTTCCGCGACGCCGAGGCCCTCACCGAGTGGCGCAACAACGCCGAGCACCGCGCGGCGCAAAAGCGCGGGCAAGCCGAGTGGTACCAGACTTACACGCTGCACGTGGCGAAAGTGGAGCGGAGCCACGGATTCACGCGAGTGTAGGTCCAGTACAGCCGTGCGGCGAGGTCAATGCGAGGACGGCGTACCTTACGTCGTCCTCCGTCGACACGAGCTCGGCGGAGGCCCGCGAGCCGCCGCCGAAGGCCTTGCCGACGGCCGGTGGACCGCCGCACCATGGCCGTTCCGGGAGGGGACACCTGATGATCGCTGCGGAGTACGGCTACGAGGTGCTGTCCGGAGTGGCAGTGGAGACCCCGGGCGTGGAGGACGTTCTGCGGCAGCGTGAACGCGGCCTCCGCTGGGGCATCCTCGCACTGACCACTGAGGTGCTGCTGCTGGTGGCCGTCCTCTTCCTGGCGGGCCCCGGCTCCACCCCGGGCTCGGTCACCGCCGCCTGCCTGGCCCCCGTCATCGCGGCAACGGCCGGCCTGACGCTGCTGTGGCGCCGGGCCCGACGCCGGGAGCGGCTGGTGATGTCCACCTACGGCTGGCAGGTGTGGCCCGTGCGGACACAGGACGTCCGGGTGATCGCCGCGGAGGGCGAGCGGGTCCAGGGCCGCCGCTGGGGGACGGACGGGCGGATGGTACTGCTCCAGCCGGACGGCCAGGCCCACTGCTCCTTCCCCGTCCCCGCAGACGGCTGGGACGGCCCCCGTCCGCGCGGGACCCACGCGACAGACCGGGTGTGGTTCGCCGGTGACACCCGGTTCGGCGGCATGGTCGCCGAACCGGGCGGGCTGCCCTTCCGCTACGTCGTGCGCTCCACGCCGGGCAAGCGACGGGCCATCGGACCGGAGGACGAACTCGCCCGCCGCACAGGCCTGATGCCACGGAACCGGCGGCGATAGGCGTTCCGGCGCTTCGAACGCATGTGGGCCCTCGCTCTGCGCAACCACCAGACCCGGGTGCGTGTCCTGCACAGCCGACACCACTCGCTCACCCGCGGCAAACCCACGCATCTCCATCAGGAGCAAGCGGTGCTGTGGTCGGCAGAGCATACGGAGCATTCGGAGGGACAAAGAGCCATGGGCGACAGAAGAGGGAGTCGGCTCGGCAACGGCCGCACAGCAAGGACGGGTCTGCAAGGGGCAGGCCGATCCGAGCGCGCGTCCGGCAAGCTCGTACGCATCTACCGCCGCTACCACACGTGGCGCGCTCCGTTCCCACGGTGGGCCCGGATCGTGTGCGACATCCTGTTCTGGGCCGTCACCGCCGCCGCGGCCTACGTCGCAATCGGCAGCCTGTGCGGAGCCATCCTCATCGCAGCTCCCCTGCTCGGCTTCTTCGGACTTGCAGCGAGCAAGAAGCACGACGACGGCATCGACTGGAGCGACCACCGCATGGGAGGGCAACCCAAGAACCCCGGCCCCAAGATCTAGTGTGCAACGGCCGCTCCCGCCACCGGCCTCACCTGACGGACGGTCCCGAAACGGATCTCCCGGCCCACCTGGCCGGAATCCGGGGCAGTGCGGACACAGGCGTCACCCCGGCGAGCCCCATGTACGCTCCGTCAACCCAACAGGGTTACCTGTCGGCACCATTCCGGAGTCCAGGACACGTCGTGCGAGCGGTTCAAGAAGGTGAGAGAGGCGGGTGGTGCCGTCGGCGCCGAGCGTCTGCCACGGCGTGACCGCCGCCGCGTCCGTGTCCGCCTCCATCTGTTCGTGAGCGGCCGCTCCAGCCTTGGTGAGGCGTCCCTCCTCGTCGATCCAGCCTCGTTCGCGCAACGTCGCTTGCGCCGAACGCCATTCCTCGACGCTCCATTGACGGATGCGTCGCTGGAACTCGGCGTCGGTCTCCCCCGTCGCGCTCTTGAGCACCAGCGCCTCGACCGGCCCCAGACGACGGCCGACCAGCACGGCGACATGGCCGTCGCCACGCTGTTCGCGCAAGGTGGTCACCGCCTGCCAGAGCCTGACATGGGGCTGGGCCGGGCGGGGCAGAGCTTGGTTGGCCGCGCCGAGCACCCGTCCCGCCGTGTCTGCTGCGAGGGCGGCCTGCCAGGCGAGGTCAGCGGCCTCCGCCAGCTCGGCGGAGGCGACGACATCCGGACCGTAGAGATTGGTCATCGCGGCGCCCACGGCCCGCTCGCGCGCCTCGATCACCTGCTGCGGAGACGCGGCAGCCCAGCCGTCAGGCAGCGCGCTCGCCGCCCGGTCGGGGTGGAAGACGTAGAAGGAGCTGGTGACGACGGAGGCGGGAACAGCGCCGAGTGGCGCCGCGCGCAGGGCGAAGTAGCCCATCCAGTAGCCGCGCAGTCCGAGATCCTCCACGGCTTCGCGCACCTCGGGGGTGAAGTAGACCAGTTGGTGGACCGGTTCGAACCTCTCCCACATCGCCCGTGCGACGCTTTCGCTCACTCTCAGGCCCTCCCGGCTCGTCCTGCTCGGCTGCGGCGACCACCGAGAGGCAGCATCCATCATGACGACGGTCATAACAACCCCTCGACTTGGAGACCCATCGATGGCGGGGCGCCGTCCGCCGCCGTCCAGCCCGGCCCGGTACGAGCTCCACGGTGAGTTCGCGAAGACGCCCTGAGGGCCATCGGGAGTCATCACGTCGTCGGCCGGGGCGTCGTGGAGTGGGGCGGTGTGGCCTTGGGTGAGTCAGGGCGCGCGATGCCTGTCAGGTCGAGGCCGAGGGTGCGATGGCAGCGGGGTGAGGCCGGTGCGATGGGGGTCCGAAGCGGGATGTGCCTCAGCACGACCGAAGCCGTGGTGCGGCACGGCTGCCGGCGGAGATGACCGTCCCCCACCCCGCACGGCCGACCTCAGCAGTGTCGGATCTGCTGCTGCCACACGCTGGGGTCGCCGGTGTTGAGATACCAGTCGTTGACGTAGCCCGACCGCACACCCAGGTCGATGAGCATCCAGTAGCGGTAGTTGGGGTTGTCCGCCGCTCCGTCGCCGGTCGTCCAGCAGGTGAGGCCGACCTCGTCACCGTTGACGAGCGTCCCGTGGGGAACGTTGGCGTACCCGTATCCGGGACCGGTGCGCATCTGCAGCCAGGAACCCGGATCGATCCCGGTCACCGTCGTGCAGTTCGTCATGTCCCCGGAGATGCTGCACCGGTGGATGGCGGCGTCCGCGGGCGTCGCCAGGCCCAGCACGGTGGCGGCGGTGGCCAGGGCGGTGATGAGCACGCCCGGACGGCGGGGTCGAAATGTCATCGGGTTCTACGTCCTCTCGGGGTGACCGGCACCAGGTGTGTCCAGTCGATTCGTCATGCTAGGGACGCAGGGGACGCACAGGTCCCTGACAGCTGTCAGGGGTGGCCGCGCACGACGCCGGGCGCGGCACCGAGATGGGCCCCGCGTTCCCATCGACCCGGGTGCCGGGCGAGCCCGGTGTGCGGCTGCGCTGCGGCCTGGACGTGCGCCAAGGACTTACCGCACAGCGCTGAAGCCGCTGTCTACCCGGTCAGCTCGTGGTCGGCAGTCTGCGGCGGGCAGTCGCCGGCCGGCTCCCCCCAGGGCGGCCGGCTCGGCTTCGTCGCGGTCAGGTGCCGGCGCAGCCTGGGGCCAACCACTCCCCCGCGTAGCGGGTGCGCGTCGGCCGGCGGCGGGAGCCCACTGGGCGGCGTCCTGGTCGGCCTTGCCCAGGTCGGAACGTGCGACGACCGTGACCGGCGACGCCTCTTCCGGTGGTCAGGAGGTCGACGATCGCCCCCCGTTCCCTGCGAGCCCCCGTGTGGTGTGCCCCTCTGGCTACCGGTTGATGGACCGCATCCCTGCCTCGTCGTACCGCTCACCGGCCGCCTCGGGCAGCTCCGCGTCGATGCGGGCCAGGTCGTCCTTCGTCAGGTCGATGTCGACGGCGGCGGCGTTCTGTTCCAGGTAGGTGCGGCGCTTGGTGCCCGGGATCGGCACCAGGTCCTCGCCCTGGGCCAGCACCCAGGCGATGGCCAGCTGAGCCGGCGTCACGTCCTTCTCGGCGGCGATCTCCTTCACCTTGGCCGCCAGCCGCAGGTTCGCCTCCAGATTGGCGTCCTGGAAGCGCGGGTTCTGGCGGCGCCAGTCGTTGGCGTCCAGGTCGTCCGTCGAGGTGAACCGCCCGGCGAGGAATCCGCGGCCGAGGGGCGAGTACGGCACGAAGCCGATGCCCAGCTCCCTGCAGGCCGGCAGCACCTCGGCCTCCACGTCCCGCGACCACAGCGAGTACTCGCTCTGCACGGCCGTGACCGGGTGCACGGCGTGCGCACGCCGGATGGTCTGGGCGCTCGCCTCGCTCAGGCCGATGTGGCGCACCTTGCCCTCGGCGACCAGTTCGCCCAGCGCGCCGACCGTCTCCTCGATGGGCACGTTCGGGTCGACCCGGTGCTGGTAGTACAGGTCGATGTGGTCGGTGCCCAGACGCTTCAGGGAGCCGTGGACGGAGCTGCGGACGTGTTCGGCCGAACCGTCCTGCGGGCCGACCGTGCTGATGTCGCCCGGTACAGCGTCGTCCATCCGGTAGTTGAACTTCGTCGCGATCACATACTCGTCGCGGCGCCCCCGGATCGCCTCGCCGACGAGGGACTCGTTGGTGAGCGGGCCGTACATCTGCGCGGTGTCGAGGAAGTTCACCCCGAGGTCGAGGGCGTGCCGGATCGTCGCGACGCCCTCCTCCTCGTCGGCGGTCCCGTAGAAGGCTGACATGCCCATGCACCCCAGGCCGATGGCCGATACCTGCAAATCCCGCAGACTACGCTTCTGCATCTCGTGTCCCAGCCTTCCTGCACGCTTGATCGTCCTTCGGGCGGCACGAGGTCTCCTGTCCGTCCAGGCACAGCTGTCACCTCCCGGCATCCCAGGAGGAGCGGGCGCCGAGACGGCCTCGTGCACCGTTGCGTCCTCGACGCTATGACTTCGAGCGCACTCCAAGGCAAGTGGGATGTGAGGAAGGCCTGGATCCTGGACGGATACCTCACCCGTGACGCTCCAGGACTGGAGGAGACGAGCCCGGAACCGTTCGTCCTCGCGTGCGGGATGCGGCGCCCGGGGACGCCTCTGGCACCAGCGGCCGGCCGTGCGCGGGACGACGCCGTCGGTGACCACCAGCCACTTCTGTGTCACTTCCGGGTGGCGCGTGCCTCCGGCGTGGAGGTCGCCGCTGGGGACACATTGCCCGTGGCCTGCATCTCCTGTGCGGTGTCGGGGCGAAACAGGGTGGAGAACAAGGACCGCCGGGGAGTGAGTGTGACCGACACAGGCATGCGCGGGGGCGCGGTGCCACCGAGAAGCGTGATGTCGACTGAACAGGCCGGTGATCACCGATGACCAGATGGACGACCCGTCCCGATGGCGGACGGCCCTCGGGCAGACACTGCCCCCACACCTGGACGGCGGACCCACCCCCGCTGAGCGAGACGTGCGCGTCCTGCGCGACGCGCGGACGCGCACGGGCCGATCTGCTGCTGTGCTTGACCTGCGGCCATGTGGGCTGCAGCGACAGCTCTCCCAGCGCTCACGCCACGGCCCACTTCGACTCCAGCGGCCACCCGGTGGCACGCGTCTTGGCACGCGACCCGCAATGGGCCTGGTGCTACGAGGACGAGGTGTATCTGGACCCGCTGGAAGAGCCCGTGCCGCGTTCCGCCCCGCGCACGCCCGAATCGGTCTGGGACTACCCGCGGCCGCCCGTCATGCGGGAGGACGACCGTGACGTGCGCGTGGAGTGCGCCGGCCAGTTGGTGGCCCAGACCCGCAGCGCCGTCCGGGTACTGGAGACCAGCCATCCCCCAGTCTTCTACATCCCTGCACAGGACGTCCGTACGGAGCTTCTCTTCCCGGCGGCCGCGGGCCGGACCTGGTGCGAATGGAAGGGCTCTGCCCGGTACTGGGACGTCATCGTGGGAGACGACGTACGCGCTCGCGCCGCCTGGAGCTATCCCCGCCCCGAGCCCGGCTACACCCCCCTCACCGACTGCTTCGCCTTCTACCCGAGCCGCATGGACCGCTGCACGGTCGACGGAGAGGAGGTCACGGCGCAGGAGGGCGACTTCTACGGCGGCTGGATCACCGCGGAGGTGCGGGGGCCGTTCAAGGGCGCCCCGGGCACCCAACTGTGGTGAGACGGCGACGGCGAGAGCCGTCGATGTTACGGGCGCCGAGAGAACGTCAGGCACGTGAGCCGGCGCCTCCGTGCCCAGCGCACCACCGGTCGCCCGCGCAGGTTCACGCTCGCACTCACGCGCATCGGGTCATGAGCAACGGCTGCCCGCACCAGGGAGAGAGCTGCTGTGGTCACCGGCACTCGGAGGGACTCGACAGGCGACCAGAGGGGACGTGTACACGGCAACGGTCACACCGGAAAAGACAGGTCAGGCAAACGCGGGCCGATCCGCGCGTGCCTGCGGCAAGCTCGTGCCTCTGTAGCGCCGCGTCCACGCGTGGCGTGCTCCGTTCCCGCGATGGGCGAAGAACGTGTGCAACGTCCCGTTGTGGGCCCTCACGGCCGCCGCGGCCTACGCCGCGATCGGCAGCCTGTGCGCGGCCAGCCTCATGGCAGCTCCCCTCCTCGGGTCCCTCAAACCCGCATCGAGCAAGGAGCACGACGCCGGCATCGACTGGAGCGACCACCGCACAGGAGGACAGCTCGAGAACTCAAGGGCCCAAAATCCAGTGCTGTCCGTGCCTCATCGATTGGGGCGCCGGCCACGGCGATTCAGCCGTGCACACCTCGCGCAGCGGGCTGCGCGTACCGGACGGGCAACCCGGCCAGTCCTCTCCCCTCCTGAGCCACGCCATGCACGGCGCCTTCGTCAGGGCCTCTTACGAGGTCTGCGGCAGGCATTTCAGTGCTCGAAGACCGCCGTCGCCACCGGCACTGCCAGCAGCAGGCTGAGCCCGACCAGGGGAAGGCGGTCCAGCCACAGGACGGCGACAAATTCGCGCAGTGTCGCGGCCAGCCAGTAGGCGGGGGAGGTCGGCGCGCCCACGACGTGCACGGGCACGCCGACGCGGCGGGCCAGCAGGGTCGTGCGGTAGACGTGGAAGCCACTGGTGACCACCGTGGCACGGTGGCCGGGAGGGGTGCCGTCCACGAGGGCCGCGCTGAAGCGCAGGTTCTGCCCGGTGTTGACGGAGCGGTCCTCCCGCACGATCCGGTCGGCGGGCACTCCGCGTCCGCGCAGATACTCGGCCATCGCGTCCGCCTCGGAACGGACCTCGTCCGCGCCCTGGCCGCCCGAGAGGACGAACACCACACCAGGCGTGCCCGGTGCGCGGGCGGCGTCGATCGCAAGGGCCCGCTCCAGCCTGCGGGTCAGCAGCGGGCCGGGGCGGTCGCCATCGAGCCCGGCGCCAAGGACGACGACATGGGTGGTTCCCGGCGAGGGCGTGCTACGGCCCCGGACGAACACGTGGCCGGCGAAGACCATGAAGAGCAAAGTGAGGTATCCCGCAGCGGCGTTCACCGCGACTATGAAGGCACCGAACGCCTCGCCGCCGACCACGTGGAAGACCGCGTCGAGGCCGAGCACCGCCAGCACCGCGCAGCCGGCCGCCCCGGTCGCCAGCAGGGCTGCCTGCGGTCCGTAACGCCGGACCAGCAGGACGCCGTCGGCCAGCAGCAGCAGACCCAGCGCGAGCGCCAGGAGCAGGGCGGCGACGGCGAGGATGGTGGCGATCGTCGGGTGAGCTGCCGCACTGCGACCGGCCACGCCGAGTCCGGCAGAGGCCGCCGCGAGGCAGAACAGGACGGCGGTGGAGAACCGGTGCGGTGCCAGCAGGGCGTTGACGACGCCGCCCGCGGCGAACACGACCGCGGCGAGATACTCCGGGTACTCCGGCATGTGCCGCACCGCTCCGCTCTCCCGCCCGCCGGGCCGCTGCCCCTACCTGCCCGCCTCTCCCGTCCCCCGGATTCCCGGACCCGGGTACGGACGGCTGTCGGCCATCCTCCCAGACCTGCCGTGGTACGCCGAACACGGGCAGGCGCCGGTGCGTTCGACAGAATCGGCACGCCATACCGGTGGCGCGCTGCCCGGCGCTCCCGCACAGCACACCGATGGACGATGCGCCCTCTAGGCAGGTACAGACCCAGCCGGCACCCAACCACGACACGGCCCGCTCAGCGAGGCACCCTCGGAGGCTGAGGTACTGCTCCCACAGTGGCCCTGCGGAACCTCTTCCATCGCATGACCCCGGACAGCTGTACCACTGCCTCCAGAAGCGTGAGCTCTTCGACGGACAAGCCGCGTTCCCGGCACGTTCGCTCACCGAGGTGACGGCGGTCTGACCAGCCAAGACGTTTTGCCTGAAGCAGCGAAGGCAGCCGATCATTCGCCCATGAGACCCGAAGTGCAGGTGTTCGTCGCCGCTGGCCCACTTCCCGGCTGGGACGCGAGCGAAGAGGAGCTCGACAGGCGCGTTCAGCAACTCGAAGCGATTTCGAAGCCGATCACCGGAGAAGAAGCCCGAGCGCTCGTCTCCTGCTTCGGTCCAGACGACTGCTACGGCGTCGCTTGGACGCTCCTCCACCTCATCGAGACGGGCCCGAACCCGGTCCTGACCACCGACCCCGGACCGGACGCCAACGAGTGGCACCAGCGCCTCTACAACCGAGCCGTGAACGCACGACTCATCCCCTGAACTTGATGGCATGGCGACGCTGACGAATGGCCGCGCAGAGCCTCGAAGCATCGCCGACTGGCAAACCCGGTGCTGCCCGCTCCGAGCGGAGAGGGCGGTGGTGCTCGCGGGTTGCCCGGCCTTGTGCCGTCGGCGGTTCCGGGCGCTCGTTGCGCGGGGCGAGGGTCCCGGTGGCGCCTCCGGGCCCGGCCCACAGGGTGGTCGGCGCACTGGTGCCGACACTCGTCACGAACATCTGACCGGTGGGGCACAGGCGCCCGCAGTTCTGCTCCGGCGAAGACCAAGCGTGTCCGGGCCGGGTACCGGCGCGTGACCTGCCCGAGCTGCGGCGGGAGCGCCGGTCTCCGGGGCGGGTGCACGGTTCGCGGGGTCGGCCCGCCTCGGTGGCGTGGTGGAGCTGCTCTGCTGTTGAAGCTCCTATACATCGTCAAACCCGTGGACGGAGTCCATAGGATGCGTTGGTGGCGCGGTTTGATGAGGTGAAGGCGACGTTCTGGGGCGAGGGCCGGTACGGGGTTCAGCCGCCGTTGACCGACGCGGTCGTTGAGGATGCCGAGCGTCGGCTCGGTGTCCGTCTGCCGGCTTCGTTGCTGGAGATCCTGCGAGTCCAGAACGGCGGTGCGGTGGCGGAGCTGTGGAACGCGTTCCCGACCGATGTGCCGACGTCGTGGAGCGAGAACCACGTCCCGCTCGACGACTTGATGGGCATCGGCCGTCATGACGGCCAGTTGTCCTTGCTGGACACGGCCTATCTGGTCGAGGAGTGGGGTCTTCCGTCCCCTCTGGTTCTGTTGTCCGGTGATGGTCACTGCTGGATCGCTCTCGACTATCGGGTGTGCGGCAAGCGCGGGGAGCCGTCCGTGACGTGGTTCGACGGGGACGACGGCGCGGAGCTCCCGCTTGCTGCGGACTTTCAGGCGTTCGTGGAGCGTCTGGCTGCGGCCACGTCGTTCGATTCCGATGACTCGGACGGCAACCGGTCAGCGTCATGATCTGGCAGTGTCACTGGCTGCAGCCACGCTCCTGACCCCGGACGGCCCGCGTCCAGCGGTTTCCGATCTGCACGACACCACGATCCGACCGGCATCACGAGCCCAAGTTCAGCAGTCACGGAGCAGCAACCAACGGCCGCCGGGCTGGATCGTCAGCCCTCGTTGACGCGGGTCTTGCCGAACGCCGGGTTCAACAGTGCGTCGACGTCGACGGTTTTGCCGCAAACGCTGACCGGTACATCGACGGGAACCTCGAGCAAGTTCCCGCTGAGGACTCCGGGAGAACCGATCGCGGCGCCGTCGCAATGGCTTCTGAAGGCGGGGCGTGTCGTGGACCCGGATCGGATCGGGACACCGCGTTCCGCGTGGAGTTCGGCCCGTGTCGTCTGGGCCCGTTCATGCATGATGACGGGATGAATCACAGCGACCAGCGCTTCCATGTCATCGTGCTGTCGAACTTCGCGAAGGGCTTCGACAAGTACGCGTTCGCTTACGGCAAGGCGGGGATTCCGGAGAGTACCTATCCCGACCGGTTCCACCTGCTGACCCGTGCGGAGCTGGGAATCGGCATCGGCAAGGCACGACGCCTGCTGGACCGTCTGGCCGTTCCGGGCGACCGGCTGCTGGTGCTGGAGACCACGGTGGACCCCGACAGGTTGGTGCCCAACCTGTCGACCGGTCTCGGCATGGAACTGCACGAGGCTCGCATCCGGTTGTCAGCAGTCCACGAGCTCGACACAGTGGGCGACGAGTTCACTCTGCGCCCGACAACCGTCGAGGATGCGATGGCGGCCTCCCTGCACCTGCACGGATCGGCACAGCGTCGCTACGCCGACATGCGACCGCGCTCGGTTTCGCTTCTGCCGGTCGCCTCCGCCTGCCAAGCCCGGTGTTCGTTCTGCTTCTCCGCGGCTTCGATCTCCAGCGACCAAGCGCCGGCACGGGTCCCGTGGGAGGCAGTCGCCCACTGGCTGGAGCGCGCCCGTGCGGCGGGTGCCGAGCGTGCGGTGATCACCGGCGGCGGGGAGCCCACGCTCATACCGTTCGAACAGCAACTGCGGCTGGTGTCCGCCTGCTCGGCGGCCTTCCCGAAGGTCGTTCTGATCACCAACGCACACACCCTGGCGAAGGGCCGGCACGCGGACCGGACCGGCCGCCTCGCAGCCCTGAGCGCCGCAGGTCTGAGCGTGGTGGCGGTCTCCCGGCACCATCAGGACGACGCCGTCAGCGAGCGGCTGATGATGCTGCGCACGCCGGTGAGCTCTGTGATCGACACCTGGCGCGTGGAACGTGACCGCTGGCCTGGGCTGCGGATGAGGCTGATCTGCGTGCTCCAGCACGGCGGCGTCGCCGACGCGGCCGACGTCGCCGACTACCTTTCGTGGGCCGCGGCTCTCGGTGTCGAGGAAGTCTGCTTCAAAGAGCTCTACGTATCCACCAGCACCGAGTCGCTCTACTTCGACCGCGCCGCCAACGTCTGGAGCCGAGAGCACCAGGTTTCGCTGTCCGTCGTCACCCGGTTCGCCGAGCAGCACGGCTTCGAGCTGGCGAGCCGCCTGCCCTGGGGCGCGCCGGTCTACCACGGCAGCTGGGACGGACGGCCGATGCGGATCGCCGCTTACACCGAGCCCAGCCTGCTCTGGGAACGCACCAGCGGGATCGCACGCAGCTGGAACGTCATGGCCGACGGACGCTGCTACGCCTCCCTGGAAGACCGGGCCAGCGAGATCGTCCCGGAAGATGCAGCGGCATGAGGTTCGACGAGTTCCAGGAATTCCGGCAGCGGCAACTCAGTGCCTCCTCGTCGCTTCTGGACGCCGCCGAGACCAACGTGTACCGGGCGCTTGCTCCGATGCGACCGGAACCGCCGACCGACATGAGTACGGTGCACCGGTGCGATCTCGCCCGTGCCTGGCTGCGACGCTTCGAGCTCCCGGAAGAGTGGTCCAGTCACGCCATGGTCTGTCGAGGGGTCCGGCACGGGCTCGGTGTGGTCTTCCACTGGCTGCACGCCGTGCAAGCGCGGCTGTGGCTGCCCAGCGACGTGTACCCGGTCTACTTCGAGCTGGCCCGCGCTGCGGGCCTGGCGCCCGCGTCCTACCCGACGCTACCGGCGCCGGCCCTGCCGAGGTCGCCGGCGGACCACCGGCCCGAATACCTGCTGCTCGCCAACCCCAGCAAGCCGCTCGGCCGATACCTCTCCGATGACGAGTGCGCCGCGGTGATTTCGTGGTTGAGGGAATCACCACGCCGCCGCCTGCTGATCGACAGCGTCTACGACCTGGGGGCCCCGTTCGCCGCCGGCACACGGCGCTTGCTGGACACCGGTCGTGCGGTCCTGCTGCATTCGGTCACCAAGGGGTGGCTGTGGCCACGCACGTTCGGCGTGGTCCTGCTGGGTCCGGCGCAAGCCGCATTGGCCGAAGCGTTCCGGGCGGATCCGCCGACGTCGGCACACCTGAGGCTCGCCGACCGTCTGCTGACCGAGCACAGCGACGTGCCCCGGCGGGTCGTCGACGAACTGGCCGTACGGGCCGAGCGGCTGTTCGAACGGTTGCCGGACGAAGTACTCGGGGCGATTCCCACGGCGAGCCGGACTTGTCCTGGCAACTACTTCTTCCCGGTTGATGTCCCAGCGGAGACGCTCCAGCGCGAGTGCGGCGTGCTCGCCATGCCGGTCAGTGTGTTCGGGGGGAGCAGCTGGTCCGGCTCCGTCCTGACCAGCCTTGCTGACGCTTTCGGCCCGACGCCGGCCGCGGCACGATGACACCACTGAAGGCCCTGGCCGTGAGAAGGGCCGTGGCCTGCGGCACGTCGCCCATCTTGGCGTGCGGGTCGTCCGGTTCCTGCCACACGAGGGAGTCGGCAAGACCGTGCGCGCCGTAGTCCTCCTGGACCGGTGGACCTCAACGCGTCCCGCATCCGTGAGGTCCACCGGCATGGTCACCGGCCCGTCGGTGCGCGAGACGGTACGACCCTCGCGGGCGCACGGGTTGTCCTGCCCGTTGCCGTCCTAGCCTTCCAGGCTGTCGAGGCAACCCAGAACCACGGGCCACTGCTCGCTGTGCACGTCCATGACCTCACCGATCACGGTGCGGCCCTCACGCCCAACAGCGAAGGGGGGACCCCGGCGCTCAGGAGGGAGTGGTCCGCCGGGGTGGCCGGGTATTCCTGTCGCCGCCCACGCCTCCCCCGCTCTGTGGGGGCAGCCTCGCCGCCGTCACAGTCTCTTCCCCTCCGCCACCACCCAGGCCGGTAGGGTTGCTGCAAGCAGCGTGGAAAGTTTTCGATTGGTCGGCTGCAAGTGCAATGCGACTTTCCACAGACGCCCTCCGCCGGGTTTCCGTCGGACGGGCGACTCCCGAAGGAGAAGCAGCGCAGCATGAAGATCGGAATTACCGAGGTCGCGGCGCGGGCAGGCGTCAGCGAGGCGACCGTCAGCAGGGTCGTGAACCGCCGGCCGGGGGTGTCCCGCGGTGCCCGCGCCAAGGTGGAAGAGGCGATGGCCGCGCTCGGCTATCGCCGACCGCCCGCCGGTCAGCTCGTCGCCGTGGTCACCGAGCACATCTCCAACCCATTCTTCGCGGATCTCGCCGAGCGGCTCGAGGCCGCCCTGGCACCGCACGGTCTGAAGACGGTCATTTGCCCTGCCTTCACCGGCGGGGTGCCCGAGCAGGACTTCATCTCGGTGCTGATGGGGCGCGGTCTGGCGGCGGTGGTGTTCCTGTCCGTCAGCAACACGCTCGACAATGCGGACACGACACCGTACGAGATGCTCCGTGACCGCCAGATCCCCTATGTGGGGATCGACGGGCAGTTCGGCGACGGGGTGCCCGCTCCGGTGTACTCGACGGACAGCCTTCAGGCAGCCGAGCTGGCCGTAGCCCACCTCCACGGGCTGGGCCATCGCAGAATCGGCATGGTGTCCGGCCCGCAGGGCAATCAGCCCGCCGACCTCCGCGCCTCCGGATTCCTCACGGCGATGGCGGATCGGGGCGTCGAGGACGCCGACCGCTGGCTGATCCGCCAGTCGTACACGATCGAGGGCGGCCAAGCGGCGGCCGGAGTGCTCACGAAGATGGGGGTGACGGGCATCGTGGCGGCGAGCGATTTCATGGCTCTCGGCGCCATCCGCGGCATCCGCCGCAGCGGCCTCAGTGTGCCATGCGACGTGTCAGTGGTGGGCTACGACGGCACCATGCTCACGGAGTTCGTGGATCCCCCGCTCACCACGGTCCGCCAGCCTACGGACCGCCTCGCGGTGGAGGTCGCCCGCAGCGTTCGGGCGCTGCTCGCCGGTCAGGATGTGCCCAACGGTGAGCTGCTCTTCGCGCCCGAGCTGGTGGTCCGCTCCACCACGGCGCCTCCTCCCGCGGGCTCTGCGGACGAGGAGGGCTGATCCCGCTGGGCGACGGGGTGGAGCGGGATGCGTCAGTCCTTGCGCGCCGGCCCCGTAGAGGCTCGGATGACCAGTTCGGGGTCGAAGAGCAGCTCGCTGTGGGGGACCTCTCGCCCGGCGACCAGCGCCTGTACGCTGCGGCCGACCTCCAGTGCGAGGCGGTCGGCGGGCTGGCGGACCGTGGTCAGGGGCGGGTCGAGGAACTCGGTGATCATCGCACCGTCGTAGCCCACGACAGAGACGTCCTCGGGCACCGACCTTCCCTGTCGCCGCACCCCTCGGATGGCGCCGAGGGCCACATAGTCACTCGCGGCGACGATCGCGGTGGCACCCAGTTTGAGCAAGGCGGTCGCGGCGGCCTGGCCGCCCTCCACCGTGTAGGACTGGCGGATCACCAAGCGGTCCGCGGACTCGATCCCCCGCCGTGCCATGGCCTCGATGAATCCCCGCACGCGCTGGTCCGCGGGATGGTTGCCGACCGGACCCGACGCCATTCCGATCACGCGGTGGCCGAGCCGGTACAGATGGTCCACGGCCAGCTCCGCGGCCAGGGCGTCATCGGTGGAGAACACGGGCGCGGAAACGTCGGCGGCGAACTGTCCGTTGATCCCGACGTACGGAATGCGGCGTGCGCGGAGCATCTCGTACGTCTCGGTGTCCGCTCCCTCGAGGGTGTTCGACACCGAGAGGAAGACGACGGCCGCGACCCCCTTGTCCATGATCGAGGTGATGAACTCGCGCTCCTGTACGCCACCGGGGAAGGCAGGGCACAGGACGGTCTTGAGACCGTGTGGGGCGAGTGCCGACTCGATGCGTTCGGCGAGGTCGGCGAAGAACGGGTTCGAGATGTGCTCGGTCATCACCGCGACCAACTGTCCCTGGACGGGGCGCTCGTAGCCCAGCTCCGCCATCGCGCTCTCGACCGCTGCACGTGTCTTCTTCGCCACTCCCTGCCGCCGGTTGATGACACGGCTGACGGTCGCCTCGCTGACTCCGGCACGGGCAGCTACCTCGACGATGCCGACCTTCATGCACTCCCTTTCGTCGGGTGACTCACGAACTTCTCCGGACAACGGCCAGTCCCATCCGCGGCACCGGCAGGCTGTGCAGACCGGGTGGGAGATCGATCCGGCCCTGCTCGATGATACGACCGGACGAGCTGTGGACATCGATATCCACAGCAGCTCCGGGATCCCGCACATCCACCACCAGACGATCCACGTCGGATCCGTTGACCAGCACCGTTTCATCGAACGCCGTAAGACGCAGGGAGACGGCGCGCTCGCTGTGCACACTGACGACGCACACGCCGTTCGCCCGGGACTCGACGACGGGGTAGAGGTCGTCCGGGCGGCCCGGCTCGACCCGTCCGTCCAGCAGCTGCGGCCGCAGACGTCGCCACTGCCCGAGCCAGAAGCCGAGCGCCTCGAGCTGCTCAGGGGGCAGGGTGTCCAGCCGGACGGACAACTGGGGCACCGAGTGGAACGCGCCGATGAACTGGCGTACCGCCGCCTCCAGGGGGCCGGACGGGTCCCACAGCAGCATGTCGGAATGGACCGTGCCACCCACGGCGAGCAGCGAGGTGTCGATGGTGCGAACCCGGTTCGCGGTGGCGTCGGCGGGACAGTCGAAAGACCGCAGCATGTTGCCGTAGGCCGCCATGCCAGGTCCCACGTAGGGCTGCCTGAGTTCCAGCAGCAGCTCGGGCCGCACTTTTTGCAGAGCGGTGCGCAGGTCGGTGAGCAATTCGGTGAGCGCGTGCCCGATGTCGCCGCCGTCGCCGGCGTAGACCATGGCCTCGTCGACGAAGTCGACCTTGAGGCCGTCCAGCCCGTGGTCACGCACGAGTGCCGTGCACATCTCGACGACGTGGCGGCGTACTTCCGGCCGCCTCGGGTCGAGCACGTACGCGCCCGGCGCCCGGGCGGGAGCCGGAGCGGACGCGGCCCACTGTGGGTAGCAGTCCGCGGCCGGGCCGACGAGCAGTGGCGCGACCCATGCCATGTACCGCAGCCCGAGGGCTTTGACCCGGGCGACATGACCCGCGAAGTCGGGGAACTTGTCCGTGTCCGGCAGCCAGTCGCCGCATCCGGCGTAGCCGCGCCCGCTGCCAAGGCGCTGCCAGCCGTCGTCAAGGATGAGCACGCCGCAGCCAAGGCGTGCGGCCAGTCGGGCCTGTGTTTCCACGGCCTCGGCGTCCACCTGCTGGTTGAAGGCGTACCACGTGGAGTAGACGGGCAGGCGGGCAGCCTCAGGGACGGGCATGGCCGACGTTGTGGCCGCGTACCAGCCACGTAGTGCCCTCATCGCCGTGGCCACGGACTCGCTGCGCGGCACGAACAGGATGCGGTGTGGTCCGGGCAAGGCGGGTAGTTCCATGTGCACCACAAAGGTGTCGTTCTCCTCCGAGACACCGAAACGGAGTTGGACCTCCGGTACGGGGTCGGCCACGGAGAAGGCGAGCATGGTGGCGCCGGTGTGGTCGTAGAGGCAGCCGGCGGCGAGCCCGTCGACGAGACTGACCCGTGCGCGGCCCTCCCAGTCGGCGAGCAGGGTGCGCTGCCATCTCGCCTGAGGGTGCCAGTACCCGGCGGCGTCGCCGAGCGGCACGTGCAGCCGGATTTCGACGGGATTGCCGCTGGCCTCGACGTGCAGCACGCTCAGCCCGTCGAAGCCCTCGGTCAGGCTCCAGTGCGGATCGGCGCGGGGGGCGAGGACGGCGATCCGCACCTGGTCGAGCAGGAGCTCGTACGTTGCGGGGGCGAGTTCGGCGGTGGTCACGGCCTCGGGGGACGGGGTGCTCACGTTCACTCCTTGACGGCCCCGGCGAGCAGGCCGGAGACGAAGTGGCGTTGCAGGACGAGGAAGACGACGGCCATGGGGATGGCGGCGACGGCGGTCCCTGTGAGGATCGCGCCGTAGTCGGTGTCGCTCACGCCCTGGAGGGAGGCGAGCGCCACCGGAACGGTGAACGAGGTGTTGTCACGCAGCACGATCAGCGGCCAGATGAAGTCGTTCCATTGGAAGAGGAAGAGGAAGATGCCCAGAGCGGCGAGTGCCGGCTTCATGGGGGGCAGGACGACCTTGAGAAAGAGGCGCAGTTCCCCGCAGCCGTCCGTCCGTGCCGAATCAAGCAGTTCGTCGGGGAGTGCGGTCATCGACTGACGCATCAGGAAGATACCGAAGGGCAGGGCCAGATTGGGCATGATGACGGCTTGGTAGGTGTTGAGCCACTGCAGTTCGGTCATCATCTTGAACAGCGGCACGAGGGTGACCTGGGTGGGAATGACCAGGCCCAGCATCAGCACGCCGAAGAGCGGATCGCGGCCCCTGAAGCGGTACTTGGCGAAGGCGTAGCCGGCCAGGGTGCACACCACTCCCGCGCAGAGCGTGTAGATGCAGGCGATGAGCAGCGAGTTGAGGACGACGCGGTCGAATGCCGCCGTCTGCCGGAGGCTGGACAGATTCTCGGTGAGATGGCCGCCGGGCAGCAGCGGCGGGGGTGAGTCGAAGATCTCGTGGGAGCTGTGGGTACTGGCGACGATGAGCCAGTAGAAGGGGATGGCGACGGCGGCGAGAAGGATGGCGAGCCCGGAGGTCAGCAGGATGCTGTTGCGGTGGTGCCGGGCCTGGGCTGTGCGCGGCCGCTGCGGGCGGGTCTTCATGCTTTGTCTCCCAGAACACGGAACTGGATCAGTCCGAGGACGCCGATCAGCAGGGCGAGCACGTAGGCGATGGCTGAGGCATAGCCGAAGTCGAAGTACATGAAGGCGTTCTGGTACAGGTACACGCCGATGGTGAGTGTGGCGTTGTCCGGTCCGCCGCGGGTCAGGATGTACGGCTCGTCGAAGATCTGCAGGGTGCCGATGGTGGACAGCACGGTGGTGAGCAGGATCGCGGGCCGCAGCCCCGGCAGTGTCACATGTCTGAAGACCTTGCCGGCACCGGCGCCGTCGACGGCGGCCGCGTCATACAGCTCCTTGGGGATCGTTTGCAGTCTGGCGAGCAGGATGACGGCGTTGTACCGGGTGTAGTGCCAGGTCAGCAGGATGCCGAGAGAGAGCTTCGCCCAGAGCGGGTCGGTGAGCCAGGGGACCTCGCCGATACCCACGAGGGACAGCAGCCAGTTGACGAGTCCGTAGCGCTCGTTGAGGAGAACGGAGAAGATGACTCCGTAGGCGACGAGTCCGGTGACCATCGGCATGAAGAAGCCGAGGCGGAACACCGAGCGTGCGCGCACGAGCGTGGAGTTGAGGGCGACGGCCAGTGCGGTGGCGAGGGCCAGCATGACGGGGACCTGGATCACCAGGATGACGGCGGTGTTCTTCAGGGCCGTCCAGAACAGCGGATCGTCCATCAGCCGGGCGTAGTTGTCCGCCCCGACGAATCTGTCGACGCCCTGCACCGTCTTGAAGAGGCTCAAAACGAAGGACCAGCCGACGGGATAGAGCTTGAAAGCGGCGAAGAGCACCGCGGCGGGGAGCACGAAGAGGTATGGCGCGAGGCGGCGTCCGTTGAGGCGTGCCGGCCGGCTCTCCCGGCCTGTGTCGGCGGGCCGGGCGGTCGGGGCCACGGAGACGGATGTGGTCATCGGACGACCTTGCGTCCGGTCTGCTCGGCGAGCCGGTCGGCGGCCTGGCGCAGGACCGAGGCCGGATCGGCGCCTTTGAGGAGCACCTTGGTCTGAGCGTCGGTGACCACCTTCAGGGCCCGGGCGTAGTCGGCGGAGTAGTTGAACGCCGGCTGGGGAGCCTTGAGAGCTTCGAGGAAGATCTCCCCCTTCTTCTGGCCGCTGAAGAACGGGGACGAGGTGTGGAACACCGGATCGTCGTACGCCTTCATCAGAGCGGGGGCGATGCCCTTCTTCTTGTAGATCGAGACCTGGGACGCGGGCCTCGTGAGGACGAACTCGATGAAGTTCCACGCCGCGGCCTGGTGCTTGCTGCTGCCGGAGACGGCGAGGTGGGTGGAGTTCACCGTGGCGGCGTGGGTGCCGCCACGGCGCACAGCGGGAGGCAGTCGCACGCTCCACTTTCCAGCCTGGCCTGGAACGGTCTCCTCGATGATGCCGCCGAACCAGGTCGGCCACGGCAGCACGGCCGCGGTTCCCTTCTTTATGGAGCTGATCAGAGCGTTCCAGCCGCCGGAGAGGTCGCTGACGAGTCCGGCCTCGTTCATCCGCTTGATGATCGTCATCGCCTGCACCGCCTGGGGCGAGTCGAGTGTGATCTCTCCGTCGTGGTTGAAGTAGAAGACACCCTGCAACTGCAGCAGCATCTGGAAGAAGTTGGCGGCGTCCGCCTGCGAGGCGGGCTTGTCGATGCCGAGGAGGTAGGTGCCCGTCCTCTCCTTGATCTTCTTTCCGGCTTCTATGGCGTCGTCCCAGGTGTCAAGGGCGCCGGCGTCGACTCCGGCCTTCTCGAATATGTCGGTACGGCAATAGAAGCCGGCCGAGTTGGCCTCCCAGGGCAGCGCGTTGACGCGGCGGCCGTCCGGACACACGGTCTGCCACAGGCCACGGGCGAAGGCGTTCTTGTACTGATCGGCGCCCAGTGTGCCCAGGTCGGCCAGTCCGTTCGGGAACTTCTCCACGTAGCCGGGCAGATAGTCGACGCCGATGTGGAGGACGTCCGCGAGACCCGCTCCCCCTGCCGCCAGCCCTGTGGTGATCTTGTCCCAGATGGCGGGGTTGCCGACGTCCTGGACATCGACTCTGACGTCTGGGTACTTCTTGTTGAAGGCGGGGACCAGGGCGCGTAGCCCGGCCGCGGGCCCGGCCCAGCTCCAGACCGTCACGGCACCTTTCGTGCCGTCGCCTACCGCGCCCGCCCCTGCGCCCGCATCGCCCGATCCCGAGCAGGCCGCGAGGCTCCCGATGCCCGCCCCCAGGGCGAGCGCACCGCCCGCTCTCAGGACACCACGACGATCGACATTCATGACGGACCACCTCTGTTCTCACAGCGGACTGGTTGATGAGCAGGACGTTAGTGATCCGTCATCAGACTTGCAAGATTTCGATGAAAGTTTTCTGTCGAACCGGCAAGTAGTTTTTGGCAGAACTATTGCAAGGCTCCATGGCCGTTGTTAGCGTCCACGCACCCCGCCCCCACCGCAGGCTGGAGCCGCACATGAGACCCACCCGCCCAGGACGTCTGAGCCGCATGGTCGCGCTCTCGGTACTCACCCCGCTCACCCCCTTGGTGATGAGCAGCCCCGCCGAGGCAGCATCCGCGCCGCTGACCGTCACGAACCCCGGCTTCGAGCAGGAACAGTCCGGCTGGACCTTCAGCTCCGGTACCGGCGTCGCCACCAACCTGCCCCACAGCGGCAAGAAGCTGATCTATCTGGACGCCGGCGCAGGCAGGCAGATCTCCCAGACGATCACTGCCGGCGCGAAGGGCACCTACGACTTCTCGGCATGGATCGCCACCGGTGGCCCGGGCGGGAAGTTCACCATCCGTGTCAACGGCACGACGGCTGGATCGGTGGACCTGCCCAGCCGGTCCGGCTATGCCCGCTACACCGTGAGCCGGGTTCCGTTGAAGTCCGGTGACGAACTGCAGATCGCCTTCGAGTCGGGCACCAGCTGGGTCAACGCCGACGATGTCATGGTCTCGCCCGCGGCTCCGGCCGACCCGGTGGTGACCTCATCGGACCCGAAGATCGTCGAGATGTTCGGCTGGGCGAAGCGCAAGGCCAACAGCTGGGTGCAGCTCCCCGGCACAGAGGGCCCGCTCAATGTCGACGAACGCAACACCTCGGGAACCGCAACCAGTGCGTACGGCCCGTCCTACTGGGCCGGCTACGCCCACCGCAGCGGCTACTACTCCCGCGACATGGCACACCAGCTGACAGGCGCGGCCGTCCTCGGGCTGAATGCCGAGAACAAGAACATGCTCAAGGCGTTCGCGGCCTCGTCCACGGCCAAGCACAAGTACTTCCCCGTCTGGGCCATGAACTTCGACAACAAGACGTACCTGTCGATCGACTATCACGACCCGTCCGACTTCGTCCGCGAAGTCCCCGCAGGGTTCGAGCTGGTGGAGAAGGCGAATCAGGCATACCGGTGGACCGGCGACAGCGCGTACGTACGCGACACCACCCTCTGGAACTTCTACCGGCACACCACCGATCAGTTCGTCAGGCTCCACGACGGCGACAAGCCGAACGGCATCGCCGAGGGCACGGGCAAGGGCATCTTCGCCGGCGCCGCCAGCTACAACGAGGGCGGAGAAGAACACCTCACCGAGGCCGGCGACGCCATCGGTTCCCAATACCAGGCATACCTGGCCATGGCCGCCCTCGCGAAGAACCGGGGCGAGAAGATCCTCGCCCGTACGTTCACGCGCAAGGCGGCCGAGCTGAAGTGCTACTTCAACTCGACCTGGAGCGGCACCGGTTCCGACGCTGACATGGTCCGCGCATACACCACGGACGGCAAGGCGCTCACCGGCTGGGGCAAGGAGAACAGCTGGTTCATGCCGATGAAGAAGATCATCGAGCCCGGCCCCCGCAACGACGCCTACCTCGACTTCATCGACCAGCAGGCGAGCGGCAGCGGCAAGCCCTCCAACATCGAGGCCATCTCCTACCTGCCGGACACCTACTTCGCCAACAACCGCAACGACACGGCGTGGAAGTGGATGCAGTACGTCTACGATCAGCGCAACACGCAGCACCCGGTGGCGAAGCAGGGACCGAACGGCGACTACCCGGAGGTGTCGTACACCCTGGTCGGCCAGACGGTCGAGGGACTGATGGGCATCGAGCCCGACGCCCCCGATCACACCCTGTCGACCCAGTCCCGGCTTCCCTCCGCAACCCGGTGGATACAGATCAAGGACCTGAAGGTCGGCGACAGCACCTTCACCCTGCGGCACGACGGGGCGACGAAGTCGACACTCACTCACAGCGCCGGGGCGCACCCGTACAAGTGGGAGGCCCGCTTCGTGGGTACGCACAAGTCCGTCGAGGTCGACAACCTGTCTCGCAAGGCACGAACCAAGAGGGTGAACGGCGTGACTTACACCTACGTCACGGTCACACTGCCACCCGGCAGTTCGGCGACGGTCGACGTGACCCAGTGACGCCCTCGCCCCAGCAGCGTTTCGCCATCTGACCCGGGGCGTGGGGGGAAAGAGAGGGGGGGTGGAGAGAAACCGGGTGGTTGAGACGAC
>NZ_JBEZOK010000043.1:0-43054 GCF_040706515.1 Streptomyces sp. NPDC047880 | reverse complement strand
GAGGTACTGGGTGACGAGAGTGACCCGACGAGCACGGCGGGCCGGCAGATCGAGTACTGGCGCACCGCACTCGCCGGCGCACCCGAACTGATCGAACTTCCCCTCGACCGGCCGCGCCCGCAGACTCCCTCGTACCGCGGCGGGGTGGCCCGCTTCGAGACGGGCGCCGAGTTGCACGGTCGTCTGCTGGCGGTGGCCCGTGAGTGCGGGGTGACGCCGTTCATGGTGGTGCAGGCCGCTGTCGCGGTGCTGCTGTCACGCATGGGCGCGGGTACGGACGTGCCGCTGGGCACCGTCGTGGCGGGCCGGTCCGACCAGGCTCTGGACGGTCTGATCGGGTTCTTCGTGAACACGCTGGTGCTGCGCACGGATGTGTCGGGCGACCCGTCGGTGCGAGAGCTGCTGGCCCGGGTGCGTGAGACGGACCTGGCCGCGTACGCGCACCAGGACGTGCCGTTCGAGCGCCTGGTCGAGGTCGTCAGCCCGCAGCGCTCGCTGGCCCACCACCCGCTGTTCCAGGTCATGGTGGTCTTCGACAACAACGCCGAGGCAGCCTTCGGCCTTCCCGGCCTGGACGCCGCCTTCGAGGGCGCCGACCTCGGCGTGGCCAAGTTCGACCTGACCTTCCACCTGGAGGAAACCCCCGACGGGCTCAGTGGAGAGGTCCAGTACGCCTCGGACCTGTTCGACGAGGCGAGCGCGCACGGTCTGGGCGAGCGGTTCGTCCGGGTGCTGGAGGGGCTGCTCGCGGATGTGGACGGCCCGGTCGCGGCGGTCGACGTGCTGTCGGCCGCCGAGCGCGGCCGGGTCCTGGAGGAGTGGGCAGGTCCCGCGTCCTGCGGTGAGGCGAGTGACGGCCTGGCGTTCCCGGAGCTGTTCGCGGCTCGGGTCGCGGCGGACCCCTCGGCGCCCGCGCTGGCGTTCGAAGAGGTCGCGTTGACGTACGGCGAGCTGGCGGCGCGTGTGGACGCATTCGCCGGGCACCTCGCCTCGTGCGGTGTGGGGCCGGAGTCCGTGGTGGCCGTGGCGCTGCCGCGCTCGGTGGACCTGGTGGTGTCGCTGCTGGCGGTGCTGCGGGCCGGTGGCGCGTACGTGCCGGTGGACCCGGACTACCCGGCGGACCGGGTGGCGTACATGCTGTCGGACTCCCGGCCGGCACTGCTGGTCACCGACAGCGCGACGCTGCCGGGGCTCGGTGAGTGCGGGGTGCCGGTGGTGCTGGTGGACGGACTCGTCGGCGAACCGAAGCCGCCCGTGGCTCCGCAGGTGGAGCTGCGTGCGGACCACCCGGCCTATGTGATCTACACGTCGGGGTCGACGGGCCGGCCCAAGGGCGTGGTCGTGCCGCACGGCGGCATCGCCTCCCTGGCCCGTGCCCAGCAGGACGCGTTCGGTGTGGGCCCGGGCAGCCGGGTGCTGCAGTTCGCGGCACTGAGCTTCGACGCGGCGGCCTGGGAGATCGTGATGGGGCTGCTGTCCGGAGCGACCCTGGTGGTCGCCCCGGCGGAGCGGCTGATGCCGGGACCCGACCTGGCCGCACTCTGCGCCGGGCAGGACGTGACGCACGTGACCCTGCCGCCGACGGCGCTGGCGGTGCTGCCGGACGACGCGCTGCCGGCCGGCGCGACGGTCGTCGTGGCGGGCGAGGCGTGCCCGCCGGAGCTGGTGGCCCGCTGGTCCGAGGGGCGCCGCATGATCAACGCCTACGGTCCGACCGAGACGACCGTGTGCGCCACCATGAGCGCGCCGCTGTCGGGCGAGATCGTGCCACCGATCGGCCGTCCGATCGTGGGGACCCGGGTGTACGTGCTGGACGCGGCTCTGCGTCCGGTGGCTCCCGGCGTCACCGGCGAGCTGTACGTGGCGGGTGCGGGTCTGGCCCGTGGCTACCTGGGCCGCCCGTCGCTGACGGCCGGGCGGTTCCTCGCCGATCCGTTCGGCCCCGCGGGCTCGCGGATGTACCGCACCGGCGACCTCGTGCGGTGGACCGCCGACGGAGAGCTGGAGTACCAGAGCCGGGCGGACACGCAGGTGAAGCTGCGCGGCTTCCGCATCGAGCTCGGTGAGGTGGAGTCCGCCCTCAACGCGGTGGCTGGTGTGGGCCGGGCGACCGCGGTGGTGCGTGAGGATCGTCCGGGTGACCGGCGTCTGGTGGCCTACTACGTCGGCGACGCGGACCCGGTGGCCGTGCGGGCACAGATCGCCACCGGACTGCCGGACTACATGGTCCCGGCCGCCCTGGTGGTCCTGGACGAGGTCCCGCTGACGCCCAACGGCAAGGTCGACCGGGCAGCGCTCCCCGCACCGCGGTGGGCCACCACCGGCGGCAGCGGCCGCCGGCCCGCCGACGCCCGCGAGGAACTGCTCTGCCGGATCTTCGCCGACGTCCTCGACCTGCCCCGAGTCGACCCCGACGAAAGCTTCTTCGACCTCGGGGGCGACAGCATCATGTCGATCCAGGTGGTCAGCCGCGCCCGCGCGGGCGGGCTGCTCGTCTCGGCCCGCGACGTCTTCAGGGAGCGGACTCCCGCCCTTCTGGCCCGGGTGGCCACAGCGGTTCCGACCACGACGGAAGACCGGGAGGCCGGCACGGGCACGTTCGCGCCCACACCGATCATGCGCTGGCTGGAGCAGTACGAGGCCACCGACGGTTTCAACCAGTCGATGACCGTACGCGTCCCGGCAGGCCTCGACGAGCAGGCACTGGTCCGGGCCGCCCAGGCCCTGATCGACCACCACGACGTCCTGCGCCTGCGCCACCACCACGGCACGTACGAGGTGCGCGAGCGCGGCACCGTACCGGTCTCGGTCAGGCGCGTCGGCCGGGGCGACGGCCGGGCCGCGGAGACGGCCCGCCGGGAACTGTCCCCGGCAGCCGGTGAGGTCTCACGGTTCGTCTGGTTCGATGCCGGACCCGACGAGCCGGGCACGCTGCTGATCGTCCTGCACCACCTCGTCGTCGACGCGGTGTCGTGGCAGATACTGCTGCCCGACCTCGCCGCCGCGTACGAGGCGGCCGCAGCGGGCCGGGCTCCCGAACTCGCCCCCGTCGCCACGTCGTACCGGACCTGGGCCGGGCACCTGCAGGCGGCGGACCGGCGGGCCGAGCTTCCGGTGTGGCAGGAGATCGCCGCGACGGCGGAGCCGCTCCTCGGCACCCGCCGGCTGGACCCGGCGGTCGACACCGCCGCCACCGCCCGGGAGATCGAGCTCACCCTCGCACCGGACGTCACCGAGGCGCTGCTCACCAGGATCCCGGCGAGCGTCAACGGCAACGTCACCGACGCACTGCTGTGCGGGCTGGCGACGGCGGTCGTGGCAGGACGCGGCGCGGGACCGGTCCTCGTCGACCTCGAGGGGCACGGACGGGAACACGTCGCCGACGGGGTGGACACCTCCCGGACGGTCGGCTGGTTCACCAGCCTCTACCCCGTCCGGCTCGACCCGGAGGGCCGCACGCCCACCGACCGGCTCAAGCAGGTCAAGGAGCAGATGCGCCTGTTCCCGGACAACGGCGTCGGATACGGCATCCTGCGCCATCTGAAGGGCGAGCCAGGCCTGGCCGTCGCGCCGCAGATCGGCTTCAACTACCTGGGCCGGTACACCGACGGCGACGACGCGGGTGACTGGCAGACCGTCGACGGGCCGACGCCCGCGCCGCGGTCGCCCGAGATGCCGATGACACACGCGGTGGAGATCACCGCAGTCACCGAGAACCACGAGGGCCGTCCGCACCTCGTCGCCACCTGGACCTGGGCATCCGGACTGCTTGCCGAGTCCGAGGTACGGCGGCTTGCACACGCATGGTTCGACGCGCTCACCGCACTCGCGGACGAGCGGCCGGACGCGGTCGGACTGACGCCGTCCGACCTGAGCGACGACCTGACACAGAGCGAGATCGACAGCCTCGAGGCTGAACTGGGGGATTGGTAATGAAGCGCTCGCGCCTCGAAGACGTACTGCCGCTGACACCTTTGCAGGAGGGTCTGCTCTTCCACTCCCTCTATGACGACGAGGCCGTCGACGTCTACAACACCCAGCTCGTGCTGGCGCTGTCCGGTGAGGTGGACGGGGCCCTGCTGCGCCACAGCGCCGAAGCAGTCCTGCAGCGGCACGCCAACCTCAGGGCCGGTTTCCGGATGCGGGCGAACGGCCGGCCGATGCAGATCATCCCCCGGGACGTGAAGCCCGGCTGGTCCGAGTCGACCCTTCGGGCCGAGGAACTGGACGCGTTCCTGACGACCGAACGAGCCACCCGGTTCGACCTCGGCCGGCCGCCGCTGATCCGGTTCAGCCTGGTCCACCTCGGTCCGGAAGAGCACCGGCTCGTGGTGACCAACCACCACATCCTGCTCGACGGCTGGTCGGCGCCCCTGCTGGTCAACGAGCTCTTCGAGGTCTACGAGTCGGGGGGCAGCACCGACGGGCTGGCCCGGGTCACCCCGTACCGGGACTACCTGGGCTGGCTCGCCCGGCAGGACGCGGACGCCGGCGCGGAGGCGTGGCGGACGGCCCTCGCCGGCCTGGACGGGCCGACCGCGGTGGCTCCCGGCGCTCCCGCGGGCAAGGTGCTGCCCGAGCGGATCGCCGCCGAGCTCTCGCCCGGGACCACGGCCCGCCTGGTCCGGATGGCGGCAGACCGCGGCCTGACCGTGAACAACCTGGTTCAGGGCGCCTGGGCGATGGTGCTCGGGCAGCTCACCGGCCGCAGCGACGTGGTCTTCGGCGCCACGGTCTCCGGTCGCCCGGCCGATCTGCCCGGCGTGGAGGCCATGATCGGCTCCTTCATCAACACGCTCCCGGTACGCGTCGGGCTGGACCCCGCCGCGACGTTCGCCGAGGTCGTCGGTGACCTCCAGCGCCGGCAGGGCAACCTGCTCGACCACCATCACGTCAGCCTCGCCGAGATCCAGCGGGCGGCAGGATTGGGAGAGCTCTTCGACTCGATCCTCGTCTTCGAGAACTACCCCTTCGAGGACTCGGAGGAGAGCCCGTCGGGGAAGCTCAAGATCGCCGACGTCGACGGCGGCGGCGCGACCCATTACCCGCTCAGCCTCATCACCGGCATCGCGGGAGATCGTCTCGTCGTCCGGCTCGACATCCGTCCCGAGCAGTTCGACAGGGCGCAGGGCACCGCCATCGCCGCCCGGTTCCTCCAGATCCTGGAAACCGTCGCCACCGACCCCGACCTTCTCGTCGGCCGCATCGACGTGACCCTGCCCGCCGAGCGGGAACAGGTCGTCGAGACGTGGAATGCCACGGGTCTCGAACTGCCCGCCGCGGTCCTGCCCGGGCTTCTCGACGCCCAGGCGGTCCGCACGCCCGACCGGGTCGCCCTCATCGTGGAGGGCGAGGAGGTCGCGTACGGGGAACTGCACGCGCGGGCCAACCGGCTGGCCCGCCACCTCGTCGAGCGGGGCGCGGGTCCGGGCGAGCTCGTGGCCCTTGCCGCGCCCCGCTCGGTGGACCTCCTCGTCGGGCTGCTCGCCATCGTGAAGACGGGTGCGGCGTACCTGCCGGTGGACGTCGGCTACCCGGCCGACCGCATCGCCTACATGCTCGCCGACGCCGCCCCGATCTGCGTGCTGGACAGCGCGTACCTGGCCGGCACGGACACGGAGGGGTACGAGGACACCCCGCTCACCGACGCCGACCGGCTGCGTCCGCTGCACCCGTCCGACCCGGCGTACGTCATGTACACCTCCGGCTCGACGGGCCGCCCCAAGGGCGTCGTCATCCCGCACGCCGCGGTCGTGAACCGGCTCGACGGCATGCAGCGCGCCTACCCCCTGGCCGCCGACGACCGGGTGCTGCAGAAGACCGCCACCAGCTTCGACGTGTCGGTCTGGGAGTTCTTCTGGCCGCTGCTGCAGGGCGCCACGATGGTGATGGCCAAGCCGGACGGGCACCGGGACCCCGAGTACCTCGCCGAGCTGATCCAGGCCGAACGCGTGACGACGGTCCACTTCATCCCCGCGATGCTCTCGGCCTTCGTGCAGACACCGCAGACCGCCGGCTGCACCAGCCTGCGCCGCGTGTTCTGCGGCGGCGAGGCCCTGCCCGCGGACCTGCGCCGCAGCTTCCGCGACCTGCTCGGCGTCCCGCTGCACCATCTGTACGGCCCGACCGAGGCCACCGTCGACGTCACGGCGTGGGACGGCGGCCAGGAGACAGGCCCGGGCAACGCGCCGATCGGCTTTCCCGTGTGGAACACCCGCGTCTACGTTCTCGACCGGGCGCTGCGCCCGGTTCCGCCCGGCGTCGTGGGAGAGCTCTACCTTGCGGGCGTCCAGCTCGCGCACGGCTACCTGAACCGGCCGGGCCTCAGCGCGGAGCGGTTCGTGGCCGACCCGTTCGGCCCGGCAGGGTCGCGGATGTACCGCTCCGGCGACCTGGGGCGGTGGAACCCCGACGGTTCCCTCCAGTTCGCCGGCCGCGCCGACCGCCAGGTCAAGGTGCGCGGCGTCCGGATCGAGCTCGACGAGATCCGGGCCACCGCGGCCGAACTGCCCGAGGTGGGCCAGGCCGTCGTCACCGTGTGCGACGAGCGTCTCGTCGCGTACGTCGTCCCCGCCGGGGACGACCGAGCCGGCGACGACCTGATCCGCACGGTCCGGGAGCACCTCGCCGCGAGGCTGCCCGAGGTGCTCGTGCCCGGCGCGATCGTGCTCCTCGACGCCCTGCCGCTGACCCCCAGCGGCAAGCTCGACACCGCCGCGCTGCCCGCCCCCGAGTTCGGGACCGCCCCCGCGGCCCGAGCCGCGGCGACGCCGCAGCAGGAGATCCTCTGCGGCCTGTTCGCCGAGGTGCTCGGCCTGCGGCGGACCGGCGTCGACGACGACTTCTTCGCGCTCGGCGGGCACTCCCTGCTCGCCACCCGGCTGGTCAGCCGCATTCGCTCCACGTTCGCCGTCGAGCTGCCGATCCGCGCGCTGTTCGAGGCGCCGACCCCGGCCGGGATAGCCGCCCGCCTCGACACAGCGGCCACCGCCCGCCCGCCGATCCGCGTCGGTGCGCGGCCGGAGCACCCGCCGCTGTCGTACGCGCAGCGACGCCTTTGGTTCCTGTACCGGCTGGAGGGGCCCGCCGCCACGTACAACCTGCCGATCGCGCTGCGCCTGACCGGCCGGCTGGACCGGTCCGCGCTGCAGGCCGCGATCACCGACGTGGTCGAGCGGCACGAGGCCCTGCGGACAGCCTTCCCCGACTTCGCGGGCACGCCCTACCAGCGCGTCCTGCCCGCCGAAGTCGACCTGCGGGTGGAACGCTTCTCCCCGGAGGCGCTCGACGCGGCGGCCGGGTACAGCTTCCACCTCGAGCGGGAGGCCCCACTGCGCGTCACGCTCTTCGAGTCCGGCCCCGACGAGCACACCCTGCTGCTGCTCCTGCACCACATCGCCGGTGACGGCTGGTCCGCGGCCCCGCTCGCGACCGACCTCGCCACCGCGTACGCGGCCCGCTGCGCCGGCGAGAGCCCCGCCTGGCCGGCACTGCGCGTGCAGTACGCGGACTTCGCCCTGTGGCAGCACGAACTCCTCGCCGGTGAGGAGGACCCGGACAGCCTGATCGCCCGTCAGCTCGCGTACTGGCGGACGACGCTGGCCGGCGCCCCCGAACTGCTCGAACTGCCCACCGACCACCCGCGTCCCGCGGTCGCCGGGAACGGCGGCGGTGTCGTGGAGCTGACCGTGCCCGCCGACACCCACGCGTCGCTCGTGGCACTGGCCAGGGCCCACCAGGCGAGCCTGTTCATGGTGGTCCAGGCAGGTATCGCGACCCTGCTGACCCGCATGGGAGCGGGCACCGACATCCCCCTGGGCACTGCGATCGCCGGCCGCACGGACGAGACGCTGGACGATCTCGTCGGATTCTTCGTCAACACCCTGGTGCTGCGCACCGACGTCTCGGGCGACCCGTCCTTCGCCGAACTGCTGGGCCGCGTCCGCACCGCGGATCTCGCCGCGTACTCCCACCAGGACGTGCCGTTCGAGCGGCTGGTCGAGGTGCTCAATCCGGCCAGGTCGCTCGCCCACCACCCGTTGTTCCAGGTCATGCTGACGTTCGCCAACACCGCCGGCGGAGACTTCGACATGGCCGGCCTCGACGTGGTCCGCGAGCAGGTCGGCGCGGACACCGCCAAGCTCGACCTGTCCTTCTTCCTCGCCGAGGAGCACACCGGGGACGGCCGTCCGGACGGCCTGCACGGTGCGATCCAGTACGCCACCGACTTGTTCGAGGCCGAGACCGTGCAGGCGATGGCCGACCGTCTGGTCCGTCTGCTCACCGCGGCCGCGGCCGACCCGGACCTGCCGGTCGGCGATCTGCCGATCCTGTCCGACGAAGAACGCCACAGTGTTCTGACCGGCTGGAACGAGCCGGGGCACGACGTACCCCGGACGACCGTGCCGGAGCTGTTCGCCGCGCAGGCGGCCCGGACCCCCGAAGCCGTCGCCGTGGTGTGCGGGGACGACCGCGTCACCTACGCCGAATTGGCCGACCGCGTCGAACGCCTCGCCCGGCTCCTGGTCGCACGGGGTGCCCGCCCGGAGACCTTCGTGGCGATCGCCCTGCCGAAGTCCGTCGACCTCGTGGTGGCGGTGCTCGCCGTCTTCCGGGCCGGGGCGGCCTACCTGCCGCTGGACCCGGAGCACCCGGCCGACCGGCTCGACTTCGTGCTCGACGACGTCGATCCGGTGCTGGTGCTGACCACCACGACGACCGAGCTTCCCGGTGCGCGTCCGCGCCTCCACCTGGATGCGGACCTCTCCCCGGACGCCGGCGGCGACGCCGCGCGGACGCAGCCACTGCCGGGGTTCGTACCGGACAGCGCCGCCGCGTACGTGATCTTCACCTCCGGTTCCACCGGCAGGCCGAAGGGCGTCGTGGTCGAGCACCGGTCGCTCAACTCGTACCTGGCATGGGCCCGGAACGCCTACGACTCCGTCGAGCGCGGCGCGCTCGTGCACTCGCCGATCTCCTTCGACCTCACCGTCACCGGCGTCTTCGCGCCCCTGACCGCGGGTGGTGCCGTGGACCTCGTCGACCTGAACGGCGACGCCCCGGGCACGCGCCCCGCCTTCGTCAAGGCCACGCCGAGCCACCTCTCGTTGCTGCTGAACCTGCCGGACTCGTTCTCCCCGACCGAGCAACTGGTTCTCGGAGGCGAGTCGTTGATGGGTGAGCTGCTCGACGAGTGGCGCAGTCGGCACCCCGGCGTGACCGTGGTCAACGAGTACGGGCCCACGGAGACGACCGTGGGCTGCACCCAATTCCGCATCGCCCCCGGCCACGCCGTTCCCAGTGGTGTCATCACCATCGGCCGGCCGGTCTGGAACACCCGGATGTACGTGCTCGACGCGCGGCTGCGGCCGTTGCCCGTCGGAGTGACGGGCGAGCTCTACATCGCGGGCGACCTGGTCACCCGCGGCTACCTCAACCGGCTCGGCCTCACCGCGGCCAAGTTCGTCGCCGACCCGTACGGCCCTCCGGGGTCGCGGATGTACCGCTCCGGCGACCTCGGCCGGTGGAACCGGCACGGCGAACTGGAGTTCGTCGCTCGTGTCGACCACCAGGTGAAGCTGCGGGGCTTCCGGATCGAGCTCGGCGAAGTCGAGTCGGCCGTCGGCAAGCACCCGGACGTGTCGCACGCCGCCGTCGTGCTGCGCGAGGACAGGCCGGGTGACAAGCGCCTCGTCGCGTACGTGACGCCCGCCGGGCTCGACCTGGCGGCCGTGCGGGCGTACGCCGCCGAGCAGCTTCCCGAGTACATGGCGCCGTCCGCGTACGTGGCGATGGACCGACTGCCCTTCACCGCAAACGGAAAGCTGGACCGGGACGCGCTGCCCGAACCCGAAGCGGCGGTCACGTCCGTCCAGGGCCCCCGGGACGCCCGCGAGGAAGCCCTCTGCACGATCTTCGCCGAGAGCCTGGGCGTGCCCTCGGTCGGCGTCGACGACGTCTTCTTCGACCTCGGCGGGCACTCGCTGCTCGCCGCCCGGGTCGTCGCCCGCGTCCGTGACGAGCTCGGCGTCGACGTCGGCATCCGAACCCTCTTCGAGGCACCCACCGTCGCCGGGTTCGCCGCGCGGATCGCCGAGCCGGGGCCGGCCGCCGGGCGGCCCCGCCCCGCGCTCACCCCGCGCCCGCGGCCTGAGCGGGTGCCCTTGTCGGCAGCCCAGCGCCGTCTGTGGTTCATGTACCGCTTCGAGGGCCCGTCGCCCACGTACAACGTCCCGCTGGCGCTGCGGCTCACCGGTCGGGTCGACCGGGCCGCGCTGCGAGCCGCCCTCGCCGACGTGGTGGGACGGCACGAGAGCCTGCGCACCGTCTTCGGTGACGAGTCGGGCGTGCCGTACCAGCGGATCGTGACCGGAGAACCGGTCCTGGAGGAGGTGGCAGGCGACGGCATCGCCGCCGCTGCCGGGTACGCCTTCGAGCTCGACCGCGAACTCCCCATCCGCTGCTGGCTCTTCTCCCGGAGCGGCGACGAACACGTCTTGCTCGTGCTCGTCCACCACATCGTCAGCGACGGCTGGTCGATGGGACCGCTGCTGCGCGACCTGGCCACTGCGTACGAGGCCCGCCGCGCCGGGCACGCCCCGCAGTGGACTCCGCTCGCGGTGCAGTACGCCGACTACGCCGTCTGGCAGCAGGAGATCCTCGGAGAGGAGGGCGACCCGGACAGCGTGCTGGCCCGCCAGACCGCGTTCTGGCGCGACACCCTCGCGGGTGCGCCCGACCTGCTGGACCTGCCCGTCGACCGGCCCCGGCCGGCCGCACTCAGCCACCGTGGCGGCTCGGTGCCGCTGACGATCGGCCCCGACCTGTACCGCGCCGTCGCGGACCTGGCCCGCCGTCGGCACGCCAGCGTGTTCATGGTGCTGCAGGCCGCCCTCGCCGCCCTGCTCACCCGGTACGGCAGCGGCACGGACATCCCGCTCGGCTGCGCGGTCGCCGGACGCGACGAGGAGGCGGCCCGTGAGCTGGTCGGCTTCTTCGTCAACACGGTCGTGCTGCGCACCGACGTCTCCGGCAGCCCCACCTTGCACGAGCTCCTCGACCGTGTGCGGGAGACCGACCTGGCCGCGTTCGCCCACCAGGATGTGCCGTTCGAGCGGCTCGTCGAGGTGCTCAACCCGGCCCGCTCGCTGGCCCACCACCCCCTGTTCCAGGTGATGCTCACCCTGCAGAACCTCGATGTCTCGGAGCCGGAACTCCCGGGCCTGGTGGTCCGCGGGGAGCCGGTCGACTCGGAATCCGCCAAGGTGGACCTGGCGTTCGTCCTGGAGGAGGACGAGACCTCCGGGCTGAACGGGATCGTGCGGTACGCCACCGACCTGTTCGACCCGGAGACCGCCCGGGGCCTGGCCGACTCCCTGGTCCGGCTGCTCGCCGCGGCCGTGGCCGAGCCGGATGCGCCGTTGGACAGGCTGGAGATCCTCGGTCCGGAGCTGGGCCGGCAGATCCTCGAGGGGTGGAACGACACCGCCCGCGACGTGCCCGCGCTCACCTGGCCGGAGCTCTTCGCACGGCAGGTGGCCCGTACGCCGGACCATCCGGCCGTACAGCACGGTGCCGAGACGCTCAGCTATGCCGAGCTGGACCTGCGCGCCAACCGGCTCGCGCACCTGCTGCGCGAGCGGGGCGCGGGACCGGGGGAGGTCGTCGCGCTGCGGCTGCCCCGATCGGCCGACCTGGTGATCGCCGTGCTGGCGACGCTGAAGGCGGGAGCCGCGTACCTGCCGGTCGACCCGGACTACCCGGCCGAGCGGATCGCGTTCATGCTCGACGACGCCCGGCCGGTGTGCGAGCTCTCGCCCGCTTCCTTCCCGGTCCCGGACGGGCTCCCCGGCACGGAACCGGTCGTCGCCCGGCACCTCGACGACGCCGCGTACGTCATCTACACCTCCGGATCGACGGGCCGCCCCAAGGGCGTCGTGGTGTCGCACCTCGGTATCGCGGGCCTGGTCGCCAACCAGGCCGAGCGCTATGAAGCCGGGACGGGCAACCGCGTCGCACAGCTCATCTCCCCGAGCTTCGACGCGAGCGTCTCCGAGCTGTGCCTCGCCCTGCTCACCGGCTCCTGCCTCGTGATCCCCCCGGGCCTCCTGGCCGGCGACGAACTCGCCGCGTTCCTCGCCGACCGGCGCATCACGCAGGCGCACCTCACCCCGGCCGTGATGTCCGGCCTGCCGCGGATCGCGCTGCCCGCCCTGCGGGTGATCATCACCGGCGGCGACGTGCCTGCGGCGGATGTGATCGCGCACTGGTCCCAAGGCCGCAGGCTCGTCAACGCGTACGGCCCGACCGAGGCGACCGTCGACGTCGCGTCCTGGGTGTACGACGCTCCCGGCCGGCAGCCGGTCCCGATCGGCCGGCCCATCGCCAACGCCGGTGTGTACGTGCTCGACCGGCACCTGCGGCCCGTCCCGCCCGGAGTGGCGGGAGAGCTGTACACGACCGGCCCCGGCCTGGCCCGCGGCTACCTCCACCGCCCCGCCCTGACCGCCGAGAGGTTCGTCGCGAACCCGTTCGCACCCGGCGCCCGGATGTACCGCACCGGCGACCTCGTCCGGTGGGACCGCGACGGCCGGCTGGTGTTCGTCGGCCGGGCCGACACGCAGGTGAAGCTTCGCGGCCTGCGGATCGAGCTGGGCGAGATCGAGTCCGCGCTCGCCGAGCAGCCCGGTGTCACCCATGCCGCCGCGGCCGTCCACGCCGACCGGCTCGTCGGCTACGCCGTACCGGCCCCCGGGGTACGGCTGGACCCGGGGGAACTGCGCAGTCGGCTCGCCGTGGAGCTGCCGGCACACATGGTGCCCGGTGTGGTCATGGTGCTGGAAGGCCTGCCGCTGAGTCCCAGCAACAAGCTCGACCGCAAGGCCCTGCCCGTACCGGAGGTGAGTGCGGCGACGGCCGGGCGCGATCCGCGCAGCCTGCGCGAGGAACTGCTCTGCGGCCTCTTCGCGGAAGCCCTCGAACTGCCCCGGGTCGGCGTCGACGCGAACTTCTTCGAGCTCGGTGGCCACTCGCTGCTCGCGATGCGTCTCGCCACCCGGATCAGCACCGCGCTCGACGTCGTGGCGGACGTCCGGACGCTCTTCGAGGCGCCCACCCCGGCCCTGCTCGCCGCGCGCCTGGACACCGCCGACGACACCGGCCCCATGGTGGTGCTGCGCCGTGGTGGCGACCGCCCCTCCCTGTTCTGCGCTCCGCCGTCGCTCGGCCTGAGCTGGTGCTACGCAGGACTCCTGCGCGGGCTGCCCGAGGACGTGGGCCTGTACGGCCTGCAGGCGTGGGGACTCGACGGCCCGGGACCGCTGCCGGACTCGCTGGCCGCGTGGGCGCTCGAAGCCGTCGAGCAGATACGCACCGTCCAGCCGCAGGGCCCGTACCACCTGCTGGGGTACTCGACCGGTGGCAACATCGCGCACGCCATCGCCACCACCCTGCAGGAGCAGGGCGAGCAGGTGGCCCTGCTGGCCGTCATGGACTCCCGGCCGGGCGACCCCGCACAGGAGGGCCCGGTGGAGGAACAGCGGCTGCTCACTGCCGCCGACGTGCTCGCCGTCCTGAGCGACGACGCGGGCGGTGACCCTGAAGACCGGGGCGACGAGGCGGAACAGCGGGCGCGGGGACTGGGCCTGGTCGGAGAGGTCCTCGGCGGCGCGGCCGACGAGCGGCTCTTCGACGTCATGGTCAACACGATCATGGTGGTCACGGCGCACCGGCCCGTCGCGTACAAGGGGGAGGTCGCCCTGTTCACCTCGGGCGGGGAGGAGGGGGCCGCGAAGCTGGCCTCCGCCTGGGCTCCCTACGTGGACGGGGAGCTGAAGGTCACCCCGTTCATGTGCGGGCACGACGATCTCCTGGAGCCGGCCCTGCTGCGCGACGTGGCCACACGTATCGCCCAGTCCTTCGAATGCGGCCCGGAAATGACCGTAATAGAGGACCGATAAGGCGGCTCCATACCGTGCGACGTATTCCTGTTGTCCCGCAGATTTCGAGGCGGCTCGGTCATGCCTGACAGGCTCATAGCAGAAACTCCATTCGTCCGCCGTGCCCGGCGGTCGAACCGGAGGGTCCGTCTGTTCTGCTTTCCGCACGCGGGAGCAGGGGCGAGCGCCTTCGCCGCGTGGCCGGACCTTTTCCCGGCGGAAGTGGAAATCGTGGCCGTGCAACTGCCCGGCCGCGAGGACCGCGTCGGCGAACCGCACCCCGCGTCCGTCGACGTGGCGGTCCGCATGGTCGCCGTGGCGCTGCGGCCCTATCTCCAGGGCCCGTATGCGTTCTTCGGCCACAGCGGCGGTGCGCTGCTGGCGTTCGAACTGGCCAGGGCACTGCGCAAGCGCGGCACCCAGCCCGGGCACCTGTTCCTGTCCGGGCAGTCGGCCCCGGGACACGACGTCGCCGCGCCGCAGCTGCACCGGCTGCCCGATGACGACTTCAGCGCCGCTCTGCGGAGCCTGGACGGCACGTCGGACGGGGTGTTCACCGACCCGGAGCTGATGAAGCTGCTGCTGCCGACGCTGCGTGCCGACTTCACCCTCTGGGAGAACCACCGGCACCGCCCCGACCAGCCGCTTTCCATACCGGTCACCGCACTCGGCGGGGACACCGACCCGCGCGCCCCCGTCAGTGGTCTTCGGGCGTGGGAGGAGCAGACCACCGGGGCGTTCTCCGTCGAGGTCTTCCCCGGCGGCCACTTCTATCTCAACGACTCCGAGGCGGAGCTCGCCGCGGTCCTGGGCAGCACGCTGCTGGGCCGTGAACCCGCGTACAGCGGCCATGGGGGGCGGAACCGATGACGATGCCCGGACACGACGCCGTTGCGCTGCTGCGGGCGGCGGCCGAATCCGTCACGGGGGTGGACGAGGCCGCGCCCGTGCTGCGCAGTGAGGCCCGGCTCGACCGGGTGCGCCCGGCCGCACCCCGCACTGCGGACACGCCGCCCGCGGCGGCGGGGCCGCCGGCCGTCGCGTACGGCGGAGACCTGCCGGCCGACCCCGGCTTCCCCACCACCTTGCAGGAAGCCCTTCGGCTGGCCGCCGAACTCGCCCCGGACCAGGGCATCGTCTATCTGACGGGTGACGACGAGCACGTCCAGAGCTACTCCCGGCTGCTGGCCGACGCACAGCGGCTGCTCACCGGACTGCGCTCCACCGGCATCGCCCCCGGCGAGTCCGTGCTGTTCCAGTTCGGCGACAACCGTGCCTTCGTCACCGCGTTCTGGGCGTGCGTCCTGGGCGGATACCTGCCCACCCCGGTCGGTACCGCACCCGGTTACGACCGTGAGAACGCCGTCACCACCAAGCTCCGCAACGCCTGGCAGCTGCTGGACCGGCCGCTCGTCCTCACCGACGCCTCCCTCGCCCCCGCGGTGGCCAAGCTGCCGGCCCTGTGGGGCGTGGACGACCTGCGGGTGGCCGTCGTCGAGGAACTGAGCGACGGTCCGCAGAGCACGGACTGGTTCCCGGCGACCCCGGACAGCCCGGTCGTGCACCTGCTCACCTCCGGCAGCACCGGGGTGCCGAAGGTGGTCCGGCACGCCAGCCGCAGCATCCTGGCCCGCACCCGGGCCGTCGCGGCGGTGAGCGGGTTCGATTCCGGCGAGGTCGCGCTGAACTGGATGCCGCTCGACCACGTCGGCGGCATCATCATGTGGAGCGTGCGGGACGTGGTGCTGCGCTGCCGGCACGTCAACGCCACCATCGACGCCTTCCTCGCCGAACCGCTGCGCTGGCTCGACTGGATCGACCGGTACGGCGTCACCAACACCTGGGCCCCCAACTTCGCCTTCGCGCTCGTCAACGAGCGTGCCGCCGCGATGACCGGCCGGTCCTGGGACCTGTCGACGCTGAGGCATCTCCTCAACGGCGGAGAGGCCGTCGTCAGCCGCACCGCGGACCGGTTCATCGAGCTGCTCACGGCGCACGGAATGCCGGCCGACGCGATGCGCCCGTCCTGGGGGATGTCGGAGACCAGCTCGGGCGTGACGTGCTCGACGCTGCACGCCGGTATTCCGGACGCAGGCCGGCTGCGGGTGGACAAGAGCTCGCTCGGCGGGGCGCTGCGCTGGTCCACCGGCCCCGACGCCGTCACGTTCACGGAGGTCGGCCCGCCGATCCCAGGCGTGCGGCTGCGCATCGTCGATCCGAACGACAATGTGCTGCCCGAGGACCACGTGGGGCGGCTCCAGATCACGGGACCGACGATCATGGAGGGCTACTTCCGCAACGAGGAGGCGAACGCGGAGGCGTTCACCGCAGACGGCTGGTTCAGCACCGGCGACCTCGCGTTCCTGCACGAGGGCCGGCTCACCATCACCGGCCGGGAGAAGGACCTCATCATCGTCCAGGGTGCCAACATCCTGAGCTACGACGTGGAGTCCATCGCGGAGCAAGTGGAGGGCGCCGAGGTCACGTACGTCGCCGCCTGCGGCTGGTCCGGCGCGGGCGACAGCACCGACAAACTGGTGATCTTCTTCGTCCCGGCCTCCGGCGACCGGACCTCGGTCCACGACACCATCGCCGCGATCAAGTCGCGGGTGGCCGAGGCCCTGGGCCTGCAGCCCGACCTGGTGATCCCGGTCGAGCGGGACGACTTCCCCAAGACGGGCAGCGGCAAGATCCAGCGAGCCCAGCTCATCGCCGACCTCGACGCAGGCAAGTACGCCGAGTGGTGCGACGAGCCGGACGGCCCCTGGTACTTCGAGCGGACCTGGACCGACCTTCCCGCCGAACGCGGCGCACTGCCCCCCGGCCCGTGGCTGGTCTCCGAGGCCCTCCGGGAAGAGCTCGCCGCCGTACCCGGCGTCCCCGAGCTCGTCACCTCCCCGGCCGGCGGTGCCTCCACGGCCGGACCCGTCGGCGCCGTTGTCCACCTGGCTCAGGGCCCCGACGCGGAGAGCGTGACTCTCGACGTGCTGCGGCTGGTCCAGGACCTGGCCGCCCACGATCCCGCGCCCCCGCTCCTGGTGGTCACGAGCGGTGGTCTGTGGACGGCGGCGGGCGACACGCTCGACCTCGCCACCGCGGGTCTGCCCGGTCTCCTGCGGACGGCCGCGGCGGAGCGGGTGCTGGCGTCCGTCCGGCAGCTCGACGTGGGTGACCCCTCCGACCGGGCCACCGCGATCGTCACGGAACTCGCCGGCCACGACGCCGCCGACCTCGTGGCCCACCGTGGCACACGACGCCTGGTGCCCCGGCTGCGGCCGATGGCTCTCGAGGAACGGGGGAGGGACGCGTTCGTCACCGGCGGCCGCTACCTCGTCACCGGTGGTCTCGGCGGCGTCGCCCATCCGGTCGCGGAATACCTCCTGGCCGCCCACGGCGCGAAGCTGCTGCTGGTGGGACGGAGCCCGGCCGACCGGGGCGAGCGCGCCGAACGTCTGGACGACCTGAGTGTCCTGGGCGACGTGGCCTACCGCGCGCTCGACGTGGCCGATCCGGTCGCGTTGCGGGCCGCGGTGCGCGAGGCGGAGGCACGCTGGGGAGCGCCGCTCGACGGTGTGCTGCACCTGGCCGGCGCCGACGTCTCCCGCCAGTGGGCACAACTGGAACTCCACCAGGTCGCCCGTGAGTCCCCCCGGGCCTTCCACGACGCCTACCGCGCGAAGGTGACCGGCACGCTGGCGCTCGCCGAACTGCTGGAGGACCGGCCTGACACGCCCCTCGTGCTCTTCTCGTCGGTCAACGGCGAATTCGGCGGAAGCTCCTTCGCGGCCTACTCGTCGGCCAACAGCTTCCTGCATGGATTCGCCGACCACTGGGGCCGCGAACGCGGCCGGCCGGTGCACTGCCTGGCATGGAGCACCTGGAGCGGACTGGGCATGAACCGGGGCGCGCCCGAGGGCGCCGCCGAGGCGCGCGGCTTCCGCGCCCTCGACCCCGACGAGGGCCTCGACTCGCTGCTCACCGTGCTGGGACAGGACCGGGCCACCGTGCTGGTCGGCCTCGACGGCCGCAACGAGCACATCGCGCGAGTCCTCGCCCCGGACAGCCTGCACGTCGCTGAGGCGATCGTCGTGTACACCGGGCCGGCCTCCGAGGCCGACGTCCGGGCGGCCGTGGCACCGGTGGCGAGGGAGCTCGACCACCCCATGCGCTGTCTGCGCGTCGAGAGGTTGCCCGCCGACCGGGACCAGCTGCTCGCCGTCGCGGTCGCAGCGCTGGAACGGGGCGGGCGGCAGTTCGTACCGCCGGCCACCGAGCTGGAACAGGCCCTCGCCGCCCTCTGGACCGACGTCCTCGGCGGCGATGTCGGCCGCGACGACCGCTTCTTCGACCTCGGCGGCAGTTCGCTGCGCGCCGCGCAGCTCGTGAACCGCATCAACAGCGCGCTGACCGCCCGGCTGTCGGTGCACCAGCTCTACGAACACCCCACTGTCGGCTCTCTCGCCGCAGTGCTTTCCCCGCAATTGGAAGGAGAACGAGGATGACCAATCCGTTCGAGGACGCGGACGGCACCTACGTGGTGCTCGTCAACGACGAGGGACAGCACTCCCTCTGGCCGACGTTCGTCGACGTGCCCGCCGGCTGGCTGACCGCCCACCCGGCCGACACCCGCGACGCCTGCCTCGCCTACATCGAGGCCAACTGGACCGACATGCGTCCGCGCAGCCTCGTCACCGCGATGGACGCGCAGTAAAGCCATGACTCTGGCTATCGAGGTCGAGGGCCTGGTGAAGCGCTTCGGCGCCCACCGGGCCCTCGACGGACTCGACCTCGCGGTGCCGGCCGGTCAGATCCTGGGCCTTCTCGGCCCGAACGGGGCGGGGAAGACCACGACGGTGCGTGTCCTGGCGACCCTGCTGCAACCCGATGCCGGGCGGGCCCGGATCTTCGGGTACGACGTGGCGAAAGAGCCCCATCAGGTCCGCCGCTGCATCGCGCTGACCGGGCAGTTCGCCTCGGTCGACGGCAACATTTCCGGCAGGGAGAACCTGTATCTCATCGCCCGCCTCCTGGGCGTGCCCGCCCGGCGGGCCCGGTCGGAGGCGAACGGGATGCTGGAGCGGTTCCGGCTCGCCGAAGCGGGAGGCAAGCCCGCCCGCGAGTACTCCGGCGGAATGCGCCGGCGTCTCGACCTCGCCGCATCGCTCATGGGCGAGCCGAGGCTCATCTACCTCGACGAGCCGACCACCGGACTGGACCCGCACAGCCGCAACGAGCTGTGGGCCACGGTGAAGGAACGCGCCCAGGCCGGCGCGACCGTCCTGCTCACCACCCAGTACATGGAAGAGGCCGAGGCGCTTGCCGACTCGGTGGTCGTCGTGGACAAGGGACGGGTGACCGCCGCCGGCACGGCCGCGGAGCTCCGGGCCCGGGTGGGAGGCCGGACCCTGGAGATACGGCCCGCCCACCCCCGGGATCTGGCAGCCCTCGCCGGAAGCCTGGCTCTGGAAGGGCTGGACGGGCAGATCGACCAGGAGGCCTGCGTGGTCCGGCTGCCGCTCGTGGAACCGGACGAACTGACCCGCGCCGTGCGGGCCGTCACCGCCTCGGCGGTGGAGGTCCTGGCCGTGGACACCCGGGTCGCCAGCCTCGACGAGGCCTTCATCGAACTGACCAGGAGCACCGCGTGACCCCGACCACCGACATCGCGCCGACCGTCGAGGTACCCCCCCTCGTCGGCTCCGCCCGGAACGGGCCGCGGGACATCGTCAGGCAGTCGCTGGCCCTCGCCCGGCGCAACATGCTCCAGTTGCGCGGCGACCCCGGACAGCTCCTCGACTCCGTGGTGATGCCGATGGTCTTCACCCTCATCTTCCTGTACGTCTTCGGCGGGGCCATCTGGGGAGACCGGCCGGGAGACTACCGGCAGTTCCTCCTGCCGGGCATCATGGTGCAGACGCTCATGTTCGCGTCCCGTTCCACCGGTTATCTGCTCGCCGTCGACTTCGACAGCGGTGTGATGGACCGGTTCCGGTCCCTGCCCATCGCCCGCTCGGCGGTCCTGACCGGCCGGATCGTCGCAGACATGAGCCGGCTCCTGCTGGGCCAGGTCATCATGCTCCTGTTCGCGCTCGCCATCGGCTTCCGGGTGGAGACCAACTTCCTGTTCGCGGTGGCCGCCTTGCTGCTCACGCTGCTGTACGGCACCGCGCTGGCCTGGGTGTCGGCCTTCATCGGCCTGACGCTCCGCAGCCCCAACACCGTGCAGTCGGTGGGCTTCCTCTGGATGATCCCGTTCCAGTTCGGCAGCTCCATGCTGGTGCCGACCAGCACGATGCCGGGCTGGCTGCGGGCCTTCGCCGAGGCCAACCCCACGACCCTGGTCACGGACGCGTGCCGCAACCTGCTGGCCGGGGGGCCGATCGCCGGCCCTGTCCTCGGCACCGTGCTGTGGAGCGTGGGCCTCATGTGCTTTGCGGTTCCACTGGCGATATCCCGCTATCGACGTCGCTGAAATGTGATCGATAACGAGAGGGAAACCCTCCTGATAACGGGAGGGAAACCCTCACTCATACATTCATCTCATTCCAACTCCGCGAGTGGAGGAGCCCTCTCATGAGGTCCGGTCATACCACCGTTCCGAGGTGGCAGGCGAAAATCGGTTCGGCACCGGGCACGGCGACCGTTGGCATTCCGCTGGCGTGCGAACCGACACCGGCAGAACTGTCCGCCGCCCACGCCAAGGTCGTCGCCGTTCTCAGCGGTGAGGACGAGGTGGTCTTCGGCCCCGTGCCCCACCTCGTGCCGGTGGCCGGCACCACCTGGGCCGGCCTGGTGGACCGCGTCCGCGACGCGGCCGCGGTACCCCGCCACGGCTTCGAGACCGTGGCCGGCGGGACGCCGGGCACCCTGCCCGACGGCGTGGTGTTCGGGGTGTCCGTCACCGGCGGCGAACTGGTGCTGACGTACCGCACCGAAGACTTCGACGCCGACCATGCGACCCGGGTCGCCGGCTATCACCACACGGCTCTCCACCGCATCGCCACTGAACCGGACGCTCCGCACGAGGGCCGCAGCCTGCTCTCCGCCGAGGAACGGCACCTCCAGCTCGTCGGCATGGCCGGTCCGGCGCGACAGCTTCCGGACCGCCGCTTCCACGAGCTCTTCGAGGACCGCGTGCGCCTGCACCCCGGGAAGACCGCCGCGATCATGGGCGAGCGCCGGATCACTTACGCCGAACTGAACGCCCACGCGAACCGGATCGCCCGGACCCTCCTTGCCCGCGGCCTGACCGCCGAGAGTTCCGTTGCCGTCGTGACCGAGCGCAACCTGGACTGGATGGCCTGCGTCCTCGCCGTGTTCAAGGCCGGCGGTGTCTACGTGCCGATCGAGCCGCACTTCCCGGCGGACCGCATCGGCACCACCCTCGACCGCGCGGGATGCACCCTCGTCCTCACGGAACCCGGAAGCACCGCCACCCTCGACGAGGCGTTGTACCACCGCCCGTCCGTCACCGTGCTCCGCGTCGACGAGAGCGACGGGGCCGACTCGACGGACCTCGGGATCGACATCCGCCCCGACCGGCTGGCCTATGTCTACTTCACCTCCGGCTCCACCGGTAAGCCCAAGGGGGTGATGTGCGAGCACGAGGGAATGCTCAACCACCTCTACGCGAAGACCGACGACCTCGGGGTGGGGGAGGACGACGTCGTCGCGCAGGTCGCTCCGCAGTGCTTCGACATCTCGCTCTGGCAGCTCGTCGCGGCCCTGCTGGTCGGCGGCACGACACTCATCGTGCCGCAGGAGGCGATCCTCGACGTGGAGAGGTTCGTGGAGGTCGTTCGCGGCGCGGACGTGGCCCAGCTGGTCCCCTCCTACCTCGAAGTGGTGCTGTCGCACCTGGAGGAGCACGGCGGCGGCCTCGGCCGGATCCGCTGCCTCTCGGCCACCGGTGAGGCGCTCAAGAAGGAGCTCGTCGAACGTTGGTTCGCCGCCTTCCCCGGCACCGCGCTCGTCAACGCGTACGGGCTCACCGAGACCTCCGACGACACCAACCACGAGGTCATGACCGAGCCGCCGCACGGTGACCGGGTCCCCCTCGGGCCGGCCGTCGCCAACGTGCGGGTCTATGTCGTCGATCCCGACCTCGAACCGGTGCCGCTCGGCTCGCCCGGCGAGATCGTGTTCGCCGGAATCTGCGTCGGCCGCGGCTACATCAACGACCCGGAGCGCACGGCCGCCGCGTACGGCAGCGATCCGCACCGGCCGGGAGAACGGCTCTACCGCTCCGGCGACTTCGGCCGCTGGCGTCCCGACGGCAAGCTGGAGTTCCTGGGCCGCCGCGACGCACAGGTGAAGCTGCGCGGCTTCCGCATCGAGCTCGGCGAGATCGAGAACCGGCTGCTCGGCGTCGCCGGGATCCGTGACACCGCCGTGGTCGTCGTCGGTGAGAGCCTGGCGGCGTTCTACGCCGCCACCGCCGACGTGCCGGTCGACGAGCTGCGGACGTGGCTGGCAGCCGCGCTGCCGGAGTACATGGTGCCGAGCCGTTTCCATCGCCTTGACGCCCTGCCGCTCACCGCCAACAGCAAGATCGACAGGAAGCGGCTGGCGCAGCTCGCTGCGGCGGACGAGGACGGCCCGGAGCCGCCGGTCACCCCGACGGAACAGCGGATCGCCGACGCCTGGGCGGCCGTGCTCGGCCTGGCGCCCGAACGGGTCGGCCGCGACAGCCACTTCTTCGACTCGGGCGGCACCTCCCTCTCCGCCGTACGCCTCGTCGTGAAGCTCGATCGGGCCGTGTCGCTGAAAGATCTCACCCGGTACCCGCGACTGAGTGACCTGGCCGCGTTCATCGACCAGACCGGCAAGCCCGAGCAGGCAGGTTCCGCAACGGGCGTGCTGAACCCACTCCTCCTGCCTCCCTCCCCGGCCGGCACTCTCGTCTGCTTCCCCTATGCGGGCGGCAATGCCATCAACTTCCATCATCTGGCAGGCGAGTTGGCGGACAGCGGGCTGGCCGTGCACGGAGTGGAGCTGCCAGGACACGACCTCACGGTCGAAGCCGAGCCGTTCGTCTCCCTGGAGCAGATCGCCAAGACCACGGCGAGTGAGATCGACCGATGTGCCGCCGGCCCGATCCTGTTGTGGGGACATTCATCCGGGGCGGCCCTGGCCGTGGTGACCGCGCGCCTTCTCGAGCAGATGGGCCATGACGTGCGGGCCGTCCTGATCGGTGCCCAACTCGTCGGAGCCCCTGACGTGCGGCGGAGGTCCAGCGCCGAGATCGAAGCGCTCACGCCCCTGGAGGTCGCGGCGCGGCTCAGCGGCGACAGCGGCTACGCCGAACTCGCCGGGACGGACACGACCCGAGCTGCGCTGGTCGGCGCGGCATACCGGCACGACGTCCTGGAAGCGAACACGTTCTTCGCCGACGCTGTGGAGAACCCCCCGCTCGCGCTCATCGAGGCCCCGCTGACCCTCGTCATCGCAGCCGACGATCCCGCCACCCAGGGCCACGAGGGCGACCTTCCCGCCTGGCGCGGCATCGCCCGGACCGTTCAGGTCCGCGAGCTGCCCGATGGCGGTCACCACTTCTTCCGCACCAGGCCGGCGCAGACCGCCGCCGTCGTGCGGGCCGTCCACGACATGCACCAACGAGAGCGAGTGTGAAAGTGCCGCCGACTGATACGGATCTCTTCGCCGGACTCGACGGGCACTGTGCCGAAGGCCGTCCGGCCATCGTCACGGTTGCCGACGCGTCGGACCCGGCGGCCTGGGCCGCCCAGCACCAGGAAGCGCTGTACCGAATCGTCGCCTCACAAGGCGCCGTACTCGTGCGCGGTCTGGGACTGACCGACGCCGCCGGCGCCGCTGCGGTTCTCAAAGTCCTGGGCAACGACCTGATGTCCGAACGCGAGGCGTTCGCGCCCCGCTGGACGTATGACGACCGCATCTACTCATCCTCCAAGTGGCCGCCGAACCAGCCGATGTGCATGCACCACGAGCTGAGCTACGCCGTCGAGTTCCCGGCCACCATGGTCTTCGCCTGCCTCAGCGCACCCATCGCCGGCGGGGCCACCGCCCTGGCCGACGCCGGTCGGGTCCTGCAGCAGCTGCCCACCGATCTCGTCGAGCGCTTCGAGCGGGAGGGGTGGCTGCTCACCCGCAGCTACAACGAGGACATCGGTGTTCCGTGGTCGGAGGCGTTCGGCACCACCGATCGCTCCGAGGTCGAGAGGTACTGCGCGGCCAACGACATTTCCTTCGAGTGGCGCGGCGAGGAACTGCGCACCAGCCAGCGCCGGCCGGCGGTGCTTCAGCATCCTGCCGACGGCCGGCGGCTCTGGTTCAACCAGATCGCCTTCCTCAACCAGTGGACGATGGCGCCCGAGGTACGCGAGTACCTGGTCGACGTCTACGGCCCGGAAGGCCTGCCGTTCAACACGAGTTTCGGCGACGGTGGCGAGGTCACCGAGGATGTCGTCGCGCTCATCAACAAGGTGTACGACTCCGTCACCGTCGCCGAGCCGTGGCGCCCGGGCGACGTGATGCTCGTCGACAACCTCCGCACGGCGCACAGCCGGCTGCCCTACGACGGAGCCCGCGAGGTGCTCGTCGCCATGGCGAATCCCACCACCCGTTCCGTATAGAGGTTCAGCAGCCACATGACCAAGCACAGCCCAGATTTCGCAGTGATCTCCGGCCGGCAGGTGCAGCATGCACTGAGCGGGCAGGAGAAGCTGGTCACAGAGATCGTCGAAGCGGCCTACATCGCGCACGGCACGGGGAAGACGGTCAACCCGCCGTCGTACTTCCTCCGATTCCCCGATCGGCCCACGGCCCGGATCATCGCTCTTCCGGCGTCGCTCGGCGGCGACGACGCCGTGGACGGACTCAAGTGGATCTCCAGTTTCCCGGAGAACGTGGGGTCAGGGCTGCCGCGTGCTTCCGCCGTCCTGATCCTCAACGACCCGCGCACCGGCTATCCGTACGCCTGCCTGGAGAGCTCGATCATCAGCGCGAGCAGGACGGCCGCCTCAGCCGCACTGGCCGCCGATCGGCTCACCCGCGGACGTGCCCGCCCCACCCGGGTGGGTTTTGTCGGAACCGGTCTGATCGCCCGCTATCTGCACACGTATCTGGCAGGCACGGGATGGAGCTTCGACGAGGTCGGTGTGCACGACCTGTCCGACGATCACGCTGCCGGATTCGCCGACTACCTGGACCGCTCGGACGAGAACGGCCGGGTGAGCGTGTACGACTCAGTGGATGATCTGATCCGCGCCAGCGACCTGGTCGTCTTCGCCACGGTGGCGGGTGCTCCGCACGTCACCGACCCGCGGCTGTTCGCCCATCACCCGCTCGTGCTCCATGTCTCGCTGCGTGATCTGGCACCGGAGATCATCCTCGAATCGGCCAACTATGTCGACGACGTCGAGCACTGCTTGAAGGCCGACACGTCGCCGCACCTGGCCGAACAGCTCTCCGGCAACAGGGACTTCCTCGACGGCACCCTCTACGACGTCATGACGGGTCGCTCCGAGGTGCCGACGGATCGCACGGTGGTGTTCTCCCCGTTCGGCCTGGGTGTGCTCGACCTGGCGGTCAGCGCCCACGTCTACGACCAGGTGTCGCGAAGCGGTGACCTGCACGTGGTCGAGGACTTCTTCCACGAGATGAACCGGTACGGCGGCTAGGGGCGACTGCCCGGAACGGGAGAGAGCTGTGCCAATAATTTCAGAGCCGCAGCAGTACCACGAAAACGATCTGTTCGTCGACCTCCATCGGACCTTCGGACGCAGGCTCTACCTGAAGTGCGAAGGGTTCAACTTCGCGGGTTCGATCAAGCTCAAGGCCGCTCGGGCGATGGTCGAGGCGGCGGAGGCCGGCGGGGTGCTGCGACCCGGCTCGGTTCTGGTGGAGTCGTCGTCGGGCAACCTCGGCGTCGCGCTGAGCATTCTCGCCGCCAGCAAGGGCTACGGCTTCGTCTGCGTCACGGACAGCAGATGCAATCTGGCCACGAAGCAACTCATCGAGGCCATGGGCGGTACGGTCCACACCGTTACGGAACCTGCGGCTGACGGCGGCTTTCTCGGCGCGAGGCTGCACCTGGTGAAGGAGCTGTGCGAGTCGGACGACCGCCATGTCTGGCTCAATCAGTACGCGAACCCGAACAACGCGCTCGCACACTACTGGGCGACGGCGCCGGCGATCGTCGAGAGCTTCCCCGACCTGCACGTGGCCTTCATCGGTGCGGGCACTACCGGCACGCTCATGGGGTGCGCCCGCTACTTCAAGGAAAAGCGTCCTGATGTCAAGGTCGTCGCGGTCGACGCAGTCGGCTCGGTGACCTTCGGAGGGCCGGCCCTGCCGCGGCAGATCCCCGGCCTCGGCACGGGTGTCCGCCCACCGTTGCTCGACCGGTCCTACGTCGACGACGTGGTCCACGTGCACGAGGTGGACACCATACGAGCCTGCCGACGACTGGCCAGACGCGGCTTCCTCTTCGGAGGATCCACGGGGACGGTGATCAGCGGCGCCCTGCGCTGGCTCGACGAGTACGCACCAGGTGCGGACGTCACCGCCGTGGCTGTCGCACCGGACATGGGCGACAGATATCTGGACTCGGTCTATCACACAGGCTGGGTCGAGGAAATCTACGGCAGAGCAGCGCTCGCCGACGAAGCCGAAGAGCTCGAGGAAGTTCCGACGATGTCCACCACAGGTGTTGTCTGATGGCAGAGCTGCTGGAAAACGGTGTCCGCGACGACGCCGCCTTCACACTCGGCGGCGAGGCCGCCACCGTGGAGGCTGTCGCACGGGAGATACTCCGCGCCGCCGACGGCCGGGTCGACTCACCTGAGTTCGTGGCAGCCGCCAGGGACGCCTGGGACAGCCTCCCTGCCACGCTTCGCCGGGAGATCCGCCGGTTCCGCCGCCACTCCGGCCTCCGCGGACGCCTGTTGATCCGGGGGCTTCCGGTGGGCGAGGAATCGCGGCCCACCCCGTCGGCCGCGGACTCGGTCCAGAGGGAATCCTCAGTCGCCGCCGCGATCCTCCTCATGGCGGCGTGTGGCCTCGGCGACCCCGCCGCGTATCTCCAGGAAAAGTCCGGAGCCCTGGTGCAGGACGTCGTGCCCGTCCCGGGCAGTGAGGAATTCCAGGGAAACGCGGGATCTGTCCTCCTGTCCTTCCACACGGAGAACGCGTTTCACGAACACCGCCCGGACTACGTCATGCTGCTGTGTCTGCGCACCGACCACGAGGGTGTCGCGGGGACGCGTACCGCCTGCGTCCGTGAGGTCCTGGACCTGCTCAGCCCGGCAGCCAGGAAGACGCTGAGCCTCCCCGAATTCACCACCGAGGCTCCACCGTCCTTCGGATCCGGTCGCCAGGGGGCGTTCCACCACCCGGTGCTGGGTGGCTCGTGGACCGATCCGGATCTGCGCGTCGACTTCGCCGCCACCCGGGCCACCACGGAGGAGGGGGCCACCGCCCTCACCGAACTGGGCGCGCTCTTCGAGCAGGTGTCGACGACGTCGCAACTGCTCCCCGGCGACCTGGTCATCGTCGACAACCACGTCACCGCGCACGGCCGCACCGCGTTCACCCCTCGTTACGACGGCCGGGACCGTTGGCTGCAGCGCACCTTCGCGCTGACGGCTCTTCGACGCTCGCGGGGCCAGCGTCCGGACGACGGTTACGTGCTGGTTGAATGAAATGAGGCCGGCGCGAGGGATCGGCCGTCGACGAGGGAGTGCGCAGTGCGAGTGGTCATCGCCGAGGACTCGGTCATTCTCCGTGAGGGCATGGTGGAACTGCTGACCGCCCGAGGCTGTGAAGTTCTCGCGACCGTGGACGACGCCGACGGACTGCTGACCGCGGTGGCCACGCACGCCCCGGATGTCGCCGTGGTCGACATCCGCATGCCGCCCACCCACACGGACGAGGGCATCCGAGCGGCCGTCCAGCTCCGCGCGGACCACCCCGATGTGGGCGTTCTCGTCTTCTCCCAGCATGCCGAGCCGTCCTTGGCGGCCCGGCTGCTCGCCGGCGAGGCGTCGGGCATCGGGTACCTGCTCAAGGAACGCGTCGCGGCCACCGCCGACTTCATCGAGGCGTTGCGCAGGGTCGCGGCCGGCGGGGTGGCCCTCGACCCGGAGATCGTCAGCCGCATGCTCAACACCGGCAGCCGCCCCCTCGACCGGCTGACCGAGCGCGAACGAGTGGCCCTGGACCTGATGGCCCAGGGCCACTCGAACCGCTCCATCGCCGAACTGCTCGTCATTTCCGAACGTGCGGTGGAGAAGCACGCGGCATCCATCTTCGCCAAGTTCGATCTTCCTCCTACGGCTGCGGACAACCGCCGTGTCAAGGCAGTTGTGGCGTACTTGCAGGAGTCCAGGACCTGACCTCCGGCCAGGAGTGCGGCCATGGACGCCGGCGAGGGGGGCGGATATCCGAACCCCGTAGTCGGGAGGTAGCACGATGGCCCTCAGCAGCCGTGTTGCCGAGAATGAAGGCATGTCACTGAGCACCGGGGCCCAAGCCCGCCCAGTCACCGAAAGCGGTCTGGGAATTCACGCGCAGAACCTGCACCGCTCGTACGGCCGTGGCCGTGCCGCGGTTCACGCGCTGCGCGGGGTGGACATCGGCTTCGCGCCGGGCACCTTCACCGCGGTGATGGGCCCGTCCGGATCGGGCAAGTCGACTCTGCTGCAGTGCGTGGCGGGCATGGACCGGCAGACGTCCGGAACAGTCCACTGGGGCACGACCGAGATCACCGCGCTGCCCGAACGCCGCCTGGCTCAGCTGCGGCGCGCAGAGGCGGGATTCATCTTCCAGTCGTACAACCTGATGCCTGCCATGACGGTCGAGCAGAACGTCGCCCTGACCTCTCGGCTGGCGGGCGACCGGGTGGATTGGGCAGCGGTCACCGAATGCCTCGAGCGGGTGGGTCTTGCCGACCGGAGGAAGGAACGGCCCGGCCGTCTCTCCGGTGGCCAGCAGCAACGCGTTGCCGTGGCACGTGCATTGTTCGCCCGGCCGCGCGTCCTGTTCGCCGATGAGCCGACCGGCGCGCTCGACCGTGCGACCGGGCGCGAGGTGCTGTGGCTCCTGCGTGAGGGCGTCGAGAACGAAGGCCGCACATGCGTCATGGTCACGCACGATCCGGTCGCGGCGAGTTTCGCGGACCGCGTGGTCGTTCTCGCCGATGGCGTCCTGGTCGACGAACTGACACGCCCGTCCGCCGCGCAGATCTCCGAGAAGCTGAGTGAGCTCGCATGCTGAGGCTCGCCCTCGGACTGCTGCGGGTCAGGCCCTCCCTGTTCGCGGGACCGGCCACGGCCCTCCTGATGGCTGTCGCCGTGATCACCATGTTCGGATCCCTCATCGCCACGGCGATCGGTGGCCACACAGGCTCGCGGCTCGGAATGATCGGCGGGGCGTTCGGCGAGATCGCCATGCTGATGGCGCTGTTCACGGTCACCAACACGCTCTCGTTCTCCGTGCGCGGGCAGGCCCGGGACATGGCTCTGCTGCGTTCGAGCGGGGCGACGCCGGCCCAGATCAAGCGCCTGATCAGGTGCCAGGTGCTCTGGCTGACCCTCTTCGTCTCACCGCCGGCGTGGTTGCTCGGATCGTGGGGTGCCGACCGGTTCCTGGAAGAGCTTGCCGCCAGGGACATCGTCCCGGCGGACGCGGCCCCGGTGTGGGCTCCCTGGCCTCTGATGATCGCTACGGTGGTGACACTGCTGGTCGGAGTCGGTGCGTCGAAGATCGCCGCACGCCGGATCGTCCGCGGCAGGCCGTCCACTGCGCTCGCGCAGACGGCCGAGCAGACGAAGATGGGCTGGCTTCGAGGCATTGCCGGTCTGCTCGTGATCGCGGGCTCGGTGCCCCTCGTGGTGTTCACCTCCGGGCAACCGGCCGACAAGTCCGCACAACTGGCGCTGCTCGGATCGCTGCTCTTCCTGGTCGCTGCCGGACTGCTCGGGCCCTTGCTGGCACGGCTGTCCATCGTGCTGCTCGGTGTGCCGTTCAGGCTGATGGGCCGCAGGCACAGGGGAGACGCCGGGGGTGCTCTCGCCGCCGACAACCTGCGCGGGCACGCCTACCGTTTGTCTTCCGCGGTGGTGCCGATCGCGCTGCTGGTCGGACTCTCGACCACATTCGCCTCGGTCAGCGGCACCCTTGAGGAGGTTGCTCCGCCCGGCGCCTATGCCGAGAGCGACATCTGGCTCCGCGGGGTGGAACTCGCCATGCTGGCCGGCTTCGGAGCGGTGGCCACGGTGAACACCCTCGCCTCACTGACCACGGCGCGACGGCGCGAGTACGCGCTGCTCGCCCTGACCGGCGCGACCCGGCGTCAGCTGATGCGCATGCTCGGCACGGAGGCGACACTGACCGCCCTGGCCGGAGTGGTGCTCGGAATTCTGGTCGCCGCGCCCATGAGCATGGCGTTCGCGAGGGCGGCGACGGGCGAGTTGCTTCCCACGATCGCGTTCCACACGTATGCCCCTCTGGTGCTGGGACCTGTGGCGCTGACTGTGCTGACGATCCTGTTCACCGGTGCGCGGGCCACCTCGGAGCCGGCGGTCACCGCTGTGGCCGCGCAGTGACCGCGCCCCGCGTTGCGGACGAGGCCCGCGACGGACGACGGACGCCGCGGGCGGGAGCGATCGTCTTCGCCATCACCGGAGTGCCGCTCTCCCTCTTGGGCATGGTCTACGTCCTCGCGGTCCTCTACGTCGGCGGCTTGCTCTCGCTGACCGTGATCGGGCTGCCGGTACTCGCGCTCGGGCTGTGGGGGGCCCGCCACCTCGGCCGGGCTCATGCCCGGTTGATGAGAACACTGCTCGGTGAGGACATCGATCCCCCCGTGCCACCGGCGGTGGCATCCGGCGCGCTGGGCTGGATCCGGAGCAATCTGAGTGATGTGACCGCCTGGCGCAGCGTGCTCTACCTGATGCTGCGGCTCCCACTCGACCTGATCGCCTTCGTGGTGACGTTCGCGCTGCCCGCCTTCGGTGTGTGGTCGATCGTATGGGCGGTGATCGGAAGCCAGGAGCTCTGGCTGGCGGCTGTTTCGGTCCTGGGCGGCTTGATCGTCCTGGTCTTCGCCCCGGTGGCGGCTCGCACGATGATGCGGCTGCACCGGCAGCTGGGCCGGAAGCTGCTCGGTCCCAGCACCTCCCAACTGCGGGTCAAGACCCTGGAACGGGCGCGCAGCGTCGCGTTCACCGAGGGCACTCGCGACCTGAGACAGGTCGAGCGCGACCTGCACGACGGTACGCAAGCCCAGCTGGTCGCGATCGCCATGACGCTGTCGTTGGCCACCGACACTCTGGAAGGCGAATCGTCCACCGGCCGTACCGGCGCCCTCATCGCCCGGGCCCGCACCCAGACCGACACGGCCATTGCGGAACTCAGGCGTCTCATCGACGGGATCAACCCCGCCGCGCTCGACCGGGGACTCGCCGACGCGCTGCCGCAGTTGACCGGCCAGGCCGGAGTACCCGTGGATCTGCGGGTGGAGATGTCACAGCGGCCGGACCCGGTGATCGAGCGGGTGGCGTACTTCTGTGTCGCCGAGCTGCTCACCAACGTCGCCAAGCACAGCGGGGCGACAAAGGCGTCGGTGGATGCCCGTGTCGTCGGGAACGTGCTGCGGATCCAGGTCCGGGACGACGGCGGCGGGGGAGCCAGGATCGGTGCGGGCAGCGGCCTGTCGGGTCTGAGAGAACGGCTGACGGCGGTCGACGGCACCCTCGGTCTCGACAGCCCGCCCGCGGGCCCGACCACCGTCGTGCTTGAGATGCCGGTCCGGATCTGACCTTCCGCGCACGACGGGCCGCGCACGTCTCGCCGCGGCCCGATTCACCCCGCCTCAACACCACGGCGTCCTCGACGCCGCTTTCCCCCCGGTCCGACGCTTCGCGCCGGCCCATGCCCAGAGGAAGGAGAGCTGTCCATGCGCGCTGCGCGGATCAGACTCGGAATGCTGATAGCCACTGTCGCCGGATGCATCGTTGCGTCCGTCACGGCCGCCACTGCGAACGCGGTGCTCGACCTGCCGGCCGCGCCCCGGCATGTGGCCGTCACGGCGAAAGAACTGCCCGAGCTCTACGGCGAGAACCGAAGGCACCTCGCCCGCGCAGCCGATGCGGCACGCCGGATGGGCGATGGTGAGCGGGCCCGGGCCCTGGGCGATCTCGCCTCCCCCGACCGCGACTTCCTGGAGGTCTCCGCCGAGGGTGACGGCCGGGCGGTGGAGGTTCTCGGAGACCTGGCGCACGCGCGGCGGATCGCCCTTCTGGTTCCGGGCTCGGACACCACCGTCGACACCTTCGACCACCTCGGCTCCCGGCACGGCTCGGTGGCCGGCGGCAGCCGGGCGCTGTACGCGCAGATGCGAGCCCTCGCACCGCACACGCGGGTTGCCGTCATCGGGTGGTACGGATACCGGGCGCCTCGCACCAAGAGCCGTGACACCGTGACCCAGGAACGAGCGCAGGAGGGCGGGCAGTTGCTCCGCCGCCAGATCGACCGGCTACAGGGAATCAACCCCGATGCCTCCGTGGCTCTGTTGTGCCATTCGTACGGGTCCGTGGTGTGCGGGGACGCGGTGCGCGGCATGAATCGGTCCGCGCCCTCCACGCTGACGGGTCTCGCAGTCTTCGGCAGCCCGGGGATGGGTGTCGAGTCGGCCGTTGAATTGGGCGCCGGCATCCCGGTGTGGGCGGGGCGAGGCAGCAGGGACTGGATCTCGCACGTGCCGCACGCCCAGTACGGCTTGTTCGGCGAGACAGTGGGGTTCGGCCCGGACCCGGCGTCCGTGGAGTTCGGCGCCCGGCGGCTCCCTGTCGGCGAGAGCCGGCACGGCGACTACCTGCGTCCGGGCAGCCTTTCGCTCCGAAGCATCGCGCTGATCGGCCTGGGCCGAGGCCGGCAGGTGTCCCGTGGCTGATGTACGGGTCAGTACGGGAAACGAGCGCCCCGCTCCGGTGGTCTGGGGCGACCTGGCACCGGTACAGCCTGTCCGGCTGACTCCGGTGCAGCGACTGCACCGAGCCGTGCTGCGTATCGATGCGGCAACTCCGGTTTCCCGCGACCGTGCGGTCGATGTCCTGCGTGCCTACTCCATCCTCGGTGTGGTGCTCGGCCACTGGCTGGTGAGCGCGGTGGTGTTACGGGCAGGCGGTCATCTGGCCGGTGACAGCCCCCTGCGCCACATGCCGGCTCTCACGCCGGTGACGTGGCTGTTGCAGCCGCTCGCTCTGTTCTTCTTCGTCGGCGGCCGGGTCGGATCCCGGAGCTACTCCTCCGCGGTGGCGACCGGGACCCGCTACCGGACCTGGTTGGCCCAGCGCCTACGCCAGTTGGTGCGTCCGGCCTCGGCTCTGCTGGGTGTGTGGCTGCTGGTGCTGATCGGGCTGGCGGTTGAAGGTGTGGCGTTCGAGACGATCCGTACCCTGCTGCGGCTCGCGGTGTCCCCGCTCTGGTTCCTCTGCGTCTACGTGGTGATCACGGCGGCCACTCCGCTCATCAGGCGGTGTGGTGCGGGCCGGCTGGTGCTGGTGGCCATCGCGCTGGTCATGGCCACGGATCTGGTCCGCGGGCTGGCCGGCGACCTTGCATGGGTCGGTTCGCTGCGATGGCTGAACGTCTTCACCGGCTGGCTGGTGCCCTACGCCCTGGGGGTGTTCTGGGCGGCAGGCGGCCTGGCCCGCCGCAGGTACGCGGTCGGCATGCTCGTCTGTGGTGCGGCCGGCCTGACCGGCCTGGTGCTGTGGTGTGACTATCCGGCCAGCATGGTCGGCGTTCCCGGGGCGGTCCTGTCCAACCTCAACCCGCCGAGCCTCGCGGCTGTCTGCTTCGGTCTGGCCCAGTGCGGTCTCGGACTGCTGTTGTGCGGCCCGCTCCGCCGGCTGACCGGACAGCCGACGGAGCCGGCTGTGCCGCTCTCCGCCTGCGCGCCCTACGCGGCAGGGGCACGTGCCACCGCGGGACAGTTCTGCTGGGCGGCCGTGGCGTTGCTGAACCTTTCGGCCATGACGATCTTCCTCTGGCACCAGACGTCCATGCTCGCCGCCACCGTGTTCTCCCTCGGGTTCGGACAACGCTGGCCCGGACTCCACACGGCGCCGGAAGACCCGTACTGGGTGGTTCTCCGTCTTTTCTGGATTCCTGTTTTCATATGCGTTCTTGTTGTCTTCTGGGCGGCTTTCAAAGACGTGGAAAAGGCTGCTCGGCGACCCGTCGATATTCGGCCGATAATCGAATAATGCCGCACTTGCCTAGGGTTTCAAGCATTCCTGGACTTCCATTCGCTGCAGCGTGCATCAGGAGGATTTAATGACCATCTCGAACAATATTCAGGGCTCAGTGGACAGCAGTGCTGACGCGACTTCAGTGCGTAGTGCCGTGCATTCACTTCGAGACCTCACGGTGCAAGCAGTTTCAGAACTCTATGAGAAGTACCAGGACGACCTGCGTGCCGTCAGGGATCAGCAGCGAGACTTCCTTCGGCAGCGCGGCAAGTCGATGAAGGCTCAACTCGACGACTACGAGGCGGAGATCACCTACCTGCTGCTGCGCGAGTACCGGCCTGAGACGGTGGTCGAGATCGGCACGTTCTACGGCTGGTCCACCATGTGGATTCTCAGTGCTTTGCGAGACAACGGCGTGGGGCACCTGTATTCGTTCGACATCGTCGACCACGTGGTCGGTAATGTTCCGGCTGATCTTTCTGCCAACCGCTGGACATTCACCAAGGGTGATGTTCGGGAGACGCTCGGAGACGTCGTCGGCAGCGCGGACTATCTCTTCATCGACGCCGACCACGGTGCTCGATTTGGTCGCTGGTACGTGGAGAACGTTTTCCCGATGGTTCGCCCCGGTACCCCGACCAGTGTGCACGATGTATTCCACGGTCGCCGGCCGAAGCCGATCAGCGAGGGTTCGGTTCTCATAAAGTGGCTCGCCGGGAAGAACAAGAGCTTTTTCACCCCCTCGGCCGCGAAGGCTCCCGAAGTCATCGAGCGCCTCAGCGAGACGAAGAAGAAATTGCGGCTTGACACTCCTGTTCGCGAGAGTCGTCACAATCCGATGGTGTTCTTCACTCTTTGATGACACCGCGGATTTGTCGCCGAAGAGGGATAGGAGACGTCCGGTCTATTTTTTTCCTGTTGGTCGGATTCGGGTAGGGTGCGAAAGTCGGCCGGTGGAGTGGAATGACTTGTCCGAGCAGTGCCGTTGTGGTTGGGTCTCGGTGGCGGGCGCACCCGGAAGTGGGCGCGCCGCCCGGCCGGAACCTCGTTTCCTTGTTCCCCGGTGCCCAGGGCGTGTGGTAGCCGCAACGGTCACCGGGGCGGGCGGCCCTTGAAGTGGACTGAAAATGTCGGGCCCGTGAACTGCAAAGACCTGCGGCGGCGAGAAGGGGGAGCGTGAGACCAAGATCACGAAGGTTTGGGCTGCTCCCTGCCGACCAGGTCGACCGGTGGGAGTAGGTTGTGATGCTGAACTACCCCCTCCGGTATGGATGTTGTCCTGACGGTGCAGGTGAGGGGCGGCCTCGAGCGGGCGGGCGAGATAGGGGAGTGGCTGGGAAATGCGGCAGAAGAATCGCCCTTCCGGAGATTCTCGGGAACGCCTGGTGGCCCCGCCGCATCATCCTTCATGTGTAGCAGGTGAAAGCGTTATGGTTTCTTCCTGTTGATCCGCTCTGACGCCGGGTGGAAGCGGTCGAAGAGGGTGGAACGGCGTGGCCGCCGGACTGGTCCGGCGCTCTCTTCGGCTTGCGGAGGTGTGTGATTCATCAAGCTTGAGCAAGACCAGCTCGAGCTCGGTAATTTAACGGGGACTTTTAGTAGTGCATAATGTGGCTGCAGCTTCATTGACGATACGGTCGAAAACGGAGGTATTGCCGTCGCGTGTACGGGCGCGGCAGAGAAGCGCCCAACGGGCCGAGCCGAGCATCTCGTTCCAGGTCCTCGGCGCGCTGGAAGCGTGGGTGGGGCCGCGAAAGGTCGAGATCGGCGGGCCCCGGCAGCGAATCGTGCTGGCGATGCTGCTCCTCGCGCCGGACCGGGTCGTATCGATCGATCAACTGGTCGAAGCCGTCTGGAACGGGCGGCCGCCGACCACATGCCGCACTCAGATCGCCATCTGCGTCGCCAGCCTGCGCAAGGCGTTCCGGGCCGCTGGGTACACAGGGGAGCTGATCGACACTTCCGCGCCCGGATACCTGTTGCGCTCGGCCGGACATCACATCGACTCGATGGAGTTCGCGGCCGGAGTGGACGCGGCGCAGACGCTTGCACGTCACGGGGACGTCGGCGCTGCCACCGACCGGCTCGGACAGGCGCTCGCGCTGTGGCGGGGACCAGTTCTGACCGACATGTCCAGCGCCGTCCTGGAGACGGAGGCGGAACTCCTGGATCACCGGAGGCTCACCGCCTACGAGCAGTACGCAACCCTGCAACTGCAGCTCGGCCGGCATCGTGAGGTCATCTCCGAGCTGACGACCCTCGTGCGCGACCGGCCGTTGTGGGAGCAGGCGCGAGCCGCGCTCATGCTCGCCCACTACCGTTCGGGCCACCGGTCCGAGGCTCTTGCTCTCTTCCGTCAGGCGCAGCGCGTCTTCCGCGAGGAGATCGGCCTCGAACCCGGCAGTGTCCTTCAGGATCTGCACACGGCCATCCTTCAGGAGGCCTCCGACCTGATGCCGCCCACAGACATGACCGGATCGCTGAACGCTCATGCTGCCTTGCCGCAACTTCCCTTGGGTGCAGCGGAGTTCATAGGCCGGGAGGGCGATGTCCAATCCCTCGACGCCTTGCTTCGCCGGGCCCGCGAAGGCATATCGTCCGTGGGCCTGGTGGTGGGTCGCCCCGGAATCGGCAAGACCGCCCTTGTGCTGCACTGGGCACGCAGAGCGGCCCACGCGTTTCCCGATGGGCAGCTCTACGTCGACTTCGAACGGACCGGCACCCCCGACGCCCCTGCCGCCCTCCTGCGCGCCCTTGGCATGTCGGATACCGAGATACCTCGCAACTACCAGGACCGGCTCAAGGAGTTCCACCGGCAGATCGGGCAGCTGCGGGCTCTGGTCATCCTCGATGGGGTGCCCGATGACAGCATCGCCCATGATTTCCTCCCCAAGGCGGGGAGGTGCTGCGTCCTGATGACGAGCCGACGCGTACTCGCGACCGCGGCACAGGTCCGGCTGAGCCTGCAAGAACTGACCCCGGCGGACTCCGTGACGCTGCTCGGCACGCTGGTGGACGACGGACGGGCCGAAGAGGACACGGCCGCCGCGCACCGCATCGCCTCGCTGTGCGACCACTTGCCGCTGGCCCTGTCCGCGGCGGCCGCACGCCTCGTCGCCAAGCCCCACTGGCGTTTTCCGCATCTGTTGACACGGCTCGGCGATCGCCGGCACCGCCTGGAGGAACTCAGCACGGGTGCCCCCGTTCTCCGTCAGGTCCTGGACAGCGTGTACCGGACGCTGTCGCCCGCGGCTGCCGGCCTGTACGCCCGGCTCGGTCTCATCAATGGCGAGTGCATAGCCGTCTGGGAGGCCCAAGCCCTGCTCGATGTCGGATCGATGGCCGCACAGCGGCTGCTCGAGGAGTTGGTGGACGCCACGTTGCTCGAAGTGGCCGACACCGGCCCGGACGGCTGGTTCCGCTACCGTCTGCCCACGCTGCATGCTCTGCACGCGGAGGAGACGGCTCATACGGAGGTGGCCGCACCCGTCCGGAAGGCGGCGTGCGACCGAGTGCTGGCAGCCGCTTCCTCCCACGTGAAGTGCCCGGCCGATAGCAGGGCGATACCGGCCCTTCGTATGGTCGACTGACCGCCCTCTCGCCGAGCCCGCGACTCGGCAGGTTTCCACGGTGATGGTCCGGCGCGCCTCCGTGCGCGGCGGACACCGCGGTCAGACCGCGACGCCGGTCTTCATGAGCGGCGGGGGCGTCCGGGCCACGCCGCGACCTCCCACTCGAACACTTCTTCGGAGGCGTACCATGATTGCCGCTCAACAGGCCAACACCTGGTTGCGGAGATACCGACCGGTGGAACAGCCCCGGGTCCGACTGGTCTGCTTCGCGCATGCCGGCGGCGGCCCGAGCGCCTTCCGTACCTGGCCTGCCGCGCTGCCGTCCGACGTCGAGGTGGTCGCGGTGCGCTATCCAGGGCGTCAGGACCGTGTGACCGAACCTTCCGTCGATCGGATGGAGCCGATGGTCGCGGCGGTCACGGAGGCACTCACGCCACTGCTCGACCGGCCGCTCGTCCTGTTCGGGCACAGCATGGGCGCGTGGATCGCGTACGAGGTGGCGCAGCGGATGCCGGTGCGTGCGTTGATCGTCTCGGGCCAAGTGCCGCCCTCCCGGAGGAATTCGGCGCGCCCCGGCTCGGCCCGCCGAGGCGACCACAGCGGTGAGTTCAGCGACGACGTGCTCGTCGAGGAGGTCAAACGGCTGGGCGGATACGACGCCCAGCTTTTCGAGGACCCCGAGCTGCGTGATCTCGTCCTGCCGCCGATCCGGGCGGATTTCACACTCGTACGGACCTACCGCCCGGGCCGTCCGAACCTGCTCGACTGCCCGGTGCACGCCTGCTACGGCGAGGATGATGCCGATACCCGGGCGCACGACGTCGACGCCTGGGCCGAGGTCAGCACAGGCCCCTTTACGGCGCACCGTTTTCCCGGCGGCCACTTCTACCTGGCCGACCACGAGGCAGCACTGCTGCGTGAGCTCTCCTCGCTGCCGGCGGTGTCCCGTGCTTGATCTGGCCGAAGCGACAGTGGCGCGACTGCGGAAGGCGCTCGGCGACGGGAGTCTCACCGCCCTCGAGTTGACCCGCTGGTACCTGGACCGCATCCAGCGTTTCAATGACGAACTGTGCGCGGTCATCGAGGTCAATCCGGACGCCGAGGCAGAGGCCGCCCGGCTTGACGCCGGCCCGATCCGCGGTCCGCTGCACGGCATCCCCGTCCTCCTCAAGGACAACCTGGACACCGCCGATCGCATGCACACCACCAGCGGCTCGACGGTCATGCTCGGGTCCCGGCCAGAACGCGACGCCACCGTCGTGGCTCGGCTGCGAGCCGCCGGAGCCGTGCTGCTCGGCAAGGCGAACAAGACTTCGTGGATTCTCGGGCCCGCGGGCTGGAGCGCCCGGGGTGGCCAGACGCGCAATCCGTACGACCTGACGCGATCGCCACACGGGTCGAGTTCGGGCTCAGCGGTGGGCGCCTCGGCGAACCTGTGCGCGGTGGCGCTCGGCACCGAGACCATCGGGTCGATCCTGGGGCCCGCCGCCGCGAACTGCCTGGTCGGAGTGAAGCCGACCACCGGACTCACCAGTCGGGCGGGCATGATCCCCGGCATCCCCAGCTTCGACTCGATCGGACCCCTGACGCGTTCGGTCGCCGACGCCGCGGAAGTGCTCTCCGTGATCGCCGGGCCCGACCCGCTGGACCCGGCAACGGACGGCGTGCCCGCGCTTGACTATGTGAGCTTCCTCGGCGCCACGGATCTGCGCGGTGTGCGCGTCGGTGTGCCTCGCAAGATGTTCTTCGGCTACAGCGAAGCGGCCGACGCGGTTGCCGAGTCCGCTCTGGAAGCCCTGAGCCGGGCCGGCGCGGTCATCGTCGAGGGGACGGACATTCCCGGGGCGGACGAGCTCACCACCGACCCGTCCTTCGGCTGCGTCGTGGTGAACGAGACCGCCCACGGCCTGGGGCAGTACCTTGCCCGGACACCCGGCAGCCACCCGCGTAGCATCGCCGCCCTGGTGGAGGCCAACCGGGCGAACGCCGCGGTCGAGCTGGAGCTGTACGAGCAGGACATCCTGGAGATGCTGGCCGCGCACACCCCGGACCTGGACGACCCGGGCTACCGCGACGCGCTGGCCACCGTGCGGCGAAAGGCGCGAGCGGAAGGCATCGACGCCGTCATGGACGAGCACCGACTCGACGCGCTGGTCATGCCCACCTGCCCGCCGCCGTGGCCGATCGACGTCGTCGAGGGCGATCCCGAGCCGCACGGAGCCGCACTCGCGCCCGGTCTGGCCGGCTACCCCGCAATCAGTGTGCCGGCGGGCTGGACGGAGGGCCTGCCCGTCGGTGTCACCTTCACGGGAAGAGCGTTCAGCGAACCCGTTCTGTTCCGCCTGGCGCACGTCTTCGAGCAAACGAGACCGTCCCGCCGCCCGCCCGGCGACCTCACCGGCGCACGGTGAACGACCGTGCTTGATCTCCTTCCCGGAAAGGACGACCCCGCACCGCCGCCATGGACCCGCGGCTTGAGGCTGCTCCCGCTGCGCGGAGTTCGCTATGTCCCGGAGGAAGTCGGCGGCCTGGAAGCCGTGATCTCGCCACCGCTCGACGGCGTGGTCCGCGGTGACGAGCGAGCCTGCGCGCATCCGCACCACATCGTCCGGCTGATCCTCCCGCAGGCTGACACGGCTGAGGGCCGCCGACGGCAGGCATCAGGGACGCTGCGTGCGTGGCTCGCCGAAGGCATCCTCGCCTCCGACGCCGAACCAGCCCTGTATGTCTACGAGCAATCGCGTGGCGACTTCGTGCAGCGCGGCGTGATCGGGGCCCTGGCGCTCTCTCCACCCGAGGAAGGCATCGTCCTTCCCCACGAGGACGTCATCGTGCACGTCCTGGAGGAACGGGCGGCCCTGGTGCGGGCCACCGCCGCCCACCTCGAACCACTGCTGCTCAGCTACCGGGGCACTGCCGGACCGACGGGAGCCACGTCCGTCGTCGAGCGAGCGACAGCCCGTCCTCCCCTGCTGGTCACCACCACGGAGGACGGCTTCCAGCATCGCCTGTGGTCGATCACCGACCAGACCGATGTCGGCGAAGTGGCCGATCACATCGCCGGCCATCAGGCTCTCATCGCCGACGGCCACCACCGATGGGCCACGTACCTACGGCTGCAGCGGGAGCAGGCCGTGACGCCCAGCCCTTGGGACTACGGGCTTGTCCTCCTCGTGGACACGGCGCTGTACCCCCTTCAGGTCAACGCGATCCACCGGCTCCTGCATCGGCTTCCGGTCTCCGAGGCGCTGGACGCGGTGGGAAACTCCTTCCGCGTCCGACGCCTGGACACGTCCCTTGCCCAGGCCATGGCGGCCCTGGAGGAAGCCGCCTCCACCGGCAACGCCTTCCTTCTCGCCGGCGATGGTTCCTATCACCTCCTCGACAGCCCGGACCCAGCGCTTCTCGCCCGTACGCTGAGACAGGATCGTCCGGCGCAGTGGCGCGCCCTGGATGCCGCGGTGCTGCACGAAACCCTCCTGGCCCAGGTGTGGTGCATCCCCGACGATGCCGACTCCATCGCGTACCTCCACGACGCGGAGTCGGCGGTCGAACAGGCGGAGCTTCATGACGCGACCGCTGTGCTGATGCATCCGGTACGCGAAGAAGTAGTTCACGACCTGGCGCGCAGAGGCATCACGATGCCGCGGAAGTCGACCTCCTTCGGCCCGAAGCCTGCCTCCGGCCTGATCTTGTACAGCCTGGAAGACATGTGCCTTCCTCCCGAGTAGGCGGGCGCGTCAGGTGGACGAAGCATGCGGCGCACAGTCCGGACGCGCACGCCTGCCTCAGCCGAGAAGTTCGCGCGCCCGGGTGAGTGCGCTGTCGCGGCGGGCCGCGAAATCGGCATCGGTGAAAACGGGCACGCGGATGGTGGGAGGGATACCGGCCCCGTCGAAAGCCTCGCCCATCGAGGCGAGGTACTTCTCATTGGGCAGGGTGAAGGACCAGCCATTGGGCAGGACACGGTCCATGGTGTCGGAGAGAGCTCCTTGGGTGTTCTCACCGATGCGGACGGGGGCCGGGGTGCGGTTCATGAGGGCCTGGGTGAAGGTCTCGCCCGCGCTGACGGTCAGGCGGCCGGTGAGCACGGCGAGCGGGCCGGTGTAGACCGGACCGCCTGACCGCGGGCTCACCCCGATCGGCTGGGCCGAGGTGAACCGTTCCGCACCCACGGTGTTGTCGCGGGCTCGCTTCGTGTAGGCGGTGTACGGGTGGGCGGTGAGTCGGGAGGCGATGCGCAGCCCGAGAGCGTCGGAGCCGCCGCCGTTGAAACGCAGATCGATGACGAGTGCGCGCAGCGCCCGGGGGCCACGGGTGCGCGCTTCGGTGAAGACGGCGTCGAGGGCCTTGTCGAGTTCGGCCCGGTCCCTTGCGTGGTCGCCGTTCTCGGTGAAGCCGGAGAAACGGGTGATGCGCAGATAGCCGATGCGGTGGGGCAGGTCGGCGTAGCCGATGGCGCCCCGCCCCCAGCGTCGTTGGGGCGTGCCGACGCTCGCGGTCGTCGCCTTCTCGATCCTCGTGACGGTGTCGGACGTGGGCGCCTTCGTGCCTGCTTGATGGCCCGTGAAGTGCTGATGCCTGCCCGAGGCGATCGCGGTGTGGGCGTCATGCAGTGGCTCGATCATGCGTTTGAGGATGCCGAACAGTTCGGCATCGGTGGTGTCGGCGGTGACGGCGGGGCGGTAGTGGTCACGTACGGCGGTCCAGTCGATGCCCTTGGCTGTGAATGAGGGGTAGTTCTCCGCGTACGTCTGCCAGAAGGTGTCGAAGACGGAGCGAGGGTCCGTCGGCGGCCTTCGACCGCACCTCGCGGGAAGCTCGTGGATGCGGTGCAGGGTGCGGAACCCCGCGTTGTCCGCGAAGCGAAGCCTGATGACGTCGCTGTTGTCACCGGTGTCCGGAGCCAGCGTGATGCGCCCGGCCTGCTCGCTGTCGGCCGGCGTGAAATCCAGGGCGCCGCCTGCCCGGGACGAGCCGCTCTGCTCGGCTTCCAGGCTGCCGGGCAGGCAACTGACGCGTGTCGTCTCGTAGGTGCGAAGGTGGTGTCCGCGGACCGAGACGACGGTGCCGTATCCGGTGCTCTGCCATAGTCCCTGCAACGACGGGTTCGCAGACGCCGCGTTCCCGAGCGTCCCGGTGCCACAGGTCATCGTGGGCAGGGCAGCGGCGGCGAGGACGAGTGCGACGGCGCGGAACGGCACGCGCCTGCGACGGACCGTGAGGTGCATGACTCGTACGTTACGGAGAGCACGACTGCCGACACTATGGGGTGTGCACCCGTGGCCGAGTTCGGGAATCCGAACTCGGC
>NZ_JBEZOK010000042.1:0-44547 GCF_040706515.1 Streptomyces sp. NPDC047880 | reverse complement strand
GCCCTCGTACTGGGCGTACTCGGGCTTTCGGCCGGTGCGGCGAGAGGGCGTGCCGGGCGTCGCGACGGGGCGAACGTTGCCTGCCGCGGCACTAGTCGAGCTCCTTGACCAGCAGCTCGAACTGCAGGTCGTCGCGCTGCGGGACGCCGAAGCGCTCGTCGCCGTACGGGAACGGGGTCATCCGTCCCGTACGGCGGTAGCCGCGCCGCTCGTACCAGGCGATGAGGTCGTCGCGCACGGAGATCACCGTCATCTGCATCTCCTTCACGCCCCAGTCCTCGACGGCCCGGCGCTCCGCCTCCGCGATGATCAGCTTGCCGAGGCCCGCGCCCTGGAGCAGGGGACTGACGGCGAACATCCCGAAGTAGGCGTTCTCGCCCCGGTGCTCCAGCTGGCAGCAGGCGACGATCCTGCCGTCCCGCTCCACCGTCACGAGCCGGCTGTCAGGCGACTTGATGACCGCCAGCACCCCCTCCGGGTCGGTCCGCTGCCCTTCGAGGATGTCCGCCTCGGTGGTCCACCCGGCCCGGCTGTCGTCCCCCCGGTACGCCGACTCGATCAGGGCGACCAGTTCGTCCACGTCGGCGTCGGTGGCGTCGCGGAAGGTCAGTGCGGTGGCGGCGGTCTCCATCGGTGTACGTCTCCGTCCTGGGCGCGGCTCGGGCAGGGATGAGCGTAACGCCACCACTAAGCTCCGCTGCATGGTGCATGTACTCAGCAGCCGCCTCCTGCTCCGCCCGACCGACCCCGAGCGCTCCCGGGTCTTCTACGGCGAGCAGCTGGGCCTCGCCGTGTACCGGGAGTTCGGCACGGGTCCGGAGCGCGGCACGGTCTTCTTCACGGGCGGCGGCCACCTGGAGGTCTCGGGCAGGTCCGAGACGCCCCAGGCGCCCTCCGTACGGCTGTGGCTCCAGGTCGACGACGTGGCCGCGGCGCAGGAGGAGCTACGGGCGAAGGGCGTGGAGATCGTGCGGCCGCCGGTGCGGGAACCCTGGGGTCTGGTCGAGATGTGGATCGCGGACCCGGACGGGACGCCGATCGTGCTGGTGGAGGTACCGGCGGACCACCCGATGCGCTACCGCCCGGGCATCTGAGCCCTGCCAGGGTGGTGTTCCCACCCCCGGTCGGTGCGGGTGAGCTCGCCGAACCCCGCAGCGGTCAGCAGGGCGAGCATCGCGCTGTCGCCGGCGGATTCACAGGTGACGAGCCGGTCGACGCCGCACAGCCGGAGCCAGTCGGCGGCCAGGCCCAGCAGCCAGTGCTCCAGGCCGGTGCCGTACCGCGCGGGGTCGATGTGCAGGTTGCCGATCTCGGCGAGACCCGCGGCACGGGCGTGGCGCTCCGGACGGGCCAGGGCGGTGTCGATCTCGATGAAGCCGAGGCTCTTCCCCTCGGCCCGGGCGGTGAAGCGGGTACCGCACTCCCCCGGGGTCCGCTCGACCCTGACGTCCGGCCGGGGCTCGGGGACCGGCAGGTCAGCGACCCGGGCGATCAGGATGACCTCGGTGCCACCGGTGTGCCGGAACCCCGCGCGTTCGTAGAGGGCCCTGATGTGCGGCCAGTTGCGGGGCAGCCCGTAGACGAGCGGGGCGGGCAGGGACCCGTCCCCGTACCCGACTCGGGCGTTCCAGCGGGCGAAGAGTGCCAGGCACGCTCGCATCAGCAGGTCGGCGGCACGGTCGGCGTCCGGCCAGAGGGGCGCCGCCGGGCGATGGACGAACCAGTTGATCTCCGCGGCGTCCCGGTAGGCGTCGGCGACGTCGGCGTCCGCGCGGTAGCGCAGCAGGTGGGCCGCGGCGACGACGTGCGCGCGCTGCTCGGCGACGAGTGTCGTCCGCTCGGCCACCCACGGGTCGGTGATGAACTCTCCCGGCTGGCGCTCCAGGTCGCCGAGCACGGTGTTCACGGAGACGGAGACGCCGGGGACGACGGCCGCCACGTGCAGGTTGACCAGGTCGGTCAGCTGGTCGCGGTCGGTACGGCGGAAGGGGCGCACCTCGGGCGCGGACATGGGGTACCTCCGGGCAGGGTGAAGGAGCCGGCGGCCGCCACGTGGTGCGGTACCGGGTGAGGGTACGCCGGGGCCGCGACGGCACACCAGTGGGTTTCCCCGGATGGCAGGGCCCCCGCGACGCGGCTTAGCTTGCTGGAGAAGCTCCGGGGGGCTCGTCCTCGCCGCTCGCGGAAGGAACGCCATGAAGCTCGACGCACCGGTGACCGGCGGCCCCTGCTGGACCGAGCTGGCGACCAGCGACCTGGAGGCGGCCCGGCGGTTCTACACGCGGCTGTTCGGCTGGCGGCACGAGAGGGACGCGCGTCAGGAAGCCGGCGGCTACACCGTCGCGCATCTCGGTGACCTGGCGGTGGCCGCGCTCGCCCCGCTGTACCAGCCGTCCCAGCCGGTCGCCTGGAACGTGTCGTTCGCGGTGACCGACGCGGACGCCACCGTCCGCGCGGTGACCGAGGCGGGCGGGGCACTGCTGTTCGGCCCGACGCACGTGTTCGACGTGGGCCGTCTCGCGGTGGCCGCCGACCCCGGCGGTGCCGTGCTCCAGCTGTGGCAGGCGGGGACCTTCCCGGGTGCGGGGCTGTTCAACGCGCCCGGCTCGCTGGGCTGGGTGGAGCTGATGACGCGGGATCCCGAGGGGGCCGTGTCCTTCTACACGCGGGTGTTCGGCTGGACCGTCGCCCCGTCGGACCGCTACACCCAGTGGGGCGTCGGGGGCGCCGAATTCGGCGGCATGGTGACGATGGACGACAAGTTCCCGCCCGAGGTGCCGGCGCACTGGCTGCCGTACTTCGCCGTGGCCGACGTGGACGACACGACCGCCGTCGTGCAGCGGCACGGCACGGTCCTGATGGTGCCCACCTCCGTGCCCGACGGGCCGCGCATCGCGGTGCTGCGGGACCCCCAGGGAGCGATGTTCGGCGTGTACCGGGCGGGCCACGAGGGCTGAGCCGCGGTGTGCGACGGCGGAGACCGGCCGTGACATGCGCCGCAGTGCGCTCCAGCTCGACGAGGACGCGCTCGCGCGGCTCGACGGGATGAGCGCGGTGCCGCCCGGGTTCCCGCACGGCTTCCTGCGCGAGCCGGCCATCACCCGGAACGTCCACGGCGACCGCTGGGCGGCCGTCGAGGACGGCCGCTCCCGGTACCGCCGCACGGTGCACGGCGTGTTCCGGCCGGTACGCCGCCCCGGCCGGTGGACGGCTCAGGGCCGTGGCATCCCGGCCCGTCCTTCCAGCCGGCTGAGCAACTCCCCGAGGAGGTCAGCGAGTTCGTCCTGCTCGGGACCGTCGAGGCCGGACAGTACGGCGGTCTCGTAGGCGAGCTGGACGGGCAGGACCTCGTCGACGAGGTCGCGTCCGGCGTCGGTGAGGCGGAGGTGGACGACCCGGCGGTCACGGGTGTCCCCGCGCCGTTCCACCAGACCGCGCTCGGTCAGCTGCTTCAGGCGTTTGGTGACGGCGGCCCCGGACGAGAAGGTCTCCCGGGCCAGTTCACCGGGCGTCAGCTCGTGCCCGGTACGACGCAGGGCACCCAGCAGGTCGAACTCGGGCCGGCTGAGCCCCGCGCGACGCAGCGGAGCGTCCTCGGCCTGCTGGAGCAGGGCGGCACAGCGATTGATCCGCCCGATGATCTCCATCGGCCCGGTGTCGAGCCCGGGTCGCACGGAACGCCACTGCCGCACGACGGCGGCCACGGTGTCGCCCCGACGACCATCAGCGGGGCCGGCTCCGTCGTGGAGCCCGGCGTCCGGGTCGGCTTCGCCGGCCAGGTCGCGAGCCGGACCCCCGGAGGCGGTTGCCCGTTCCTCGACCGGACGCCCGTCGGGAACATCACCCGCGGCGGCCCGAGCGCCGCCGACGGGCTCCCCGCCGGCCGCCGCCCCCGCGTCGGCCGCCCGTCCCCGCGCCACCGGTTCCGCCTCGTCCCCCGGCTGCGGGGCCCGTCCCCCGGCGCTCCCCATGGGCGATGGTCCTTCGGTCGGCGTCATGGCCGTGCGTCCTCCGTTTCGGTGGTGGCCGGGTCCCGGTCCGGGAGCAGTCCCTGGCGTCGGGCCGTAGCGGCGAGCGTACGGTGTCCGGACTGTTCGACGAGCACGACCCGCTCCTGGGGCAGGGCCCGCTGCCACCATTCACCGGCGGCCGCGTCGGCGGCGGCGCGCAGGTCGGCCAGGGCGCCGGCCAGACCGCGGCGGGCGGATTCCAGGGCCGCCGTGCCCGGGTCCGGCTCGGCCAGCAGGCGGGCGGCGTGCTCGCGGGCCCTGTCGGCGGCGGCCAGTGCGCGTTCGACACGGTCACCCGCGCGCCGGTTGGTGACGGCCACGGCGGCGACGAACCCCACCAGCGCACCGACGACGGTGTCCACGACCCGCTCCGTCATCAGTGCGCCGGGCTCCTGATGTCCGGCGAACTCCGTGATGAGCAGGGCCATGGGCGTCACACAGACGCTGCCGAGCCAGTAGTTCCGGCTGATCAGCACCTCCGCACCGAAGCTGAACGCGAGGCAGCACAGCACGAGCGCCACCGGCCCGCGGTGGGCGACCGGCACGACAGCCAGGAACACGAGCACGCCGACGACGTTGCCGACGACCCGCTGCACGGCACGGCTCCACGTCAGCGCGATGGTGGCCTGGTAGAGCGAGGCGGCGGTGACCAGGGCCCAGTAGGGGCGGCCGATGCCGACGCCGAGGGAGACGTAGCCGGCGAGCGCGCAGCCGAGTGCGGTACGCACCGCGAGCGGCGTCAGCGGGGCCAGTCGTGCCCGGAAGGGCCGGGCCGCGGCCAGGCCGGGCACTTCGTCGGCGGCCGCGTGCGGCAGTCCTGCCTCCGGGACGGGCCCTGTGCCGCGCAGCGAGCCCGCCCAGGCACGCAGCCGGACCGTGTCCGCCTCCGTCGGCGCCGCCAGGGCGACCTCGGCACGGACGACGAGCCGTTCCAGAGCCCACCGGGTCCGGGAGGGGGCCCGGGTGGACAGCAGCGAGTGCCATGCGGCCTGCACCGCGGCGTAACCGGCGGCGCGGACGCCGGTGTGCCCCTCCCCCGCTCCGCCGGTGTCGGCGTACCGGGCGGCGGCCCTCAGGGCGGCGGCGGTGGCGCGGCGCTCCGGTCCGTGGGGGCGGACGAGCGCGGGCGCCATGCAGACCAGCCAGGCCCAGGCACCGGTCCCGGCGGCCAGGGCCAGATGGCCGGGCACCTGGCCGATCATCTGCGGCGCGAACAGGGCGGCGGAGCTGACGAAGGTGAGGACGACGTTGCCCGGCGGGCCGATCCGGGTGGCGTCGCACAGCGCCTTCTGCACGGCGGCCAGCAGCGCCCCTACCGTGACCAGGACGACGGCGCTGTCCCTGAGCGAAGCCGCGACCAGGGCCACGGCGAGCCCACCGAGCATGCCCAGCACCACCCGGAGCAGGACCCCGGCCCGGGCGGCGTACGGGCGATGGTGGGTGTACAGCGCGCACAGCGACCCGGCCATCGCGTACATGACGAGGTCGCGCCGGCCGAGGACCTGCAGCGTGAGGGCGGGCGGTGCGATCGCGGCGACGACGCTCAGCGCGGGCTTGAACCAGATCTCCGAGGGCCTGCCGAGGCGCAGCACCCCCGCCAGCGGGAGACGCCGGGCGGGCGGGGTGGTGGGGGTGTGGGTCGCAGCACGCATGACCACGAGATTAACAGGTGTTTTACTCGTAAAATAAACACCTTCACCTGCCGTGCTCCGTCGAATGCTCCCCGTATACATCCTTGCGCTCGCGTGCGCGCCGCACGGCCCGGGCATCGATCGACCGACTCGCGAACGGGGAGGTGCGCGTGCACGGACCGGCTTCATCCGGCTGGCTGCTGGTGGCGCTCTGCGCGGCGACCGGCGCCTACTGCCTGGCGCGGATGCGCGGCGGCGCCGAGGGGCAGCGCGGCGCAGCGGGCGGTGAGGCGCTGATGGGCTTCGGGATGGCCGCGATGGCCGTGCCGACGACGGTTTTCACACCGCCCGCGTGGGCGTGGCCCGTCTACGCCGCGGTGTTCGGGGCGGCGGCCGTCCACGCGCTGTGGGCGGCGCGAGCCGGCGCGCACCACCTCCACCACCTGGTGGGCGCCGCGGCGATGGTCTACATGTCACTCGTCATGGCAGGCTCCCCCGCCCACGGGCACGGCCGGGGCGGATCGGGGGTGCCGCTGCTGACCGGGGCGCTGCTGCTCTACTTCGCCGGGTACGTGCTCCTGGCCGGCGTCCGTCTGGTGCCGGTCGCCGCCGTGGCCGGGGGCGGCGGCGCCTCCGGGTGGGGCGACCGGCCGGAACTGGCTCGGGCCTGCCGGCTGTCCATGGGGATCGCGATGGTGGCGATGCTGCTGACACTGTGAGCCGGACCGGCGGGCGGCGCCCCGGCGGCCCCCCCCCCCCCCGGCCCGGCAACCTCGTCCGCCGTGCCGGTGCCCCAACGGCTCCGTTGCCTGCGTCACTTTGACGCCGCAAGTCGTACCCCCGGGCGGGGCCGCGCTCATAGGCTGCCCCCATGATGCTCCCCGCCGCGCTGTTGCTGCTCGGCGCCCTGACCGCCGTGGTCGCCCCCCGGTTGCTCGCCCGGGCGGACTGGCCGGACCGTGAGCCGGTGGTGGCGCTGTGGGTGTGGCAGTGCGTGGTGGCGGCCGTACTCGTGTGCTGCACGCTGTCGATGACGCTCAGTGCGGCCGCGGCCTGGCACGCGGTCGGCGGGCACCTCTTCGCCACGGCCCCGCGCGCGGTCGTCGAGGCCTACGCCCTCGGCACGGCGGGCCCTTGGGCGGCCACCACCGCGGTCGCGCTGGCCGGCGGTGGGCTGTGGAGCGCGGCGATGCTGGTGCGCGAGATCGGCCGGGCCCGCGCCCGGCGCCGCCGCCGGCGCGCCGATCTGCTGGTCCGGGCTCCGCTGCTGCCCGGCGAGGTGGCCGTCTCCGGCCGGCTGGTCGTCCTGGAGAGCGAGCAGCCCGATGCCTGGTGGCAGCCGGGCACTCCCCCACAACTGGTCGTCACCACGGCCGCGTTGCGCCGGCTGAAGGGCCGGCAGCTGGACGCCGTGCTCGCCCACGAGCAGGGCCATGCCCGGGCCCGGCACGACTGGCTGCTGAACTGCTCCTCGGCCCTGGCCGGCGGCTTTCCGCAGGTGCCGGTGTTCGCCGCGTTCCGTGACGAGATGCACCGCCTGGTCGAACTTGCCGCCGACGACACGGCCTCGCGCCGCTTCGGCCGCCTGACCACGGCCCTGGCCCTGGTCGAACTGAACGAGCACCGCGGCGTGTTCGGCCCCTGCCCGACCCCGCAGGCCCATGTCCCGGCGCGGGTGAACCGGTTGCTCACTCCCCCGGACCGTTTGACCGCCGCCCGGCGCCTGCGGCTGACGGCGGCGGCCGCGCTGGTGCCCGTGGTGCCGGTGCTGCTGGCGTTCGTGCCGGGGTTGCGGGCGCTGGGGTAGCGAGGGCCGCGCGGGGCCCTCCGGTGCGCGGCGGTGGCCGAAGGATGCCGCCCCGGAGACGCAAGATCGTCCGCGTACTGGATCCGGACCCCCCGGTTCGGCGAGGATCGCTGTATGCACACCTCGTCCGTCGACTCCCCGCCCCGTCCGGAACACCGCACCACGGCCGGTCTCGCCGGCGTCCTGGCCCTGTGCTCGGCGCTGCTGCTGGTCCTCGTGGCGGCCAGATGGAGTCCGTTGATCGGCGCGGACGGCGACATCTCCGGCACCACCCACCGCTGGGCGGTCGACGAACCGGTCCTCACGCAGACGTGCCGCATCCTCACGGACTGGGTGTGGGACCCCTGGACGATGCGTGTGCTGTGCGCGGCCGTCGTCGTGTGGCTGGTGGTGCGGTGGGCGGCGCGCTGGACGGCGGTGTGGCTGGCGCTGGCCGTCGCCCTGGGCACCCTGCTGCAGCAGGGCATCAAGGCCGCGGTGGACCGTCCGCGCCCGGTCTGGCCCGACCCCGTCGACTCGGCCCACTACTCGGCGTTCCCGTCGGGCCACGCCATGACCGCCACGGTGGTCTGCGGCCTGCTGCTCTGGCTGCTGCACCGGCACGGCGTCGGCCGGGTCGCGTGGCGCACCGCCGTGGCCGTGGCCGTCGTGTCCGTGGTGGGGGTGGGGCTGACGCGGATCTGGCTCGGTGTCCACTGGCCGTCGGACGTGGTGGGCGGCTGGCTGCTCGGCGCGACGGTGGTGACCCTCGCGGTGTGGGTGCACCGGCGCTGGCAGCCCCGAGCCGGGGAACGCCGGGTCGACCGCGGCGACGCGGGTGCTTGAGGGAGCCGGCCGGGAACCTGGAGCTGAGGCGTACGTGCCGCTTCCCTGACGGCCGCTCGCCCCGCCGATGAAAGTAGCCCGAGGCCACCACCGGGTCGGACTGTCCGCCCGCCTCGGACGATCCCCCGCGTCGCCCGAGGCAGACGGCATCACCGGCCGGGACCTGACAGGTCTTGGCCGGGACCCTCTGAGTATAGTTGGCTGGCAGCCAGTCAACACAGGAGTTGCCGCATGTCTCCGCGTAGCGCCTCGGTGAACGAAGAGTTGCGGCGGCGTTCCCGGGAGCGGCTCCTGCAGGCGGCGGTCGAGTTGGTGAGTGAGCGCGGTTTCGACGCGACGACGCTCGGCGACATCGCCGACCGGGCGGGTTCGGCCCGCGGCCTGGTGTCGTACTACTTTCCCGGCAAGCGCCAGCTGGTGCAGTCCGCCGTGCACCGGCTGATGCACCGGACACTGGAGGAGGCGCTGGAGCGCGAGCCGCGCACCGAGGACGGCCGGGAGCGGATGGCCCGGGCCATCGACGCGATCCTGGGCCTGGCGAGGGACCGGCCCGTGCTGATGCGCCAGCACATGGCGGGGATCCTCCAGGCCGAGGGCTTCATGCAGTGCCCGGAGCAGCGGCGGCTGGCCGAGCTGCTGCGGGACACCGTGGCCCGGCACGGGTCGCGGGACGTCGACAGCGACTACCCGATGATGCGCGCCCTGCTGATGGGTGCCGTGTACGCGGCCCTGGTGCCGGGGGTGCCGATGCCGGTGTCGCTGTTGCGGGCCGAGCTGTTCAAGCGCTACCGGCTCGACCGGGAGCTGGGCCTCCCGCCGGAGACCGGAGCCTGCGGCGGGAGGGGCGACGAGGATCTGTCGCGTTTCTTCGCGACCGGAGCCGCACCGGAGTGCGACCGGCAGGGTCAGTCGAAGTAGTCCGGCTGCGTCTGGACGTTGAGCTCACGCACGTGGACCCGGCGGGCCGGGTCGGTGCGGCGGTCGTCGATCTTCAGGACGTCGAAGCCCCGGGCGTACTCGTTGGAGTAGATGTAGCCGTTGTAGTAGTACGCCGACCACGAGCCGCCCGACTTGATCGCGTCGGTGGTCAGCGGGCCGCGGTCGAAGTAGGCGATCTCCTCGGGCTCGTCCGAGTCGGTGAACTCCCAGACGGACACGCCGCCCTGGTACCAGGCCTGGACCATGATGTCCCTGCCCTCGACCGGGACGAGCGAGCCGTTGTGGGCGACGCAGTTCTCGGTGTCGGCCTGGTGGCGGGGGATCTTGAAGTAGCTGCGGAAGGCGAGCCTGCGCTGGTCGCCCTTGCCGGTGATGTCGTAGATGCCGTCGGCACCACGGTCCGGGCCGGTCTCCGCGTTGCAGGTGGCCGCGCCACCGCCGCCCAGCTCATCGGTGAAGACGACCTTGTTCGCCTTCTGGTTGAAGGTCGCCGAGTGCCAGAACGCGAAGTTCACGTTGTCCTGCACGCGGTCGATGACCTTCGGGCGTTCCGGATCCCTGATGGAGAACAGGATGCCGTCACCCATGCAGGCGCCCGCGGCCAGGTCCCTCGAGGGCAGCACGGTGATGTCGTGGCAGCCGGTGGTCTTGCTCACGCCCGGGTTGGTGGGCCCGCCCGGGTTGCCGCCGCCGTCCGGCCCCTCACCGGGGAACAGCACGGGGAAGCCCACGACCTTCGCCTTCTCGGGGGCGTTGCGCGGCACCTTGATGACGGAGATGCCGTCGTGCGGCGGCTGGCAGTCGGGGTAGGCGGCGTTCGGCGAGTACGAGGAGACGTACACGTAGACGTTGCGGCGCTCGGGCACCAGCGTGTGGGTGTGCGAGCCGCAGGCGGTCTCGACGGCCGCGACGTACCTCGGGTTGCGCTTGTCGCTGATGTCGAAGACCTTCATGCCCTCCCAGGAGGACTTCTCGGTCGCCGGCTGGGTGGTGCTGGAGCAACTGCTGTCGCTGCGCGAGGAGTCGGTGGACAGGAACAGCAGGTCGCCGGAGACGGAGATGTCGTTCTGCGAGCCGGGGCACAGCACCTGGGTGACGGTCCTGGGCGCCTTGGGGTTGCTGATGTCGAAGATGCGGAAGCCGTCGTAGTTGCCCGCGAACGCGTACCTGCCCTGGAAGGCGAGGTCCGAGTTCGTGCCCTGCAGGACGTCTTTGGGGACGTGGGCCAGGTGCTTGATGTTGTCGGAGTGGACGATCTCGTCCTGGCCCGGTATGTCGCCGTTCTCGATGGCCTCCCGGACCTCGGCCTGGGTGCTCTTGGAGACCTTCTTCGGCGCGGGCGGCGCGTCTCCCGGGTCGGGGGTGGCCCCTGCCGGTGCCGCCGTGAGGAGCGCGGCCAGCAGCCCACCGGCGGCAGCGGCAACTCCGAGGCGTCTGCGGCGTGTTCTGCGGTCGTTCAACAGGATCACTGTATTCCTCCCTGGTTCCGTTCGCTGCGGAACGGTTCACGCACCACGCAGTATCGTCTTCGCCATGCTCATACCAACAGGGGGCAACAGAATCGCAATGAAGTTTTCCGATCAATGACCCGCGGAAGCGTGCCAGTACGTCGTCCGCAACACGAGGTGCTTCCCAACCCGCTTGTCACTGGAGGTCGTTGTGCTGTTCCGCCGTGCGTCCCGGGTGTCCGCCGTCACGACGGGGCTGGTCGCGCTGGCCGCGCTCGCCGCCGGGGGCTGTGACTCCGGTCCGGACCGGAAGCCGGCCGCGGCGGACGGGCCCGCCGTGATCGCGCCGGGTCAGCCCGGCGAGGCGAACCGCACCCTGTCGGCCGAGGAGGCCACCGACCGGCGCTCGGAGAACGACTCCCCGAACTCGGCCGACGTCTCCTACGTCCGCATGATGATCGCGCATCACGCCCAGGCCCTGGTGATGACCGAACTCGTCCCGAAACGGGCCGAGTCGAAGGACGTGAAGCGGATCGCCCAGCGCATCGCCGCCGGACAGAAGCCGGAGATCGAGGCGATGAAGGGCTGGCTGAAGTCGTACGGCAAACCGCTGAAGGCCGAGCGGCACGAGCACGCCGCGATGCCCGGCATGGCGACGGAAGCCCAACTGAAGAAGCTCCGCACCGCCGGCGGGCAGTCCTTCGACCACCTCTTCCTGACCCTGATGACGACCCATCACCAGGGCGCGATCACCATGGCCACGGAGGTGAAGGGACAAGGCAACAACATCCGCGTCGAGGAGATGGCCGACGAGGTGATCGCCCAGCAGACGAGCGAGATCACCCGGATGCGGAACATGCTCTGAGCCTGTTCTTCAAGCCGGCCCGGACAAGCGCCGTTCGGCCCGCCCGCAGGCCAGTGGCACAGTGAGCCGCGTGATCGCACGCCTGTACACCGTTGTCATCGACTGACCCGACCCGGGGAGTTCGCCGGCTTCTGCAAGAAGCTGCTGTCACTCTCGCGGCAGGCGGACTCCGGTGACTTCGGCTTGCTCCAGAACGCCGAGGGCACCCCGGTCGTCACCTTCCGGCGAGTGGACGGCTTCCGCGCACCGCGGTGGACGGAGCCCGCGCGCCCCCAGCAGATGCACAGCGACGTGATGGTCGCGGACCTCGACGTGGCCGAGGAGCAGGTGCTCGCCCTCGGTGCGACACTGCTCGACGGTTCGGACAAGCCGATCGGATACCGGGTGCGCCCAGACCGGATACCGGGTGTGCCAGGACCCCGCGGCCACCCCTTCTGGCTGATCACCCCCGAGGGGTCCTGACCTCGGCGCTGCACGACGAACAGGCAGTGGTGCCGGTTCAGCGTCTGGCGCGGCGTGGTGTCAGCAGGCCCGCGTCGCGGGCCTGGCCGATCAGCCTGAGGGTCGTGCGTCGGCTGTGCCCCGTCGCGCTCATCACGGCGAGGACCGGGTCGGCGCCGTCCCGCTGGGCCGCCCGGTACTCCCGAGCGACCAGCCGCCGCCCCTCCGACCCGCGCGGCCAGGCCGGTCTGGCGCGGCGTCCCGGGCCCGCGCCGCCCTCGGGCCCGGCACCGCACGCCCCGGCCACCGCTTCCTCGATCCAGTCGGCGAGCACGCCCAGGTCGTCGAGGGAGAGCGCGGGCTGAGCGCGCACCTCCTCGACACGGACGTATCCGCCGCCCACGACCGCCAGCGCGTCGACCCGGGCGCCGTCCGGGAAGACCAGCCGGAACTCGAACCACCGCGTGGAGCCCTCGCTCTCCCGCACTTCCCACGCGGGGCGCACGGATACCGCACCGTCCGCCGGAGAGCGATCAGAAAGATTCAGAAAGGATGCGTCCAGCACACACTGAACGTAACCGCATGATCACATTCCCTACAGATAGGACACGCGTCACGGGCGGAGCACAGCACCCTGTCAGCGGAGCCCGGCCGGTGCGATGCTGGAGGCGTCAGCGCTCTCCCGTGATCCTCCGGATCCCCCGGGTTAGGAGTTCCGCCGTGCTGCGAGTCGCCGTCGTAGGCTCCGGGCCGAGCGGGTGCTACACCGCCCAGAGCCTCGTGCAGCTCGACCCGGACGTGCGCGTCGACGTCCTGGACCGCCTGCCGTGCCCGTACGGCCTCGTCCGCTACGGCGTGGCACCCGACCACGAGAAGATCAAGTCGCTGCAGAACAACCTCCGCGCGATCCTCGAGCACGACCGGGTGCGCTTCCTCGGCGGCGTGCAGATCGGCCCCGGCGGCGTCACGGTCGCGCGGTTGCGGGAGCTCTACCACGCGGTGGTGTACTGCCTGGGCGCCGCCACCGACCGGCATCTCGGCATCCCCGGCGAGGACCTGCCGGGGAGCTGGTCGGCGACGCGGTTCGTGTCCTGGTACAGCGCCCACCCGGACGCCGTGGACACCGGATTCCTGCGGGACGCCCGGTCGGCCGTCGTCATCGGCGTGGGCAACGTCGCCGTGGACGTCACACGGATGCTGGCCCGCGGCCTGGCCGAGCTCACCGTGACCGACATGCCACAGGCGGCCCTGACCACCCTGGCGGACAGCAAGGTGACCGAGATCCACATGGTGGGCCGGCGCGGCCCGTCCCAGGCCCGCTTCACCACCAAGGAGCTGCGCGAACTGGGCACCCTGCCGGAGACCGACGTCGTCGTGGACCCGGCGGAGCTGGCCCTGGACCCGGGGTACACCGACCCGTCCGCGTTGCCCGCGCCACAGCGCCGCAATGTGGAGGTGCTGCGCGGCTGGGCGGAGACTCCCCCGACGGGCGCCCCGCGCCGTATCCGCCTGAGGTTCTTCCTCCGCCCGGCCGAACTGCTCCCCGACCGGGGCCACGTGGGCGCCGCGCGATTCGAGCGCACGGCCCCGGACGGCCGGGGCGGCGTGACCGGCACGGGCCGCTTCGAGGTCCTCGAGGGCCAGTTGGTCCTGCGCTCGGTGGGCTACCGGGGGGTCCCCCTGGAGGGCCTGCCGTTCGACCCGGCCACCGGCACCGTCCCTAATCTGTCCGGCCGCGTCCTGCGCGAGGGCGTCGTCGCCCCCGGCGAATACGTAGCGGGCTGGATCAAGCGCGGCCCCACCGGCGTCATCGGCACGAACCGACCCTGCGCGAAGGAGACGGCGGCGTCACTCCTCGCGGATGCACCGGTGCTGGCCCGGCGAGCGGTGGCCGGCGACCCCCTCCCGGCTCTGCGTGCGGCGGGAACCGACCCGGTCGCATGGCAGGGCTGGCAGTCGATCGAGCAGGCGGAGGCGGAACTGGGCGCCTCGCTGGGCCGCGGAGTGGTCAAACTCCCGGACTGGGATTCCCTCTTGACGGCCGCGCGCACCGAGACCCCCTAGAGGGGCGCGTCAGCCGCCCGGACGGGCGGCCTCGCGGTTGGCCGCGTCCAGCAGCGCGCCCATGAGTCCCGGGTACAACGCGTCGAGCTCGTCCCGCCGCAGCCCGTTCATCTTGGCGGTCCCCCGGTAGACCTGCCGGATCACCCCGCTCTCCCGCAACACCCGGAAATGGTGCGTGGTGGTCGACTTGGTGACGGGCAGCGGACGCGGTCCTGCTGGGCCGCGAGCTGCTGCGCAACCCCTCGTGGGCTCGGCACGCGGCGCGGGAGCTCGGCGGCGAGGTGCGGGTGCCGGACCAGTACCACCGGTCGGCCTGAACGGCCGTCCGGTGCGGCACCCGGAGAGTTGCGTCAACCGGTCGCGCACGCCGTTCCGTTGAGGGTGAACGCGGCCGGGGCGGCGTTGTTGCCGGAGTGCGAGGCCTGGTAGCCGATGCTCACGCTCGCGCCCGGCGCGATGGTGCCGTTGTAGGCGACATTGGTGGCGGTGACCGACCCGGACGACGGCGTGTACGTGGCGCCCCAGCCGCCCGTGACCGTCTGCCCGGCGGGCAGCGCGAAGACCAGCTTCCAGCCGTCGATGGTCGTCGTGCCGGTGTTGGTGAGGCTCACGGAGACGGTCAGGCCGGTGCTCCAGGCGTTCACCGAGGCCGTCACCCTGCAGGCGCCGGGCTGGGGCTGGGGAGCCGGGCCGGAGGCGTCGAGACCGAAGAAGGTGAGCACGCGGGACGCCATGCCCTGGGCGTACAGGTTGTGGCCGACGCCCTGGAGGCTGACGGCCTCCACGGCGGCCCGGTCGCCCGTGCCGCCGTAGCGGGTGCGGGTCCAGCCGGACTGGGGCGTGTCCGTCGCGGCAGGCGTCTGGCTCACACCCTGGACGTTCGTCCACTGCTTGATCTGCTCCCCGAAGTTGGGGTACCGCAGGACGTCGTCCTGGGTGCCGTGCCAGATCTGCATCCGGGGGCGGGGCCCGGTGTAGCCGGGGTACGCGCCCCGCACCAGGTCGCCCCACTCCTTGGGGGTGCGGGTGAGCGTGCCGCCCGAGCAGGCGCTGTTCCACTCGGAGCCGTCGGTCGTGGCGAAGCAGCCGAACGGGACGCCCGAGAAGGCGGCGCCCGCCGCGAACACGTCCGGGTAGTCCCCGAGCAGGACGTTCGTCATCATCGCGCCGGAGGAGATGCCGGTGGCGAAGATCCGGCCCGGGTCGGCGCCGTAGGTGCGGGTGGTCCAGTCGATCATCGACTTGATGCCGACCGGGTCGCTGCCACCACCGCGCCGCAGGGCCTGGGGCGAGGAGACGTCGAAGCACTTGCTGCTGCGGGTGACGGACGGGTAGAGCACGATGAATCCGTACCGGTCGGCGAGCGTGTCGTACTCGGTGCCGTTGTACATGTCCGGACCCGAGCCGGTGCACCAGTGCACGGCCACCACGAGCGCCGGCTTCGCGGTGACGCTCTCCGGTACGTACAGGTACATCCGCAGGTTGCTGGGGTTCGCGCCGAAGTTCGTGACCTCGGCGAGGGCCGCGGCGGGCACCGCGCCCTCGCGGCCGGCGGCACGGGCGGGCTCGCCGGCGGCGGCCGCGGGGGCGGTGATCGCGGTGGCCGCGAGCAAGGGCAGCAGTGCGGCAACCAGCGCCAGGAGAAGCGGCCGCAGGTGGCTCCTCGGCGCGGGGTGGGGGGTGGCAGGCACGTTCGGGTTCCTTCCGTCGAGGGAGGCGTCCGAACCGGCATGGTGGCATGGACATGGCTCCCATGGAAGCGCTCCCACAGCACCGCCGCCCTGACCAGGGCCGACCGGATTCGTTCTGCGCGAGGCGTTGACTAGAAAGCGCTTGCCCCCTACGTTCCGTTCAGCAGTGTGACCCGTTGACGCAAACGGGCCAGTTGAAGCACAAGAGATGGGCAGCACAGTGAACAACGTTCATACATGTGTCCATCCAAGCCTTATCGAGACCCCACGGGATCCACGATCACGGAAGGCCCTGACCCCGCCACCCCCACCAAGAAGGAATCGGGACATGACTTCTGCGACACGCCGGCGCACCCCCAGGCGCACGACGACCGGCACGCTGGCCGCACTCGGCCTCTCGGTTGGCATGATCATGACCGTCCATGCGCCCCCTGCGAGCGCCGCGACCTGGCCGACCCCCAACGGCAGCCAGGGGACCTCCTCCACCATCTCCGTGTCCGGCACCAAGGACTACGGCATGAAGCGGTACTACGGCACCGGGAGCCTGGCCGGTGACGGCCAGGAGGAGGGCCAGGACCCGATCTTCAAGCTCGCCGACGGCGCGGTGCTGAAGAACGTCATCCTCGGCGCGCCCGCGGCCGACGGCGTCCACTGCGAGGGCAGCTGCACGCTGCAGAACGTCTGGTGGGAGGACGTCGGCGAGGACGCCGCCACCTTCCGCGGTGGCGACGGTGCCACCTACCAGGTGATCGGTGGCGGGGCGAAGAAGGCGGCGGACAAGGTCTTCCAGCACAACGGCGGCGGCACGCTGACCATCTCGAACTTCGCGGTGCAGGAGTTCAAGACGCTGTACCGCTCCTGCGGTGACTGCTCCACGCAGTACACCCGCAAGGTCAACCTCAACACCGTCGACGTGACCGGCACCGGCTCCACCGCGCGGCTCGTCGGCATCAACGTCAACCGCAACGACGTGGCGACGCTGCGGAACATCACGATCCGCAACGACTCCGCCCGCAAGGTCGTCCCCTGCCAGAAGTACAACAACAACACCGCCGTCGGATCCGGACCCGACAGCAAGAACTGCCTCTACTCCACCTCGGACATCACCTACCGGTAGTTCCGGGGCAGACAGTCCCCCCACGGTGAGGGCGGCCGTGCGGAGCGTCCCTGGGGGCGCCACGCACGGCCGCCCGTGTCATGTACCGCGCACGCGTGCGCGTACCGCCCCGATCTGCTCGCGCTGGTAGTCGGTGTAGGCGGCGCGCAGTTCGGTTCCGGGCCAGTCGGCGGGCAGGAGCCCGGGCGGCAGCACGGGGTCGGCGAGCAGGTGCCGTACGACGGCGGCGAAGGCGGCCAGGCGGTCGGCCGGGCGGGGCGAGCCGGCGATGTGCGCGAGCAGGGCCCGGGCGGTGACGGACCAGGCGTCCAACGGCCACAGGTCCGCGGCCAGTTCACCCGGGGGCCGGTCGGGGCGGGCCGAGTAGCGCTGGACGACCCGGTCCAGGTCACCGGGGAGGACCCGGGTGAGGTTGGCGGGCCGGAGCCAGACGCCCTCGCGGAGTTCGGCGAGCCGGAGGGCGGTCAGGCGCGTACGCAGGTCGGCCCGTTCGGCGGGGCCGCGTCCGGTCGCGGTGATCACGACCATCTCCCAGTCGCCGTCCCACGCGCGGGTGCGCGGACGCACGGCGTCGTCCTGGCGGCGCTGACGCTCCAGCAGCCGGTCGCTGAGACGGTAGCCCCCGTCCGCGCGCCGCAGGTCTCCGGCGGCCACCATCCGGCTGAGCGCCGCCCGCAGCGTGGAGCCGCCGACGCCGAAGCCCTCCACGAGTCTCAGCAGCTCCCTGACCGGCAGTTCCGGCGGGTGCGTACCGAGGAGCAGGCTCAGTACGACCGACCGCGCGGACAGCGGGCGCAGGTCGAGCGCGCCGGACCGCGCCGGGACGTTCATCGGCATGGTCACGTACTGTACGCGGCGGATTTCCGTGTTGCAGGATTGCTGCGACCGTAGACAGAGTGCAACACTCGCCGCATGGTCTCGACACTGGACGGACAGCGGGGGTACGACGGACCCGCCACGCACGACGTCACCAATCAGGCCCCGCCCCTCGCCCCGTACGACGCCTCCGACGACACGGCCCTGCTGGAGGGGGTGCGGCGGGAGGGCGCCGGGTGGGCCGAGGAGGACCTGCGGCGGCTCGGCAGGCAGGCCGGCAGCGCCCAGGTGCAGGAGTGGGCAGACCTGGCCAACCGGCACGAGCCGGAGCTGCGCACCCACGACCGGTACGGCAACCGCGTCGACGAGGTCGCGTTCCACCCCAGCTGGCACCACCTGATGCGCGCGGCGATCGGGGAGGGACTGGCAGCGTCGCCCTGGGCGGACGACCGGCCCGGGGCCCATGTCGTCAGGACGGCCGGCGGACTGGTGTGGGGCCACACCGAGGCCGGGCACGGCTGCCCCACGTCGATGACCTACGCGGCCGTCCCCGCGCTGCGCAGGCAGCCGGAGCTGGCGAAGCTGTACGAACCACTGCTGACGAGCCGGGAGTACGACCCCGTCCTGCGGGAGCCCACCGAGAAGCGCGGGCTGCTGGCGGGCATGGGGATGACCGAGAAGCAGGGCGGCTCCGACGTCCGGACGAACACCACGGCGGCCACGCCCACGGCCGAGCCCGGGGTGTACACCCTGCGCGGGCACAAGTGGTTCACCTCGGCGCCGATGTGCGACGTGTTCCTCGTCCTGGGTCAGGCCCCGGGCGGGCTGTCGTGCTTCCTGGTACCGCGCGTGCTGCCCGACGGGACGCGCAACACCTTCCGCATCCAGCGGCTGAAGGACAAGCTGGGCAACCGGTCCAACGCCTCCTCCGAGCCCGAGTTCGACGGGACGGTGGCCTGGCTGGTCGGCGCCGAGGGTCAGGGCGTCAAGACCATCATCGAGATGGTCAACTGCACGCGGCTGGACTGCGTGATGATGTCGGCCGCGCTGATGCGCAAGTCCCTCGTCGAGGCCGGGCACCACGCACGCCACCGCAGCGCGTTCGGCGCACGGCTCGTGGACCAGCCGCTGATGCGCAACGTCCTCGCCGATCTCGCGCTGGAGTCCGAGGCCGCCACGACGCTCACCCTGCGGCTGGCGGGAGCGGCCGACCGGGCGATCCGCGGGGACGACGTGGACGGATCCGAGGCCGCGTTCCGCCGGATCGCCACCGCCGTCGGCAAGTACTGGGTGACCAAGCGCGGCCCCGCCTTCACCGCGGAGGCGCTGGAGTGCCTCGGCGGCAACGGCTACGTCGAGGACTCGGGCATGCCCCGGCACTACCGCGAGGCCCCGCTGCTGTCGATCTGGGAGGGCTCCGGGAACGTCAACGCCCTCGACGTGCTGCGGGCGCTGAGCCGCGAACCGGGCACCGCGGAGGCCCTGTTCGGCGAGCTCGCCCTCGCCCGGGGCGCGGACGTCCGCCTGGACTCGGCCGTGACGCGGCTCAAGGCGGGCCTGGCGGAGGCGTCACCGGTGACGGCACGCCGTCTCGTGGAGCAGATGGCGCTGGCCCTCCAGGCCTCCCTCCTCGTCCGGCACGCACCGGCGGCCGTCGCCGACGCGTTCTGCGCGACGCGGCTCGGGGGCGACTGGGGGCACGCGTTCGGGACGCTGCCGCGGACGGCGGACCTGGACACGATCGTGGAGCGGGCGCTGCCCGGAGGCGGGGGCTGAGACGCGGGGCCCGGCCGGCCGAGTGGGCCTCGGACGGCACCGACCGGGCCGGGCCCGTCCATCCGCGTGAACCGCTGTGCGCGGGCGGGCCGACTCGAACTCAAGCCATCGTGCGTACAGTTCGCGCACAGTCATCGCCCGGCTCCGCTTCGTTGTCAGTGGTGTGGTGCAGACTCCCCGTCAGTTGGCATTTCGCCTGGGGGAGGACAACGTGTTCAGGGGGATCGACGAGGTCGACTGGGCCTCGCTGCGCCACGCGCACGGCAGCGCGGAGGACGTGCCGGGATTACTGCGGAAACTGGCCTCCGCCGACCCCGCCGAGCGGCAGACCGCGCTCGACGGGATGTACGGCGCCGTGCACCACCGGGGCGACGTCTACGACTCGACGCTCGCCTGTGTTCCGTTTCTCCTGGCGCTCGCCGTCGACCAGGGCGTGCGGGACCGGGCGGAGGTGGTGGAGCTCCTCGTCAGCATCGGCGACATCGCCGGTGCCCGCGGTGGCCTCGGGGCGGCGGTGCGGGACGCCCTGTGCGCGCGTGCCGACGTCTTCGTCCGTCTCGCGGGGGACCCGGACGCCGCTGTGCGCAGGGCCGCTCCGGGCGCGCTCGTGCGGTACGTGGACCGGCCGGCGCGGGTGCTCGCCCTGCTGCGGGAGCGGATCACCGTGGAGCGGGACGACCGTGTCCTGCTCGCCCTCGCGGAGGGCCTGGGCCTGTTCGCCGAGCGCTGTCGCCCGGACGAAGAGGCCCACGCGGCCGCCGCGGTGCGGCTGCTGGCCGGGCTGAGCGGGCCACCTCACGGCCCAGGGCTCCGGCTCGCCGCACTCGGCCAGCTCGCCGGGTGCGCCCCGGACGCACTCCCCACCGATCTCGTACCGACCGTCGTCCGGCTGCTCAGGGACAGATCGCGGCAGCGGGCCCGGGCGCAGCGCCCGTACGACGGCCCCGGTCCGGACACGCTCGCAGGCCGGCTGCGGCGGTTGCGCCCCTCGGACGAGGAGGGCTCCCGGCTGCTGCGGACCCTGCACTCCGGGCTCGACGGCCGGGTGGCCGACCGAGTCGCCCTGCTCTGCGGGCAGTTGACCAGCCCGGCCCCCCTCGACCGGTGCAACGGCGTGTGGATGTCGGCCGCGCTGTTCCGTGCGTGGCGCACCGGACACACGGAAACGGTCCCCCTCATCGGCAACCAGCTGGGCGCGCAGGAGGATTGGTTGCACGACGCGGCGGTCGCGGTCCTGCTGGAGCTCTCCGAACTGGCCGCGCCCGCCGCTGACCAGCTCCACGCGTTGGTCACTTGCCGTCCCGAGCTTCGGATCCGGCACGGGGAGCGGGGTGCCCCGGTCCTGGGCGGCCCGCTCAAGGCGCTGGCCGGGACCGGGGACGCGCGGGCCACGCCGGTGCTGGCCGAGGTGCTGGCCGGTCCGGTCGTACCGCACGACCTGGGGCTGGCCGTACCCCAGCTGGGCCGCGCGGCCCTGCCGCTCGCCCCCGCGTTGCGGCGACGACTCGCCCGCCTGCCGCTCGACGCGCCCGACACCCCCGCACAGGCCGTTCCCCTGCTGTCGGCGCTGGCCGCGCTGGACGACGTCGCGTCCATACCGGCTGTGGTGCGTCTGCTGCGCGGCATGCCGGACGGGCTGCGGCGGCGTGCCGCCGTCACGGACGCGGCGGTCCGTGCGCTCGGCGCGTTCGGCGGCGCCGCGTACGAGGCGGTGCCTGATCTTCGCGCGCTGCTGGGGACCGACTGCGCGGCAGCGGCGGCGGACGCACTGTGGTCGGTCACCGGTGACGCGGAAGCCGTACTTCCGGTGCTGCTACGCGAGTTGACGGACGCGGGAAGCGGCAGGCGGCACCGTGCGGCGGCCGTACTGGGGCGGCTGGGGCCGGCGGCTCGCCCTGCCCTGTCCGGGCTGCGCGCGGTGGCGGATCGGGGGGACGCGCGGGCGCGGACCACGGCGGCCTGCGCGGTGTGGCGGGCCACGGGAGACCCGGAGCGGTTCCTCCCGGTCCTCCGCTCGGCGTGGACGGAGGACCCGTGTACCCGCGCGACCATCGCGGAGTGCGTGTCGGCACTGGGACCGGCGGGAGCGCCCCTGCACGACGTGCTCCGAGCGGAGCTCGCCTCTCCGCGGCGGCACCGCCCCGGCTCCGGCGGCTCCGGCATACGCGAGGACCTGGCACTGCTGCGGGTGTGCCGGGAGGCGGTGGCCGGTCCGGGGCACCGTTAGGGCTCACCCCGCCGTGCGGCCCCACATCGGGCCGAAGCGGGACCACTCCACGGCCCACTGGTCGATGCGGCGGCGCTCCAGGCGGCCGCGCAGGGCCCGCCCGGCGACCAAGGACACGGCCGCCGCGCACAGGCCCGCCACGCCACCGGTCAGTGTGGCCCGTACGCGGGCCTGGGACTCGGTGACGGGCCGGGTGACCTGGCGGCCCTCGGGGTCCGTCCACACGGTGACCGGTGCGCCGGCGGCGCTGCCCGCGGGGACCCTCAGCTGGCCGGAGTGTTCGGAGCCGTCCGCGGCGGTCCACCGTGCCTTCGCCCACACCTGCTCGGCGCGGGCGCGGGCGTTCTCGGGGGCCGTCCCGGGGGCACGCTCGGCGAGCCGTGCCACGAGGGGGCGCCACTCGATGCGTTCCCGGGCCAGTCCGTCCTCGACGGACCGGGCCACGGTCGTGCCGGCGAACAGCCCGAGGAGCACGGTGAGCGTCCACACGCCCAGCACCACCCAGGCTTCCACCCGGTCGGCGCGGCGCTTGAGCGGATTGCGCCGCCAGCGCCACAGCCACACCCTCGGACCACGTAACGCCATCGAAGGCCTCCTCATCACGAGCCGGCGACCATGCCGCTCTCCCCATACGGACGGCGGCGCCTGGATGCTCACTGCACCTACCCGATGTGACGATCGCCGCGGCCGCCGCTCCCGGTGAGGGCCCCGCCGGGGCGGCCCGCGGCACCCGGCGCCCTCGCCGCCGACCCCCCGCTGACCTGCGCCGCAGCCGTTCCGGAGGTGACTGTCAGTGGTCGGGTGCAGACTGGCCGGTGTCCGGGACGAGGGCGTCGACGACGACGCCGCGGAGGTGATCGGCATGACCGAGGTACTGCTCGCCGTGGGGACACGCAAAGGCCTGTTCATCGGGCGGCGGCGAGGTGGTGACGCCTGGGAGTTCGACGAGAGCCCCTACTTCAACGCACAGGCCGTGTACTCGGTCGCCATCGACACCCGGGCCAGGACCCCGCGGCTGCTGGCCGGCGGCGACAGCGCGCACTGGGGCCCGTCCGTGTTCCACTCCGACGACCTCGGCCGGACCTGGACCGAACCGGCCCGCCCGGCGGTCAAGTTCCCCAAGGACACGGGGGCGTCCCTGGAACGGGTGTGGCAGCTGCACCCGGCCGCCGCCGAACCGGACGTGGTGTACGCGGGCACCGAACCGGCCGCGCTCTATCGCTCTCAGGACCGCGGGGAGACGTTCGAGCTGGTCCGGCCCCTGTGGGAGCACCCCACGCGGTCGAAGTGGGTACCGGGCGGCGGCGGCGAGGGCCTGCACACCGTGCTCACCGACGCGCGCGACCCGAAGGCGGTGACGGTCGCCGTCTCGACCGCCGGCGTGTTCCGCACGCTGGACGGCGGAGCGAGCTGGGCGCCTTCCAACTCGGGTGTCTCCGCGGTGTTCCTGCCCGATCCGAACCCGGAGTTCGGCCAGTGCGTGCACAAGGTCACACGGGACGCGGCCACCCCGGACCGGCTGTATCTGCAGAACCACTGGGGGGTGTACCGCAGCGACGACGCGGGCGAGCACTGGACGGACATCGGCGAGGGCCTGCCGTCCACGTTCGGCTTCGCAGCGGCGGCACATCCGCACCGCGGCGACACGGCGTACGTGTTCCCGATCAACGCCGACGCCGACCGGGTCCCGGCCGACCACCGGTGCCGCGTCTACCGGACGGCGGACGCGGGCAAGAGCTGGGAGCCGCTCTCGGCGGGGCTGCCGCAGGAGGACCACTACGGCACGGTGCTGCGGGACGCGATGTGCACGGACGACGCCGACCCGGCGGGCATCTACTTCGGCAATCGCAACGGCGAGGTGTTCGCGTCGGCCGACGACGGTGACAGCTGGCAACAGCTCGCCTCCCATCTGCCGGACGTGCTGTGCGTCCGGGCCGCGCTCGTCGGCTGAGGCAGGGCCGAGGCGCGAGCGGGGCGGGCGTGAGGCGGGGGCGGGGTTGCCCACAGGCGTTGGCCACCGGTTGATCGCCGCTGTCCGTACGGCAGTAGGGTGACGCCCGTGGCACCACGACCCTTGCATGAAATCGTCGAAGCGGGCTGGGCGAAGGCCCTGGAACCGGTGGCCGAACGCGTCGCCGCGATGGGGGACTTCCTCCGCGCGGAGATCGCCGCGGGACGCACCTACCTCCCGGCCGGGCCGAACGTGCTGCGGGCCTTCCAGCAGCCTTTCGACGATGTCCGCGTCCTGATCGTCGGTCAGGACCCCTACCCCACCCCGGGGCACGCGGTGGGGCTGTCGTTCTCGGTGGCGCCGGAGGTGCGGCCGCTGCCCGGCAGCCTCATCAACATCTACCGCGAGCTGGGCGCCGACCTGGGACTGCCCCAGCCGTCCAACGGCGACCTCACCCCGTGGACCCGGCAGGGTGTGCTGCTGCTCAACAGGGCGCTGACCACGGCCCCGCGCAAGCCAGCCGCCCACCGGGGCAAGGGCTGGGAGGAGGTCACGGAGCAGGCCATCCGCGCCCTGGCGGGACGCGGCAAGCCGCTGGTGTCCATCCTGTGGGGCCGCGACGCCCGCAATCTGCGCCCGCTCCTGGGCGACCTGCCCTCCGTCGAATCCGCGCACCCCTCCCCCATGTCGGCCGACCGGGGCTTCTTCGGCTCCCGTCCGTTCAGCCGGGCCAACGACCTGCTGATCCGCCAGGGCGGCCAACCGGTGGACTGGCGCCTGCCGTGACCGGCGCGTCGGAGCAGTCCGGGTTTCTCGCCGTGGACTCCGGCGGCTCCGGCCTGCGGGCCGTGATCGGGACGACCGAGCGCGGACCGCTGGCCCGGCGGGCTTCCGGTGAGCCGGTGCGCACGGGCGAGCGGGGCATCGACCCCGAGGACTTCATGGCGCGACTCGTGCCGCTGGCCGGCGCGTTGACCGCCGAGGCGGGAGCGGTGCCGCTGACCACCGTCGTCATCGGCGCGGCCGGACTGGCCTCCCTGGGTGAGGGGCTGCGCGCCGAACTGCCGGCGGCCCTGGCCCGGGAGTGGGGCGTGCGCAGGGTCGCCCTGGCCGCCGATGCCGTGACCGCGTACGTGGGGGCGCTCGGACCGCGCCGGGGTGCCGTGATCGCCGGCGGTACAGGGCTGATCGCGGTGGGCACCGACCTCACCGGCTGGCGGCGTGCGGACGGCTGGGGGCATCTGCTCGGCGACTGCGGGGGCGGCGCCTGGATCGGCAGGGCCGGTCTCGAGGCCGCGCTGCGCGCCCACGACGGGCGCGAGGACGGCTCGGCCCGGCTGCTGGCCTGCGCGGAAGAGGAGTTCGGGCCCGTCGCGGGGCTGCCCGGCGCGCTGTACCCCCGCCTCGACCGGCCCGCCGTCCTGGCCTCCTTCGCACCCCGAGTGGCCGCCTGCGCGGACGGGGATCCCGTCGCCGCGGGCATCCTGCGTGCCGCCGCCCGGCACATGGCGGACTCCGCGGCGGCCGTGTGTCCCTCCGGCGGTGAGCCGCGTGTCGCCGTCACCGGTGGCCTGTTCAAGCTGGGCGACCCGCTGCTCGGGCCCCTGGACGAGGAGTTGGCCCGGCGGCTCCCGCAGGCGCGGCGGGTACCGGCCGAGGGCGATCCGCTGCACGGCTCCGTGCGTATCGCGGCCGAACTGAGCGCCGGTTCCCTCACCCTGCCGGTGGACGGCAGGACGCTGTCCGTGACCACCCGTTCGGGTGATTGATCCGATCGCGTCCCTTCCGTACGTAACTCATCAGACAAAACGGGACGGATACCGCTCACCTGCACCCTCCCCGAACAGGAGGACCCCAGAAGCCAGTAACATGCGGCGCCATGAGTTCCCCCACTGGGCCCGCGGATGGCCTGCCTGTACGAATGCCGCGCCCCCGCCAGCCCGGACGGCACCGCCGTCCCGAGCCGCTGGTCGCTCCCGAGGGCGCGCCCGCGCTCGTCCTCGCCGTGCCGGGGACGCCCAGTAGCACCACGCGCAGCCTCGCCGAGGAGGTTGTGAGCATCGCCCGCTCCGAGCTGCCCGGCCTCGACGCCCGCATCGGGTACCTCGACGGTGACAACGCGGAGTTCCCCTCGCTGCAGGCCGTGCTGGTGCACGCCGCCGAGGAGCGCACGGCCCGTTTCGAGCAGGCCCGCGCCGCCGGCATGGACGTGAAGACGCCCGACGGGCCCGTCGCCGTCGTCGTGCCGCTGCTCGCCGGTCCGGACGGCTCGCTGCTGCGCCAGGTCCGCCAGGCCCTCATGGAGAGCCGTGTCGCCGCCGAGCTGACCGACGTCCTCGGCCCGCACCCGTTGCTCGCCGAGGCACTGCACGTGCGGCTGTCCGAGGCCGGTCTGGCCCGTGCGGACCGTGCCCGGCTGTTCACCGTGGCGACCGCCGCGGACGGCATCATCCTCGCTTCGGTGGGCGGCGACGAGGCCGTGCAGGCGGCGGGCATCACCGGCATGCTGCTCGCCGCGCGTCTCGCCGTGCCGGTGATGGCGGCGGCCCTGGACCAGGAGGGCTCCATCGCCTCCGTCGCCGAGCAGCTGCGCTCCTCGGGTTCGCAGCAGCTGGCGCTCGCGCCGTATCTGATCGGACCGGAGATCGAGCAGGGTCTGGTCGAGGAGGCCGCGAAGGAGGCCGGCTGCTCCGCCGCCGAGTCGCTCGGCCCGTACCCGGCGATCGGCAAGCTCGCCCTGGCCAAGTACACGACGGCACTGGGCATCGCGCCGCAGCAGGCGCAGAGCACGCCCGTGCGCTGACACGAGACGCTGTCACAGGACGCCGTGAAGGCCCGCTCCGGTCGGGAGCGGGCCTTCGTTCGTCGGAGCCCCGTCGGGATGGGTTGCCCGGCCGGGGCGGTCGCGGGGCCCGTCCTCAGCCGAGGGTGACGCACGAGGCGGCGGTCACCCCGATCGAGCCGCCCCGTCGCGGGACGCCCGTGAGCGGATCGACCGCGAACCAGGTCACGTCGCCGGAGCGCTCGTTGGCGACGTACAGGAAGCCGTCCAGGAAGCCGTCGCCCGCGGTGAGGGCGCGCGGCCAGTGACCACCGCAGTGCACCGTGGTGACGAGCCGCAGCCCCTCACCTTCGACGGCGAGCACGGACAGGACGTCCTCGCCGCGGGTGGCGGTCCACACGAAACGGCCGTCGGGTGAGGCGGCGATGCCCGACGGGTAGGCGTCGCGCGCCGGTGCGCCGGGCAGGACCGGGGCTTCGGACAGCGGCGTCAGAGCGCCTTCCGCCGCGTCCCAGCGGCAGACGGTGACGGAGGGGCTCAGTTCGTTGACGACGTACGCGTACGAGCCGTCCGGGTGGAAGGCCAGGTGGCGCGGCCCCGAGCCGGGGCGCAGCGCGGTCTCCCGGTGCAGGGCGAGGACTCCGTCCGTCAGGGTGCACACCCGCACCGAGTCCGTGCCGAGGTCCACGCTGACGGCCCAGCGGCCGCTCGGGTCGGGCTGCACCTGGTGGGCGTGCGGTCCCTGCTGACGGGGTGCGTGCGGGCCTGCGCCGCTGTGCCGGAGCACGCGCGCGGCGGACCGCACGAGGGTGCCGTCGGGGCGGAGAGGAAGCGCGGTGACGCTGCCGGAGCCGTAGTTGGCGGTCAGGACGTGCCCCGCGAAGAGGCTGAGGTGGGTCGGGCCGCTGCCGTCGACCGGTACGGGTCGCCCGGCCGGCTCGGGCTTGTCGCCGTCCACCCGGTACGCGGCCACCGCGCCCTCGGCGGTCTCGCTGACCGCGTACAGCGTCCCCCCGTCGGGCGCGAGCGCCAGGCAGGAGGGGTCCGGGACCGCGTTCACGCTGCTCAGCGGGGTCAGCGCGCCGGTGCGGGGGTCGACCTCCGCCGTCACGATCCCGGGGCCGCCGGCCGCCGTGAACGACCCGATGAACGCCCGCCACCTGCCGTCCGCCGCCACCGCTGTCCCCTTTCGCCCGCGCAGCCCGGAAGGACCGCGCAGCCGATCATGCGCGGTCTAGACCAAACGGTCAAGGGTGCATCGCCCGGTCGGACCCGGGGCCCCCGGGGGGCACCTTTCAGCCTCGCAGGACCGATGGCCGGCGAGGTGCCCGTCACAGGCCCCAGGGGCGGCGGCGCGCCCGTCGCATCGCGCTTGCCGGGCACGGGGTCCGGCGCCGCCCGGGGCCGGGCCGGTGCCGTCGTCGCGGACCGACAGGTGCAGGGCGCCCTGCCGTTCGTCCAGTTCGACGTGGACGGCCGGTTCCGGCCCCGCGTGCCGCACTGCGGGCCCGCTCCCGCATCCCGACGAGCCCGAATCCCGGGGAGGTGACTGCCGCATCGTGCCGGACCCGGGGCCCGGCGACGCCGTTCAGCCTCGCAGGGCCGGGAGCCGGCGACGTGCCCGTCACACGCCCCAGGGCCCGGCCGCGCGCCCACCGCACCGTGCCGGGCCCGAAGCCTCCCCCCTCGGGGCGGCACCGTCAGGCGCCCACCAGGGGTGAGCCCGACGGTGTGCGCAGGGGGCGGGCCAGATCGGCCAGCGCTCGTTCCAGGCCGTGCAGATGCGCCAGGGCGGGTTCCGCGTGGGGCAGGCCGTCCGCGTGGACCGCGATGTCCCGGCCCTCGGTGAGGGCCTCGACGGCGGCCTCGACCCGCCGGCAGGCGGTGGCGAGACGGGCGTCGTGGGAGGCCTCCGGGTCGGCCGCGACGGCGACCAGACCGCGGATCTCGCGGGCGCAGTCGTCGAGGAGGGTGAGCACGTGCCGGGCCCGCCGCTTGCGGCCGAGCATCGGGTTCAGCGGGTGCACGAGCGGGGCGACCGAGAGCCGTACCCGGGCGAGGAGCTGCTCCAGCTCCGCAACCCGCGGGGCCGGGTCGGCGTCCGCCGCCCCCGCCAGGCGCCGCGCGGTCTCGACGGCACAGGCGTGCACGCAGCGCAGGGCCCGCCGGATCCAGGCGTCGGTGATGCTGTGCGTGGTGACGGGCAGGACGAGGATCACGGCCAGGGCTGCACCCAGCGCCCCGACGCCGGTCTCGGCGAGCCGCAGAGCGAGCAGGTCCGGGCCGAGCACGCCGAGGAGGCCGTACAGCAGTCCGGCGAGCAGGGTGACCCAGAGCATCATCCAGGTGTAGGACACGGCGGCCGTGTAGAAAATGCCGAAGACGCAGACGGCGGCGAGTGCGGCGGTGACGGCCGGATCGCCGTGCACGGGCACGGCAACGATCAGGCCCAGGCCGATGCCGATGACCGTGCCGAGGACCCGCCGGAACCCACGGACCAGGGTCTCGCCGCGCGAGGTGGTGTTGACGAAGATCCACCAGGTGGCGCCGACGGCCCAGTACCAGCGCTGTCCGGACACCAGCTGACCCACGACGAGGGCGAAGCCGGCCCCGGCGGTGGCCTGGACCGCCTGGCGGGTGGTCACCCGGGCCAGACCCGTGCCGCCCGGCGGCACGGGCACGACGGGCGGGGGCAGGCGGCGCTCATAGCACCACAGGCCGAAGCGCACCACGGCGGCGGCGAGGACGGACAGCAGGACCGAGGCGTACAGCTGGGGCAGCTGGTCGCTGGTGGCGTGCAGGAACTGCGCCACGAAGAAGGTCATGAACGCGAAGACGCCGAGGCTGTGCCCGCGCGGCCCCCAGCGCCGCGCGTACACCCCGGCCCCGACGACGGCGAGGAAGGTGAGGTCCCGGGCCACCGGGTGGTCGTGCAGTTCGGCTGCGGCGGTGAGCACGGGCAGGCCGACGGCGGGCAGCAGCGCGGTCGTGACGGCCTGGCCGCGGACCGTGGCGTCGGTGACGGTGAACAGGGCGAGCAGGGCGGCGAGACCTCCGGTGACGGCGCCCGCGAGGGAGTGCCCGGCGAGGCCGCACACGGCGACCGCGAGCGCGATGCCGAGCACGGCACGTGTGGCGAACCGCAGTCGCGTCCGCCCCGGATCCGGAGCCATGAACACCCTCTTCAGCACCGCTTACCGCCCCCTTCGAGACACTTGCCATCAGCGCGCATGAAAAAGGCGCCGCGGGGTCCGCAGCGCCATCGACGTACCCATATCAGCATCCCGGAGGCCAGTGGCTCAACTCGTGCGTTGGGAATTGTGCCATTGGTACAGTCGGAGCTGTCGCCGAACGGCCGCGACAGGGCCAACGGACGAGGAGAAGGCGCCATGCCCGTGGACGAGCTCGACACCCGCATCCTGCGGCTGCTGCTGGAGCAGCCGCGCACGAGCGTGCGCGAGTACGCCCGGATCCTGGGCGTCGCCCGCGGCACGCTCCAGGCCCGGCTCGACCGGCTGGAGCGTGACGGCGTGATCACCGGTACGGCGCCGGCCCTCTCCCCCGCCGCGCTCGGGCACCCCGTGCTGGCCTTCGTGCACATCGAAGTCACCCAGGGTCATCTCGACGAGGTGGGTGACGCGCTGGCGGCGGTGCCGGAGATCGTGGAGGCGTTCTCGATCACGGGCGGCGGAGACCTGCTGGCCCGGGTGGTGGCGCGGGACAACGCTCATCTGGAGGACGTCGTCCAGAAGCTGATCAGCATGCCCGGTGTGGTGCGCACCCGCACCGAGGTCGCCCTGCGCGAGCGTGTCTCCCACCGGCTGCTGCCGCTGGTGGAGTCGATCGGGCGGTCGGCCCGCGGATGATCTTTGAGAGCACGGCCGTATGAGCGGACTCCGCGGCATGTCAGTCATCTTCGACCTCGACGAAACACTCGTGGACAGCGATCCGAACTACTACGAGGCGGGCCGCCGGACGCTCGCCCAGTACGGAATCGCGGACTTCACCTGGGCCGATCACGATCGGTACATCGGCATCAGCACACAGGAGACGGTCGCTGACTGGAGGGACCGCTACGGTCTGCGCGCCCCGGTCGGGGAGCTGCGGACGTGAAGAACCGCCAATACCTGGGGCTGGCCCGCAGCACCACACGCGCCTACCCGCAGATGCGCGCGTTCGTCGAGCTGCCGGCGGCCGAGGGCGTATCCATGGCTGTGGCCTCGGGCTCGTCGCAGGAGGCCGTCGTGGCGGTGCTGAACGGCACCGGCCTGGACGCGCACCTGCACACCGTGGTCTGTGCCGACGAGGTCGCACACGGCAAGCCGGCTCCGGACGTCTTCCCGGAGGCAACCCGCAGGCTCGGCTCGGCCCCGTCCGACTGCGTCGTTCTGGAGGACGCAGCTCCGGGTGCCGCCGCCGCCCACGCCGCCGGCATGCGCTGCATCGCGATCCCGTACGTCCCGGACCAGGCGGGCGCACCGGAGTTCGCGACCGCGAGGCTGCTCCTGCCGGGCGGCCAGGCGCAGTTCACGGCGCGGTCCGCGTACGACTGGCTGGTGAATTCGGCCGATCCGTCCTGATCTCGTCCGACCCGCCCGGCCCGTGGACTCCTTCGGACGGGGCGTGCGAACTTTTTTTCGGCAGGGGTGATTGTTTCGCCCCCGGCGTCCGTACCTCTGGGTGTTGGGCCGTTCATATCCCAGGAGGCACGATGCGCATCTCGCGCAGCACGGCAGGAACCGCGTTCGTGGGCGGTGCGTTGATCCTTACGCTCACCGCGCTCGCCTACCCCAGCATGCTGGGCGTGCAGAACGCGGCTTCCGGCCAGGACCGCATCATCGCCAACACGCAGTGGGGTCCACTGACCGAGGCGGACCGCGACTTCGTGGTGCGCGTGCGCGCGGCCGGACTGTGGGAGTACCCGCTGGGTCAGCTGATCAAGGAGCGGAGCACGTCGCCGGAGATGAAGGAAGTCTCCAAGCATCTGCTCGTGGGGCACGGCCGGCTCGACGCGGGCTGCCGCAAGATCTCCACGGACCTGGGCATCACCCTGCCCAACGAGCCGTCGCCGCAGCAGCAGCAGTTCGTGGCGACGGCCGAGGGCAGCACCGGCAAGGAGTTCGAGTCCACGGCCGTCACCATCATGCGCGTCGCGCACGGGGGCATCTTCCCGACGATCGCCAAGATCCGGGCGACCACCCGTAACAGCCTCGTGCGGGAGCTCGCCGACACGACCAACGACACCGTGCTCGACCACATCACGGTCCTGGAGAAGACGGGGCTGATCAACCAGGAACAGGTCAGCTTCCAGATCACCGCCCCGCCGAAGCTGCCCCAGGACCAGACGACCCCGCCGCCTCCGCAGGCGGGCGCGCCGGTCCGGGTCCTGCCGATCCCCGAGGACCTGAAGGACTTCCAGACGGTCGCCCCGAATCCGTCCTACGGAGCGCCGGCACCGTCTCCGTCGGCCGGCGGCTGAGCGGTCCGGATCCGGGTACGGGGCAGGGCTGCGGTCCGTCCGACGGCCCGTACCTGTCACGAACCACCGTCGTCCCTGCGCCGGCCGGCACGAACGACGGCCGGCGCGGGTATCACGAACCGCGCCCCGCCCCCCGCGCTACGAGCGGCGGCCGGGCCTGCCGCGTCTGTCGCCCTGGGGGCCGCCGCGGCCGCTCTTCCCGGTGCGCTTCGCCCCGGCCGACTTGCCGGGCACCTGCTTGCGCCGGGTGCCGCCCCGGCCCGCGTCAGTGGACTTGCCCTGCGCCGGGGGCTGCTGACGGCCCCGGGTGCTGTTGACCGTACGGCCGCGGACGATGCCGATGAAGTCTTCCACCTGGTCCGTCTTCGCGTCCTCGGGCCAGGCGAGAGCCACGCTCGACTCGGGGGCGTCCGTGAGGGGCCGGTGGGTGAGGTCCTTGCGGTGGTGCAGGCGGGCGAGTGACAGCGGGACGACGAGGACGCCGATGCCGGCCGCGACGAGTTCGACGGCGTCGGCGGTGGTGGCCGGCCGTTCCAGGGCGGGGCGCCCGGGGAGGTTCTCCCATGCGAGGACGTCGTCGAGGGGGTGCAGCACGATGTCGTCGGCCAGGTCTTCCGGCGTCACCTCGTCGACGGCCGTGACCAGGTGGTCCTTGGGCACCACGACAACCGTCTGCTCGGTGTAGAGGGGGATCGCGCTGAAGACCTCGCGGTCCACGGGCGTACGGACGAGGCCCGCGTCGGCCTCGCCGGCCAGCAGCCGCCCGGCCGCCGACCCTGCGGGCACCTGCGTGAGGATCAGCGGGACGCCGGCCTGCCGCTCGTTCCAGATGCGCACCCACTTGTCGGGCATCACCCCGGGGACGTAGGCGAGCCGGAACGAGGGGGTTTCATCCGAGCCTGTCACCTCGCCAGGTTACCGGGCGTGGTCAGGGGTCGTGCACACGCTCGATACCCTGGGAGCCATGACGTCGCACCAGAGCACCCAGACGATGAAGCCCGCGACCGCGGCGAAGAAACTGGGTGTGTACCTTGAGGCCACACCCGCCGAGTTCCGGGAGGGTGTCGTCACGCGTGCCGAGCTGAACGAGCTCCAGGCGAACCCGCCGCAGTGGCTGCGGGAGCTGCGGGAGAACGGCCCGCATCCCCGCCCGGTGGTCGCCGCGAAGCTCGGCGTCTCCATCGCCGGTCTCGCCCGCGCCGGTGTCACCGAGCCCCTCACCACCGAGCAGATCGAGGCGCTGAAGCAAGAGGGCCCCGAGTGGCTGGAGCGGGAACGCGCCACCCAGGCTGAGGTCCGCAAGGAAGCGGCCCGGATCAAGAAGAAGAACGCCGAACGTCAGGCCTGACCGCCGCACCCCCTCGTTCCCTGACGGCCCCCACCGGATGAACGACACTGTTGGCGAAATCCAGGGAGCTGAACGTGACGTCGGCCTTCATGACCCGTTGTGGTCGTGAAGGCCGACCTTGTGTTTGGGGAGGTGCCGGTGTCGTTACAGGCCCAGGAAGAACGATGTCAGCCGCGTGGCTGCGGAGTTCGGCGGCGGCGCGCACGTGCAGCACAGGCAACCGCTGGCGCTGGGGCTCGGTCTGCCTGAAGGCATAGAGACTGGATCCACCGCAAGACCACAACAAAGGCCACCGTCATCTGCGGGAGTCGGCATCGCAGAGAGATCGGCATACTGCCGCCCGCCCTTACTGGTGACGAGGAGAAATTGGCGTCATGTCGACTGCGGTGACCGAATCGAAGCCTTCACAAATGACGCAAAGCAATACATGAGCGACGGCACCGAAACCCGGAGCGTCTTAATCCTCCCTTTCCCCCGCCCGCGTGGCCCATTGGAATAGATCTTGAACGGACCGCCGAGGCAGGAGGAATTGTGCATATTCTGCGAAAGTTCTTCATCGGTATTGCTGCAGTGTCCATGACTGCGGTAGGGGTGATTAGCTCGCCAGCACAGGCGGCGCCGATGCCTGCGGTTTCTCAAGCGATCGATGCCGGGCAAGTTGCAGAGCCGGCCGCCACAGGAAAGTGGAGGATCCGGGTCTCATTCTTTGGGCGAGCGGGCGAGGACCTCCCTCTGCGGCAGGGGGACGCGAACTTCGGATGGGTGCACATCCAAGACAGGCACCCCATGAATGAGACGTCCTTGAACGGATTCATAGATCGAACGCTGGACAATGGCAGGTACGGGCGGCCCCAGGACGGCAAGGTGACCGTCAGGTACCTCACCCCGTCCGGATGGTTCAGGGTAGTCTTCACAGAACGAGAGGACGATCGATCCGGCGACGGTCGCCCCGTAGGCATCATCACTGCTTTCATGGAGTGATCTTCGAAAGGAGGCGGAATCTTGGTAGAGCGTGAGCCGCACGGTGGACTTGATCCGCAGGAATGGCTCGCCGGGTTTCAGGATTCCGCGGAGGCGAGGCTTCGTGGCCAGTTTGCCTCAGAAGAGGACGCTGGCTCTCTGTACAGCCTAGCGCTTGAAAACCGCGAGGACGGCGTTTGGGCGATCGCAACTTTTGCCATGCGTTCGGTTCAGGGTGTTAGATTCATTCGCAGCCAGCGCGTGATGCCCGACTTGAGTTCGGAGTGGGATCCAGATTTTGCGGCCATGCTGTTCGAGACACACTTGATTGAGTGGTTTCACGTGGACGCTAAACGTAAGACACCGGATTCCACCGGTACGGTGCGAAACTAGCGCTGTCGACATTTTCGACAAATCCGGCCCGCTGACTTCTAATCGGCGGGCCGGAGGGCTGCCAGGCGTGATGTGCGAGTGCAGGCTCGCGGGACGCCGGTCCACCAGGCGTTGAGGCGGTGAAAGTTCATCGCAGTAGCGGTGAGCTGGTGCTGCAGCTGGGCCTTTGCCAAGCCGTGATACCGGCATCGCCGCAGGCCGAGAGCTCGAACTCCCTGGGAGATCGTGCCTTCGACACCGGCCCTGTGCGCGTACTGCTCCTTCCACTCCTGGGTGCCTTCCTGAGCCCGCGCCTGCTGGATCACCTCATACTCGGCCCGCGGGCGGAGAGTGATCCGGCGCCCCATATCCGACTTGCTGTTGGAACGGGTGCACTGCTCTCGGGCTTTGCAGGGACGGCAGGCAGCCGTCGGGAACCGTGCCCGGACCACGGCGGTACCTTCCTGAGAGCGATCTTCGACCCATCGGCTGCTGGTCGCACCGTTGGGGCAGGTCACTTGGCGATTCTCCCAGTCGATGGTGAAGTCGGCCTGCGAGAAGCCGCCGCCGTCCTTGGTCTGCCAGCTGGTGGCTGCGAGGATCGGGCCCACCAGGTTGACCTTGTGGGCCCGGCGGGCGGTGACCACTTCCCGGGCTGTCGCGTAGCCGGCGTCGACCAAGTGCTCGTCTGGCAGGAGGTCGCGCTCGGCGAGGTGAGCGTGGATCGGGGCGACCAGGCGCACGTCTTGGACGGTGGAGTCGGTCGTGGCGACATACGTGATCAGATTCGGGCTGTCCGGCGCGCAGGTTTCGGTGAGGTGGACCTTGTAGCCGTCCCAGAAGGTGCCGCGCTTCACGCTTCCGCGTGCGTCGGTGTCGTAGGGCGTGACCAGCCGGTCCGCGCCTGGCGGGCGGTCTTTCAGGTCCCGGCGGCGTACCTGCCCCTCGTCGACGAAATACTGCTGGATCCACATCTGCCGCAGGCTCTGGACCCGGTCGAGCAGCCGTAGGGACGCGGGAGCGCCCGGCCCATGCAGGGCCGCCAACAGCCCTAGTCCGTCGGCGCCGATCTGCTCGATCAGCTCAGCCTGTTTGGCCTTCCCCTTGGGCAGGCGGGCGTCTTCGAACCGGATCGCATACCGGTCGAACCAGTCGGACGGAACCCACTCGGCCAGCCACTCCGGCTCCCGTGCGGCCACGCTGTTCAACGCGGCCCGCAGGGTCTCACCGAGCCGCACCAGCCCGTTGATCTGCCGCGCGGCGGACAGCACGATCGTGGAGTCCGTGCGGGCACGGCCGCCGGCCTTGAGCAGGCCGTGCTCCGCGGCGGCCTCAAGGACCCTGTCGAGGAGCTGGATCCCGGCCTCTCCCGTGATCAGCCGGTCCCTGAACTCGGTGAGCACCGAGTGGTCGAACCCCGGATCGGCTAGCTCCAGTCCGAGGAGGTACTTCCAGTCCAGCCGCCCGCGAACCGCGTCCGCGGCCTGCCGGTCCGAGAGCCCCTCGGCGAACTGCATGACCGACACCAGCGCCAGCCTGCCCGGCGACCAGGCCGGCTTTCCCCTGCTCGGGTACAGCCCGGCGAAGTCTGCGTCCTGGAACAGCTCGCCCAGCTCATCACGGATCCGCATCGCCAGGCTGCCCTTCGGGAACGCCGCCCGCGCCACCCGGGCCGTTTCCTCAGGAACCCCATCGACCTGCCTGGCGTGCAACGACACCGACACCCTCCCCAAACACAACGTCGGCCTTCACAACCACAACGGGTCATGAAGGCCGACGTCACGTTCAGCCCCCTGGATTCGCCAACAGTGTCGATGAACCGGTGGGGGCCGTCGCTGCTTCCTCGGTGTTCCCGGGCGTCGTGTGGCATCGGTGAAACCTCTCGGCCATGTCTTGACATGGCGAGGAGGCAGGCCCTCGACCCGGTCGGGATCGTCGAACAGGCCCGGCTGATGCAGGAGCGCCACGGCTTCCGGTCGTTCAAGCTCAAGGGCGGTGTCTTCCCGCCCGACGAGGAGATCGCCGCGATGCGGGCCCTTGCGGACGCGTTTCCCGGCCTGCCGCTGCGGCTGGACCCGAACGTGGCCTGGACGGTGGAGACGTCGAAGTACTTCGCCCGTGAACTCGACGGTGTGCTGGAGTACGTGGAGGACCCGGCCAAGGGCGTCCCCGGCATGGCGGAGGTGGCGAAGGACTCCCCCATGCCGCTCGCCACCAACATGTGCGTGATCGCCTGGGAGCACCTGAAGCCGGCCGTCGAGCAGGACGCGGTCCAGGTGCTGCTCACCGATCACCACTACTGGGGCGGGCTGCGGCGCACCCGTGAACTGGCCGCCGTGTGCGAGGCGTTCGGGCTCGCCCTGTCGATGCGCTCCAACTCGCACCTGGGCATCAGCCTCGCCGCGATGACCCATGTCGCCGCCGCCATCCTCAACCTCGACCACTCCTGCGACACGCACTACCCGTGGAACTCCGCGGACGACGTGATCGTCCCCGGTGTGCTGGACCTGCGCGACGGCGCGGTCGAGGTGCCCACCGGGCCGGGACTGGGAGTCGAGCTCGACCACGACCGGCTGGAGCGACTGCACCGGAGATACGTCGACTCGGGGACGCGCGTCCGGGACGACACCGGCTACAGGCGGCGGTTGCGGCCGGATTACGAGCTGAAGCTCCCCCGCCGGTGACAGTCGTGCGGGACGCGTACGAAGTCGATCGCGGTTGTCCGGGACGTGCCGTCGGTTGCCTTCTTCCGACCGGGACCGGCATGCCCCAAACGCCACGCCGCGCCACCCCTTCCGGCCCGTAGAAATATCTACCAGCATGGCTACGGCCGGGCGGCACGCGGACCCCCGCGGGCCACCGGCCGTGTCCAGCGCGCCCGACCGCGGCGCCACCGACTGTGCCTGGGGTGGCCATGCAGAGCGTCATGTGGAAGCAAGCCGTCGAGTGGCTGGCAGCGGCCGCCACGGACCCCCAGGAGTGCAAGCGGGAGTGGGACTACGGCGCGGGGACCATGCTCGTGGAGGCCGGACGCTACTGGGACGTGCTCAGCGTCCCCGACCGGCTCGGCCTGCTCGCGCTGGACATACTGTGGCGTGATCCGCTGAAGGTGCCCGGCCCCACCCTGGTGGACTGTGCCGCACGCAGAGTGGGGTTCTTCCTGCCGCCCGACCCGGTCAGCGAGTGGGTCGGTTTCGGCGTACGGCACGTGGGCCGGGGCTCCTGGATCGCCGTGCCGCCGCCGTACCGGCCCGCCGGACGGCTGGAGTGGCTCGTCCCGCCGGACGGCACCGGTGCCCTGCACACGGCCGTCACGCTCGAGTCGGCCCTGCGGGAGGCCAGCGGAACCCTCGCGGTGCTGGCGCCGGTCAGCGCGGAGCCGGTGGTGACGGACGGCTGGTGAGACGGGCGCCGGACGACGACCCCGCCACCCCGGAGTGCCGGCCGGAGGCGGGTCGGGCGGCGGACGAGGGCGCGGCCGTCCCCGGGTGGCGGCCGGAGCCCGGGCGGGATCCGGCCGGAGCGGCGGGACCCGGATGCCGGCCGGCGGGCGGGTGCGGGGCGGCGGCCGGGTGAGGGCCGGTGACCGGATGGCGGCCGGCGGCGGAGTGAGGGCCGCTGGCCGAATGCGAAGCGGTGCCCGGATGCGGGGCGGCGGGGGTCACCGGGGCCATGTGCCGGCCGGAGGTCCATGCGGTGACGGCGGTCCAGGTCTCGCTCTCGGCCGGCGCGGCGAAGGAAACCCACTGGCCGTCGCGGTGTTCCGGGATTGTGTGGCCCCGTGCCTCCCACTCTGCGACCAGAGCCGCGTAGATCGGCGGATGTCCCGCGTATCCGCTGGTGAGTTCGGCGTACGAGCGGGGTGCGGCGTCGTTCCCCGGAAGGCGCCGCGCCGTCTCCGTGCTGTCCATGCCAGGGGAACGCGGCGCCGCGCGGCGCCGGTACGCGGGCCGGGCCCCGTCCGTCGGGTCGAGTGAACCCGTCACCCGGACGGCGGAACCCGCGCACCGGACAAACATCCAGTCGGGATTCGCCCGTTCAGAACGTCTCACCCGGGTCCGGCGGAATTCTCGACCGGGACCGGCACCTCCGGTAACACTGACCTGACGCCGAGAATCCGGTACGACGGCAGGGAGAGGCCATGTCACAGCGCCCTGACCTCACGCGGCGCAGGGCCGTGCTGGAGCACGAGTGGTCCCGCTGGGTGCCGCGGCTGAGCGTGCCGGGCACGCGGCCCGGCGGCACCGCGACGCTGCGCCACGAGGTGACCGAGTCCTGGGCCCGTTCACTGGGCAGCGTGGACCCCGCCCGGGACAGCGCCCCCGTCACCGACGGCGGCCGGGTCCACCAGCGCTGGACGTCCTCACCGCTGTACGGGCCGGTCTCCGGGCTCGCCGGGGAGCTGCACAGCATCGCCGAGGACGCCGGGTTCGTCACGGCCGTCACCGACGAGTCGGGCACCATCCTGTGGACCTGCGGCGGCGCGACCATGCGCCGCAGGGCCGAGCGGGTCAACTTCGCGCCGGGCGGCCGCTGGGACGAGCAGGCCATGGGCACCAACGCCCTGTCCCTCGCCCTGCGGACCGGGCGCCCCAGCTCCGTCTTCTCGGCCGAGCACCTGGTGTCGGCCCTGCACGGCTGGGTCTGCTACTGCGCACCCGTGCGCGGCGGGGACGGACGGGTCCTCGGCGTACTGGACCTGTCGACGACCTGGGACCGCTCGCACCCCCTGGCCATGTCCACCGTCCGCTCCCTGGTGTCGACGATCGAGGCCCGTCTGACCACCGAGGTGTCTCCTCCGGCCCGGCTGCGGATCACGTGCCTGGGCTCCGAGCAGGTCCTGCACGAGACCCGGCCACTTCCCCTGCGCCCCCGGCAGTTGGAGATCCTCACCCTCCTCGCCCTCGAACCCGGGGGCTTCTCACCGCAACGGCTGCGCGCAGCCCTGTACGGCGACCGGCCGGTGACGCCGTCCACCTTCAAAGCGGAGATCTCCCACCTGCGCCGGGCACTGGGCGGGGCGATATCGGCCCGCCACTACGCCCTCACCACACCGGTGTCCTGCGACGCCGCCGACGTCCTGCGCGCGCTGGAGCAGGGCGACACGGACACCGCCCTGGGCCACTACGGCGGCCCGCTCCTGCCGCACTCCGAGGCCCCCGGCATCGAGGAGTGGCGCACCCGCCTCGACGTGGCGGTACGCGAGGCCGTGCTGGCGAGCACCCGCCCGGAGCACGCCCTGCGCTACGGCGAACGGGCCCCGTACGACGCGCAGATCCACGAGCACGCGCTGCGGCTGCTCGGCCCCGACGACACGCGCCGCGCGATCGCGAGAGGCCGGCTGACGGCCTCCCTGCGCGACTGACATCCGCGTCCCGCGGCGCCAACCTTGCGCCAACCTCCCGGGAGCACAGTGAGGGACATCGCAACCCGCCCCGCCCTTCACCGAGGAGAGCCGCCATGGTGTACGCGCAGCCAGGAACCGAAGGAAGCATCGTCTCCTTCGCCCGTCGCTACGACAACTTCATCGACGGCAACTGGACGGCGCCGGTCGAGGGCCGCTACTTCGAGAACCCGACACCGGTGACCGGCAAGGCCTTCTGCGAGGTCGCCCGTTCGACCGCGGCCGACGTCGAGCTCGCCCTGGACGCCGCGCACCGGGCGGCCGACCGGTGGGGCCGCACGTCCACGGCGGAACGCGCGAACGTCCTCAACAGGATCGCGGACCGCATCGAGGAGAACCTGGAGAAGATCGCGGTCGCCGAGACGTGGGAGAACGGCAAGCCGGTCCGCGAGACCCTGGCCGCCGACATTCCGCTGGCCGTGGACCACTTCCGGTACTTCGCGGGAGTCGTCCGCGCGCAGGAGGGCAGCATCGCGGAGATCGACGCCGACACGGTCGCGTACCACTTCCACGAGCCGCTGGGTGTGGTCGGGCAGATCATCCCGTGGAACTTCCCCATCCTCATGGCCACGTGGAAGCTCGCACCCGCGCTGGCCGCCGGCAACTGCGTCGTCATCAAGCCGGCCGAGCAGACTCCGGTCAGCCTGCTCTACGTCATCGACCTGATCGCCGACCTGCTCCCGCCGGGCGTGGTCAACGTCGTCAACGGCTTCGGGGTGGAGGCCGGCAAGCCGCTGGCGTCCAGCCCGCGGGTGGCGAAGGTGGCCTTCACCGGGGAGACGTCCACGGGCCGCCTGATCATGCAGTACGCGAGCGAGAACATCATCCCGGTCACCCTGGAACTGGGCGGCAAGAGCCCGAACATTTTCCTGCCCGACGTCATGGCCGCCGACGACGACTTCCTGGACAAGGCGATCGAGGGCTTCGTCATGTTCGCCCTCAACCAGGGCGAGGTCTGCACCTGTCCCTCCCGCGCGCTGATCCCCTCCTCCATCTACGACGAGTTCATGGCCCGCTGCGTCGAACGCACCCGGGCGATCGTCGGAGGCGACCCGCTGGACCCGGCGACCATGATCGGCGCGCAGGCGAGCAACGACCAGTACGAGAAGATCCTTTCCTACCTCGACATCGGCAGGAAGGAGGGCGCCGAGGTCGTCACGGGCGGCAGCACCCGCGCGGTGCCGGGCTTGGAGGGCGGCTACTACATCGAGCCGACCATCTTCCGCGGCACCAACGACATGCGGATCTTCCAGGAGGAGATCTTCGGTCCGGTCGTCTCGGTCACGACGTACGACTCGGTCGACGAGGCCCTGAAGATCGCCAACGACACGTTGTACGGCCTCGGAGCCGGCGTCTGGACCCGCGACGGCAACGCGGCCTACCGCCTGGGCCGCGAGATCAAGGCGGGCCGCGTCTGGACCAACTGCTACCACGCGTACCCGGCCCACGCGGCGTTCGGCGGCTACAAGAAGTCGGGGATCGGGCGCGAGACACACAAGATGATGCTCGACCACTATCAGCAGACGAAGAACATTCTTTGCTCCTACAGCCCTCGGAAGCTTGGCTTCTTCTAGAGCCTGAAGTCGGTTGCCTGGAGGCGTCGTTGCGCTCCAGGCAACCCCCTGCGGCGCAGCCGCGGCTTCGCCGGCGACGGCACACGGAGCGCGCGGCGTCCAGCGGATCCTGCATGTCGGCCACCATGCGGGCCAAGCCGGTGCCCCGCCAACCGGCCCACCGCGTCATTCCAAAGGAATGCGAAACTCGAATTCGGGACGGTCCCACGGCACGGCGGGCGGGTTCGCGAGCGCGGTCCCGGTCCGCACCGCACCAACGCGGTGGTAGAAGTCCTCGGCGGGAAGATGCGACACGACCTTGACACGGTCGAGCCCGGCGGCACGGGCCTCGGACTGCATGTGGGCCACGAGCAGCCGTCCGATACCCCGCCCTTGCGCTTCGTCGGCGACGAACAGCAGGTCGAGCTCCGGAGGAGCGAGGACGAGCGAATAGAACCCGAGAACCCGGCCGCCATGCTCGTCGGCGCCGACGGCCACAAAGACGCGGTGCGCCTCGATGTAATCAGGACCGACCCGGTAGCCCGCGACTGCGGCTGCGTACTTCCCCTCGTAGGCGCCTGAGCCACGCACGAGCCGCGTGAGCCGTTTGGCATCCCGCGCAAGGGCCCTCCGTATCGTGATCGGCTGGCTGATCGGAAACGGGCGTGAACTCATCGGGCGAGTATTTCGCACCGGGAGTGCCTCTGTACGGCGGGTCGGCTGCTCGGACAGGCGTTCCTGCACCGCTTCCGGAAACCGCTCCCCAGGCCAAGATCCGGGCCCGAGTCGTTCGGTTGACGATCCAGACCGATGTCGCCCGCCCTACCGTATGGATTTCTCCGGTCGGATTCCCGGGCTGACCGCCTCCCCGCCGCGCCAGGCGCACGGTCACCCGGGCGTGACGCCGTCCGGTGCACCCCCGCCGATCTCCGGTCCCGCGTATCGGTCCAGCAGCGTGGACGAGGACACCGCCCGGCAGTCCGGGAAGCCGCTCTCAGCCGCCGCGCCGCACTCGGGCCGCCTTGCGGGCCTCCGCGAGCTTGCGGGCCTCGCTGCTCTTGCGGGACGACGACCTGCCACCGGAGGAACCGCTCTTCGCGTCCTTGGTGCTGCCCAGGCCGCCGAACGGGACGTTGTGGTTCTTGGGGCGCGGTACGGCCGGCCCGCCGTCGAGAGGCTTTCCGGAGGGAGCCTTGGCACCGGTGATCCGGCTTAGCTCCGCCTCGCCGGACCGCACCTTGGTGACCTTGGGGGCGACGTCGGCGTCCGCCATGACCTGGCTCGTCTCGCGGCGCTGTCCCGGCAGGACGAGTGTCACGACGGTGCCGGAGCGGCCAGCCCGGGCCGTGCGGCCCGCGCGGTGCAGATAGTCCTTCGGGTCGGTGGCCGGGTCGACGTTGACCACGAGGTCGAGGTCGTCGACGTGCAGGCCGCGTGCGGCGACGTTCGTCGCTACCAGCGCGGTGATCTGCCCGTTCTTGAACTGGGCCAGAGTCCGGGTGCGCTGCGGCTGGGACTTCCCGCTGTGCAGGGCGGCGGCGGCCACGCCGCTGGCCCGCAGATGCCGCGTGAGCTGGTCGACGCCGTGCTTGGTGTCCAGGAACAGCAGGACGCGGCCGTCCCGAGCGGCGATCTCCGTGGTCACGGCGTAACGGTCCGGGCCGTGCACGACGAAGACGTGGTGCTCGATCGCGGAGACGGCGCTCGACGAAGGGTCCACCGAGTGGACGGCGGGGTCGCGCAGGTAGCGCTGCACCAGCTGGTCGACGTCGCTGTCGAGGGTGGCGGAGAACAGCATCCGCTGCCCGTCGGGACGCACCTGGTCCAGGATCCCGGTGACCTGTGGCAGGAACCCCATGTCACACATCTGGTCGGCCTCGTCCAGGACCGCGATGCGCACCCGTCCCAGTCGGCAGCCCTTGCGCTCGATGAGGTCGTGCAGCCGACCGGGCGTGGCGACGACGATCTCGGCGCCATCCCTCAGCACGGCGGCCTGCCGTCCGATGGACGTGCCGCCCACCACGGTCGCGAGCCGCAGTCGCAGCGCCTCGGCGTACGGGGTGAGCTCCTCAGCGATCTGCTGCGCCAGCTCCCTGGTGGGCACCAGAACGAGCGCCAGCGGCTCTTTCGGCTGCGCGCGCTGCCCGGCTGTCCGGGCGAGCATCCCCAGGCCGAAGGCGAGCGTCTTGCCGGATCCCGTGCGGCCCCGGCCCAGGACGTCCCGTCCCGCGAGCGCATTCGGCAGCGCCGCCGCCTGGATGGGGAAGGGCACAGTCACACCCTGCTCATCGAGCGCCCGCAGAGCCTCGGCCGGCAACCCCAGCTGGGCGAAGGACGCCGCCGTGGGCACTGCCGAAGTGGCGCCCGACGCCTCGGACACATCGCCCTGCTGCCGGGCATCGGCACGTGTTGATTCGCTCACAGAGAGCCTTCCTCCGAAGGGACCGTACCGAGGAAGGCGCGGCAGAGACGCGGCCGCCGACCAGAGACGCCCAACGGAGCACCGACACAGCGACACAGCAAAAGCGGAACGTTAGCACGGGGCACACGGTCCGGGCCTCCGGTGCCGCGCCACTCAGCCGAGGAGCGGATCAGGCTGTGTACCAGCAGCAGAGGCACCGGCAAGTCCCCCTCGCCACCGGCGGACGGTCCCAGGAAGATCACGTTCTCCTTCCCGACGACGAAGTCCAGCGTCCCCCAGATAGGCGATGAGCTCGCATCTCACCGGCGGTCAGTCGTCGAAGTCGAAGTCCTCCAGCGACTTGCGGGAGGGGAACGGGCCGTGCTGCCGCATCCCGCAGGGCCGGGGCCTACTACGCTTTGGTCGGATAGATCACTTCGGAACCGACGTCGCGGCTACGTCTGAGAGCCCAGGTCGGCCGAGGCGAGGACGGTGTCACTGCCCTGGGCTGACCTCGACGCCAGGACTCTGTCGTCTGGTGCGGCGCTAGGCCGTTTCTGATGGCTCTTGGTGGGCTGGGTGGATCTCGTGGTGGGCCGGGCAGGATGCCCGTATGGTGCGGCGACACGAACTCACGGAC